>NZ_CP115841.1:2552500-2804325 GCF_013318015.2 Agrobacterium tumefaciens | reverse complement strand
ATTGCCGCCTTTCAAATTGCCAATCATAGCCTGACGATCAAAAAACGATCGCCAGAGATCCCCCTCGTATTATTTCCCGCCTCCAGCACTCCCCTCGAAAGAGCGTCAAAGACTACTACTTGTTTGCGAGCCGGTTATCCCATTTCCCTCCCCTTCATGGAGAGGCCTGCGACACGCTAAAAACGCTCCTTTCGCTACAACTGTAAGGCGCATTCTTAAGGACAAAAAGCTCCAGCCCGTTCCGAGACCGAAACGGCACAAAAAGCTCAATGACCTGAGAAAACGGACCTCGAAAGGCCCGCCAGCAAGAAGGTGAATATCGTCGATACGATCATCGAGATAATCTGTGGACTGAGATCCGCACCCCTTGTTGAAATGCATTTAGGCAGGATCGTGGGGAGAGATCAATGGCGTTTTTTCTGCAAAAACTCAGATCGACCATTGACTCGCAATGGTCGTTTTGCATCACCGGCAAGGTCCGAAGCAGAATCGCTTATGAATCAATGAGATTCAATTTTGGCATTTTTCGATAGCCCGTTTTGGCAAAAAAATAAAAATCTTCTTGACTCAAAACTGGCTGCGACTTCCGTAGAGAAAGCTTCCCATTTTTCGGGAGACCTCCGGCAATCCATTGTTTTTATTCAGTTTTTCTTGTCGCTCATCTGACACGCGTTTGTCACGTTACGGCAGGAATGATTAACGTAGGGTTAGAATCACAAAAAGCCCGGTCAAAAGACCAGGCTTTTTGAATAGTTAATTGTGATTAGCCGGATTAGGCGGAAAGAGCCTTAACGCGCTGGGCAAGACGCGACACCTTACGGGATGCCGTGTTGCCATGCAGAACGCCACGCGTCGCTGCGCGCTGGATCTCAGGCTGAGCTGCCTTCAGAGCTTCGGTGGCTACTGCCAGATCGCCCGAAGCGATAGCTTCCTCGACCTTGCGGATGAAGCCGCGAACGCGCGAACGGCGAGCCTTGTTGACTGCGGTACGGCGAGCGATCTTGCGGGTCGCCTTTTTCGCCGAAGTTGTATTGGCCATGTATGCCTCTCTTCGAATTCAAACCAAATTCCGCAACCATAGGATCGGGTCGTTCGAAGACCTCACTTAACCCAAGAATGCGGGAGTAATTTCGGACAAGCCGGATGGCTTTCCTTAACCGTGGGCGGGCATATACCGCTAAAGCGTACGCCCGTCAACGCGCAAATGGCGGAAAACGCCGATATTCCGAATCCTTAGCGATTCCGGAAAGCGGGTTTGCGCTTTTCAACGAAGGCCGCCATGCCCTCCTTCTGATCCGCTGTTGCAAAGAGCGACTGAAAGGATCGCCTTTCATATCTCAGCCCTTCCGAAAGAGGAACCTCGAAGGAGCGATTGACGCTTTCCTTGGCCATGAGAACGGAAGCGCGAGACAGCGAGGCGATGCGCGTGGCGGCATCCACCGCCTCATCCATGAGATTCGCCGCTGGGACGATCCGCGAAACGAGGCCGGCGCGCTCTGCCTCGGCTGCATCCATCATGCGGCCGGTCAGAATCAGATCCATGGCCTTCGCCTTGCCCACCGCCCGCGTCAGCCGCTGCGAGCCGCCCATGCCAGGAATGACGCCAAGCGTGATTTCCGGCTGACCGAATTTCGCCGTGTCCGAAGCGATGATGAAATCGCACATCATTGCCAGCTCACACCCGCCGCCCAGCGCAAAGCCGGAGACTGCGGCAATGACCGGCTTGCGGGTCGATGCGACCTCGTCCCAGCCGCCGAGAAAGTCGCCGACATAGGCATCGACAAAATCCAGCCCCTGCATTTCTTTGATGTCCGCGCCGGCGGCAAATGCCTTTTCCGACCCCGTTATAATGATCGCGCCGATGGAATCGTCAGCAGAGAACGAGGAGAGAATGTGCCGAAGTTCCTTCAGAAGCACCGAATTGAGGGCGTTGAGCGCCTTGGGCCGGTTTAGCGTGATCACGCCCACCTCGTCGCGCTTCTCGACCAGTATCGTTTCATAATCCACGGCAGTCTCCCTCGCCATTATTCCGCCTCAGCTACTTCTGGCAGGCCGCGCAATAAAAGGTCGAACGACCGGCCTGCACTATCCTTTCAACCGTACCCCCGCAGCCGGGTGTACGGCAAGGCTGGCCTTCCTGATCGTAGACTGAAAAGGAATGCTGGAAATAGCCGAGCGTTCCGTCCGTCTGTATATGGTCGCGCAGGGAAGAGCCGCCGGCGGCGATTGCGTCCGCGATCACGTCCCGGATCTTCTCCGTGAGATTGATGAGCTGCGGCTTCGGCTCTCCGGTTTTGGTCACCAGCGTTCCCGCCGCCCGCAAAGGCGAGAGATGGGCACGCCACAGCGCCTCACAGACATAGATATTGCCAAGGCCCGCAATGACCTTCTGGTCCAGCAGCGTGCTTTTTAACGGCTGGCTTTTACCCTGGAACCGGCTCGCGAGATAATCCGCGCTCAGCGCGTTGCCGGTCGGTTCCGGTCCCAACTCCGCAAAAGCGGGGTAGAGGTCGAGCTTGTTGCGCTCCACCAGATGCATGAAGCCGAAGCGGCGCGGGTCATTATAGATGACGCAGATGCGCTCTTCGCCCTTATCCAGATGAAAGACGACATGATCGTGCTTGCCGTCCTTCGAGCGGGCATAATGAAACGCGCCGGGCGCGTTCCTATTTCCCGCCTCATCCGCCGCCGCCTCGATACGGAACGAGCCGGACATTCCAAGATGGGCAACGATCGTCAGCCCGTCTTCCAGCTCTATCAAGAGATACTTCGCCCTGCGCCCGAGCGATATGATCGTCCTGCCCTCGATCAGGCCCGCGAAGTCCTCCGGGAACGGAAAGCGCAGATCGGGACGGCCAAGATGGAGCTTGCGGATTCTTGCCCCTTCCATGGTGGGCGCGAGGCCGCGTCTAACGGTTTCGACTTCTGGCAATTCTGGCATCTGGCTTATCCGGCAGTTTATCGTTAGGACCATGTGGTCTATACAATGCACGCGAAATGTCGCGCCCAGGCGATGCGGCAACAGATAGCGTCGCCATGGCGTTTCCGCTATGGTCCGCCACGCAATTAATATGGAGACAGACGATGACCGACGCCCGTACCACTGCCCAAGGCGGCATGGAAACGTCCTATGGCTTTCACAAAGTGGACGAAGGCAAAAAGCAGGGGCTGGTCAACGATGTCTTCCACAAGGTGGCCAAGCGCTACGACATTATGAACGACGTGATGTCGGCCGGCCTGCACCGGCTGTGGAAGGACGCCATGGTGTCCTCGCTTTCACCGCGCAAGGACGCCTCTTTTAAGGTGCTTGACGTAGCTGGTGGCACCGGCGATATCGCCTTCCGCATCGTGGAAGCCTCCAACCGTCTGGCGCATGCCACGGTTCTCGATATCAACGCCTCGATGCTTGCCGTTGGCGAGGAGCGCGCGGCAAAACGAAAGCTCTCCGACAATCTGACCTTCGTTGAAGCAAATGCCGAGGAGCTGCCCTTCGAGGCGAATACCTTCGACGCCTATACGGTCGCCTTCGGCATTCGCAACGTACCGCGCATCGACGTTGCGCTGAAAGAAGCCTACCGCGTGCTGAAACGTGGCGGGCGACTGCTGGTGCTGGAATTTTCCGAAGTGGAAATGCCGCTACTCGACCGCGTCTATGATGCATGGTCGTTCAACGCCATTCCGCAATTCGGCAAGATGATCACCGGGGATGCCGAGCCCTATCAATATCTGGTCGAGTCTATCCGCAAATTCCCCAATCAGGAGGATTTCGCGACGATGATCCGTACCGCCGGCTTTTCGCGCGTGACCTATACAAATTACACCGGCGGTATCGCCGCCCTGCATTCCGGCTGGAAGCTTTAAGACCATGCCCGGCAAAAGCAGGAGACAAGCATAAGCATGAGCACTTTGGGCGCATATTTCCGCCTCGCAAGGGTTGGCTGGGTTCTCGTGCGCGAAGGCGTCGTGCTGGCCTTGCCATCCGATGACCTTCCTGCCTCCGCGCAAGTGATGAAGGCATTGCTGAAGCCATTCGCCCGCAGCAAGGCCAAGCGGGCGCAGCGTAGCGACCGGCTAGCGGTAGCTGTCGAGCGGCTTGGCCCGTCCTATGTGAAGATGGGACAGTTTCTGGCCACAAGGCCGGATGTGGTCGGCGCCGACTTCGCCGACGATCTTGCGAGCCTGCAGGACCGCATGGCATTTTTCCCCGCAGCCGCGGCCAAGGCTAATATTGAAGGTTCGCTCGGGCGTTCTGTTTCGGAACTCTACAGGGAATTTGGCGATCCGATCGCCGCCGCTTCCATCGCCCAGGTTCACCCGGCGATAGTGGATACGCCGAAAGGGCCGCGCAAGGTCGCCGTCAAGGTCATTCGCCCCGGCGTTCGCCAGCGCTTCCAGAACGATCTGGAGGCGATGTATCTGATCGCCGACCTGCAACAGCGTTTCGTCCGCTCTGCCCGCCGCCTGCGGCCGGTGGAAGTCACTCGCACGCTGGAACAGACAACCAAGATCGAGATGGATCTGCGGCTTGAGGCCGCCGCCCTTTCCGAACTTGCCGAAAATACCAAAGAAGACCCCGGATTCCGCGTTCCGGAGGTAGATTGGGAACGCACCGGCCGCGATGTCGTCACCATGGAATGGATCGACGGCGTCAAGATGTCGGATATTGAGGGGCTGAAGGCTGCCG
Organism: Agrobacterium tumefaciens; assembly: GCF_013318015.2. Lineage (NCBI taxonomy): Bacteria > Pseudomonadati > Pseudomonadota > Alphaproteobacteria > Hyphomicrobiales > Rhizobiaceae > Agrobacterium > Agrobacterium tumefaciens. The sequence goes on along the minus strand of NZ_CP115841.1, from coordinate 2,799,641 downwards.
GCCACGATCTGAACAAGCTGGCTGATACCCTCATCCAGTCCTTCCTGCGGCACACGTTGCGCGACGGCTTTTTCCATGCCGACATGCACCCCGGCAATCTCTTTGTCGATCCGCAGGGCATGATCGTAGCCGTGGATATGGGCATTGCCGGGCGGCTGGGCAAAAAAGAACGCAGGTTCCTTGCCGAAATCCTCTACGGCTTCATCACCCGCGATTACATGCGCGTCGCGGAGGTGCATTTCGAGGCCGGTTATGTGCCGGGCCATCACGATAAAGCCAGCTTTGCGCAGGCGATCCGCGCCATCGGCGAACCGATCCACGGCCAGCCGGCCGAGACGATCTCCATGGGCAAGTTGCTGACGCTGCTGTTCGAAGTTACCGAGCTCTTCGACATGGAAACACGCCCGGAACTGGTGATGCTGCAAAAGACCATGGTGGTGGTGGAAGGTGTATCCCGCATGCTCAATCCGCGTTTCAACATGTGGAAAGCGGCCGATCCGGTCGTCAGCGGCTGGATAAGAGACAATCTTGGCCCGAAACGCATTGTCACCGATCTGAAGGACGGCGTGAAGGCGGCTCTCAAGCTTGCGGAAGCGGCACCCGAGATCGCTACCAAGACGGAGAAGCTGCATTCCGACCTGGTGTATATGAGCGAGAACGGCCTGCGTTTCGACGCCCAGACCGCGGAAGCGATCGGCAAGGCGGAAGCGCGCCACACCAAATGGGGCCGGGCGGCGCTCTGGGTGATTGCGCTGACGCTTCTCTATATCGCGATCAGGATCAGCTAAACGATATTCAAACTCGGCGCTCACGCCGGTGCGGCACACTTTCGAACCGAAAAATCGCCGGTCTTCCAGTTCGATAGATGCGTACCATGCTGCTGCAACAAATCGAGGATAATGACCTGATCTTGGTTGAAAGTTAAATGATTGCCGGACGGGAATTGAGATTGATGGCAAAAAATGAAGCCGTAAAACGGGTCCTTACCTATTGCTCGTGGCCCATGGTGTTTTTTCTCGGTCTTACCGGGGCTTATTTCGCTTTTTCGAGTGAGCATCCAATCACCACATTCCTCGCCGTCTACGCGGGCGCGGTGGCCAGCCTGTTTCTTCTTGAGCGTTACATTCCCCATGAGACGGAATGGCTTCAGTCTGATGGTGAAACCGTCAACAATATCGCCCACACGCTCTTGACCAAGGGGCTTGTTCAGCTTGCTGCCATGGCAGCGGTGCTCTTTCCAATGCTGACCGCCATTTTTCTGCAACCTTTGGCGGCCATGAAATTCGACCTGTGGCCTTCTCAGTTGCCGATGGTTGTTCAGGTCACGCTCGCCCTGATGATCGCTGAATTCGGTCTCTACTGGGCGCACCGTATCGCCCATGAAACGGTGTTCTTCTGGCGTTTCCACGCGCTTCATCACAGCGTTGTCCGCCTTTGGGTCGTCAATACGGGCCGTTTTCATGTGGCCGACTCGCTGTTCAAGATCGCGCTCAGCCAGATTCCGCTTTATCTCATGGGCGCGCCGTTGCAGGTGTTTTGGTGGCTCGCGGCTGTGACCGCCTTCATCGGCATTCTGACCCATTGCAATGTGGATATGAAAACCGGGCCTCTGGACTACGTGTTCAGCACGCCCCGGCTGCACCGTTGGCACCACTCCAAAGAGCTGCCGGAGGGAAATACCAATTATGGCGAGAACCTTGTCATTTTCGACCAGTTGTTCGGCAGCTATTTCAATCCCGATCGCCCTTCCTCGACCAACATCGGCATCAAGGGAGAAATCGCAAAGGGCTTTCTGCCACAGCTTTTTCAGCCTTTCACTAAAGAAGGGGTTCGCCAGATCATCGGGCGAAACACGAAAGAGAATTGAGGGGATTGGCGGTAATGCCGCCTTCAGGCCGGGAGAATTCCCAGTTCGACCCGCAGCTTCTTCGTCAGCCCTGCAGCAACGAGTTCATAGGAGCGGCGGACATAGTGTTCCAGCTCCTCTTGCTCCAGCGGTGAATGATCGGAGATCGATATCCATTTGCGCTTGGCGAAATAAGGTGCCTGGTGGACGCCTTCCAGCGAGGTGAGGATTTCGAAGCTTTCCTCCGAACATTTCACCACAAGCCGCCAGTCGTCACGCTCACCCAAAACTGAAAAGACCTTGTCTCCGACCTTGGCAACGTGGGAATCCCACTGATCGACGAAACGGACGCCCGGCCATTCTCCGAGCAACCTGTCGAATGTCTTGCGATCGAAAAGGCTCATGCGAGTTTCTCCGCGATAAGGGCCGCCAGACATTTGGCGACTTCGGCCTTGTCCATATCAGGCCAGGCCTCGATACCCTCATTCGAAATGATCTTCACGCTGTTGCGGTCTCCGCCCATGATGCCGGTTTCCGCCGAAACATCATTGGCAACGATATAATCCGCGCCCTTGCGCTCCAGTTTGGCTCGGCCGTTTTTCTCCACATCCTGCGTCTCGGCGGCGAAACCCACCACCAGCTTCGGGCGCTTTTCGTGGTGGCCGACGGTTTTGAGAATATCGGGGTTTTCCATAAGTTGCAGCGCAGGCGGGGCATCGCCCGGCTGCTTTTTGATCTTCTGCTCCGAAGAACCCGCCACCCGCCAGTCGGCGACAGCGGCAACCATGACGGCGATATCCACTGGCAGCCTTGAAATCACCGCATCGCGCATCTCCTCGGCACGCTCGACATGGACCGTTGCAACGCCCGCCGGATCGGCAATCGTGACGGGACCCGAGACCAGCGTTACCTCCGCACCCAATTCCGCAAGCGCAGCTGCGATGGCATGGCCCTGTTTGCCGGAGGAGCGGTTGGCGATGTAACGCACCGGATCGATCGGCTCATGGGTGGGGCCGGAGGTAACGATTGCCGTTCTGCCTTTTAAAGGCTTCAGCCCGCCATCCAGCAAAGCCTCAACGCCTTGAACGATCTGCAAAGGCTCCGCCATACGACCAAGACCGGCCTCGCCCTTTTCCGCCATTTCGCCTGCCATAGGGCCGATGAAAAACACGCCGTCTTTTTTCAGCGTTTCGACATTGCGCACCGTTGGCTTTGCCGACCACATTTTCGGGTTCATGGCAGGCGCGACCAGCACCTTCCGATCGGTCGCCAGAAGGATCGTGGAGGCAAGATCATCAGCCAGACCATTCGCCATCTTCGCCATCAGATCAGCGGTGGCGGGCGCGACCAGCACGAGGTCGCATTCGCGTGCGAGCCGGATATGCCCGACATCCTGCTCGTCCTGCCTCGAAAAAAGCTCGGTGAAGACGTGGGTGGCGGACAGTGCGCCAACAGCAAGCGGAGTGACGAATTCCTGTGCGCCCTTCGTCATGACTGGCGTCACCTTGGCGCCGCGCTCTTTCAGACGGCGGATGAGGTCGAGGCTCTTATAGGCCGCGATGCCGCCGGAGATGATGAGGAGAATATGTTTGCCTGAAAGCGTCATGATGCCGGACCAGTTTCCCGTTTAACCGGGAAACTAAGCCCTTGGCATTCAAAGTGCAATCCGGCTGATATCACGCCGCCTTGGCAACGTGATATTCCTTGATCGCTACCATCTTGATCGCCGGAAACCGCTCGGATTCATACCGCAGCGAGAAGGCATCCTGCGCCAGAAACACCGGATCGCCATCCAGATCGCGGGCGATATCGCCGCGCTTGACGTTGAGGAACTTGTCCATTTCCGCCGGCTGATCGGACGAGATCCAGCGGCAGACGGAAAAGCGAGACATTTCAAACGAGACCGGCAGGCCATATTCGCCCATCAGCCGTTCCTTCAACACATCGAGCTGCAGCGCGCCGACAACGCCGACGATGGCGGGCGAGCCGTCTTCTGGTGAAAAGAGCTGCACGACACCTTCTTCCGCCATCTGCTGCAAAGCTTCCTTCAGCTTCTTCGCCTTCATCGCGTCTTCCAAGCGCACGCGGCGCAGGATTTCCGGCGAGAAGTTCGGCACGCCCTGGAATACGAGGTTTTCACCTTCGGTCAGCGTATCACCGATGCGCAGCGTGCCGTGGTTGGGAATGCCGACCACATCGCCCGCAAAGGCCGTATCGGCCAGCTGGCGCTGTGACGCGAAGAAGAATTGCGGTGCGGTCAGCCCCATGAGCTTGCCGGTGCGCGACAGCCGCGCCTTCATGCCGCGCTCCAGCTTGCCGGAGCAGATGCGGGCAAACGCGATGCGGTCGCGATGGTTGGGATCCATATTGGCCTGAATCTTGAACACGAAGGCCGTCATCTTGTCTTCCGCCGCATGCACGGTGCGGGTATCCGCCACCTGATCGCGCGGCGGCGGGGCGAAATCACCCAGCGCATTGATGAGGTCGCGCACACCGAAATTGCGCAGCGCCGAACCGAAGAATACCGGCGTCATGTGACCTTCCAGGAACGCCTGACGGTCGAAGGGGCGGCAGGCTTCCAGAGCCAGTTCCGTTTCCTCGATAAAGACCTTGCGCTCATTTTCCGGCAGACGATCGGCGACAGCCTGAGGGCCGTTGACCGAAAGGCCATCCACCTGCGTGTCGTTGCCACGAAAGGTGTTTTCAGCAAGATTGTAAGCGCCACAGAAGCTCTTCGCCCGGCCGACCGGCCAGGTGATCGGCGCGGTATCGAGCGCCAGCTTTTCCTCGACCTCGTCCAGAATCTCGAAGGGATCGCGGCTTTCGCGGTCCATCTTGTTGATGAAGGTGATGATCGGAATATCGCGCATGCGGCAAACTTCGAAAAGCTTCAGCGTGCGCGGCTCGATACCCTTGGCGGCATCGATGACCATGATCGCCGCATCCACCGCCGTCAGCGTGCGGTAGGTGTCATCGGCAAAGTCTTCGTGGCCGGGCGTATCGAGGATGTTGAAGACGCGGTCGTTATATTCGAAGGTCATGACCGAAGTGACGACCGAAATGCCGCGCTCGCGCTCGATCTTCATCCAGTCCGAACGGGTCTGGATGCGATCCTTCTTCGCCTTCACCTCGCCGGCAAGCTGGATCGCTCCGCCGAACAGCAGCAGTTTTTCCGTAAGCGTGGTCTTACCCGCGTCCGGGTGCGCAATAATAGCAAAGGTGCGGCGGCGGGAGACCGCCTCGGCAAGTGTTTCGGCCATCTGACAAATCCTGTGGAATTGCGGGGTATCTAGCGTTTCAGGCCCGCATTTGCAATTGACCTTGCCGCGATCTCGGCAAACTAATGCCGCATGACCGTTCAAAATGATAATCGCCCCCTCCTCCGGCTTGTGCGTCTCGCCAATGGCGCAGACCTCGAATTGCCTTCCTATGAAACCCGTGGCGCCGCCGGAATGGACCTGCGCGCCGCAGTGCCGGCCGATGAACCGCTCACTTTGCAGCCGGGCGAACGGGCGCTGGTGCCGACCGGTTTCGTCTTCGAGGTTCCGCAAGGCTATGAGGCGCAAATCCGTCCGCGCTCCGGCCTCGCCATCAAGAACGGCATCACCTGCCTCAATTCCCCCGGCACGGTGGACAGCGACTATCGCGGCGAAGTGAAGGTCATTCTCGCCAATCTGGGGCAGGCCGATTTTGTCATCGAGCGCGGCATGCGCATCGCACAGATGGTGATTGCACCAGTTACGCAGGTGGCAGTCAGCGAAGTGACCGAAACATCCGAGACGGCACGCGGTGCCGGTGGTTTCGGCTCCACGGGGCTTTGACCAGCCCCCTTTATGGGCGATTGTTTTCACCCCTGATTTTCGCTATTGATCTGGCGGATTTTCGGGGAAAATGACCATGACGCTGACGACCCTTCTTGCCTATTCCACCGCACTCTTCATCGCCGCTGCCATCCCTGGCCCCGGCATGACGGCGATCGTGGCGCGGGCGCTTGGATCGGGGTTTCGGGAAACCTTCTTCATGGGCCTCGGGCTGGTGCTGGGCGACATGATCTACCTGACCGGCGTGATCCTCGGCCTCGCCTTCGTGGCGCAGACTTTTCAGGAGGCCTTCATGGTCCTGAAGTTTGCCGGCGCAGCCTATCTTCTCTATATCGCATGGAAGCTCTGGACCGCCGGCCTCTTGCCACAGGACCTGAAGGCGAAAAAAAGCACCAGCATTCCCATGTCGTTTCTGTCCGGCCTGCTGATCACGCTGGGTAATCCAAAAACCATGCTGTTTTATGTGGCGCTGGTGCCGACGCTGATCGACATCCGCATGATCGGCCCATCGGAATATGCGACACTTCTGGCGCTGACCTTCGTCGTATTGATGGCCGTTCTCCTGCCTTACATCCTGCTTGCTGCCAAGGCGCGCAACCTCCTGAAACGGCCAAGTGCGTTGACGATCCTCAACCGCACCGCGGCGGGAATTCTGGCGGGAACGGCGACCATGATCGCGATCCGCAGCACCTGAAACGATTTCGTGCATTTGCCTGATTTATCGTGAATTTTTTCCGGTAATCAGACGATATTAGGACGAACGTTCGCTGGCCTGACAAGACTATTGCTCCTATTCTGCCGCTGAAATCTTGCGGCCACACATCGTGTAGCCTTCATACAGGAGAGCATCATGCCCGAAGCCAGAAAGCCCGGACGCGGACGCGTCTATTCCTCCATCACCGAAACAATCGGCGATACGCCGATCGTGCGGCTGGACAAGCTGGCGAGGGAAAAGGGCGTGAAGGCCAATCTTCTCGCCAAGCTGGAGTTCTTCAACCCCATCGCCTCCGTGAAAGACCGCATTGGCGTTGCCATGATTGAAGCGCTGGAAGCCCAGGGCAAGATCACCCCCGGCAAAACGACGCTGGTTGAGCCGACCTCCGGCAACACGGGCATTGCGCTAGCCTTTGCCGCCGCCGCCAAGGGTTACAAGCTGATCTTGACCATGCCGGAAACGATGTCGGTCGAACGCCGGAAAATGCTGGCCTTGCTGGGTGCGGAACTGGTGTTGACTGAAGGCCCGAAGGGCATGAAGGGCGCCATCGCCAAGGCACAGGAACTGGCCGAAACCCTGCCAGACGCGATTATTCCCCAGCAGTTCGAAAACCCCGCAAACCCGGATATTCATCGCAAGACGACAGCGGAAGAAATCTGGAACGACACCGAGGGTGCTGTCGATATTTTTGTTTCGGGCATCGGTACGGGTGGCACTATCACCGGTACGGGCCAGGTGCTGAAATCCCGCAAGCCGGAGGTGAAGGTCATTGCCGTCGAGCCAGCCGACAGCCCGGTTCTTTCCGGTGGCAACCCCGGTCCGCACAAGATCCAGGGCATCGGCGCCGGTTTTGCACCCGCGATCCTCGACACTGGAATCTATGACGAAATCGTCACCGTGACCAATGACGACGCTTTTGAAATCGCCCGTCTGGTGGCGAAGCTGGAAGGCGTACCCGTCGGCATCTCCTCGGGCGCGGCACTCGCAGCGGCGATCAAGGTCGGCGCACGTGAGGAAAATGCCGGCAAGAATATCGTCGTCATCATTCCCTCCTTCGCGGAACGTTACCTTTCGACCGCCCTTTTCGAAGGGCTTGGGCTTTAAGCCGTTCCTCTTCGGTCAGGCCGCAAACGCGCGCCTGACCGCAATGACCGATTGTGCCGCCGGCCATCCGCCAGCGGCACAATTGTTTTAGCCGATAAAGGGCGAAGGAAGGCCGCTTATGCCGCCGCCGTCAGTCTTTCACCGGCAATGCGGTATGAAATGGCTTCGGCCACATGTATACGTCCGACAGTTTGTTTGCCGTCCAAATCAGCCAATGTGCGGGCTACCTTGAGAATGCGATGATAACCGCGTGCGGAGAACTTCAACTGTTCGGCAGCATCGCGCAGCAACTGCAGCCCGGAAGCATCGGGCTCCGCATATTTTTCGATCAGCGTTGTCGTGCAGCGAGCGTTGGTGCGAATGCCTGAAGAGCCCGCCGCCGCATAACGCTCCTGCTGCGCAAGGCGGGCGCGAGCGACACGGGCGGCCACCACCGAACTCGGTTCGGCAGTCATGGGACGGATGAGGTCAGTGGCGGAGACGGCGGGAACGTCGATGCGAATATCGATGCGATCCATCAGCGGGCCGGAAATGCGGGCCTGATAATCTGTCATGCAACGTGGCCCTCTGGCGCAAGTGAAACCCGGCTCCCCCGCTCTGCCGCACCGGCAGGGGTTCATCGCAGCGACAAGCTGGATTTCCGCCGGATAAGTGACGCGGTGATTGGCACGGGCAACGATGCATTCGCCCGTTTCCAGCGGCTGGCGCAGCGCATCCAGCACCTGAGGCGCAAATTCCGGGAACTCATCGAGGAAAAGAACGCCGTGGTGGGCAAGTGAAGCCTCACCCGGCTTGGCACGCAGCCCTCCGCCGATAAGCGCGGCCATGGTGGCGGAATGGTGTGGCGTGCGAAACGGTCTGCGGTCCGACAGCTTGCCGCCGGACAATTGGCCGGCGATGGAGTGGACCATGGACACTTCCAGCAATTCCGCAGCCTCGAGCGGTGGCAGAATTGAGGGCAAGCGCGCGGCGAGCATGGATTTACCGGAGCCGGGCGGGCCAACCATCAGCAGATTATGGCCACCGGCAGCTGCCACTTCCAACGCGCGCCGGGCCGTCTCCTGCCCCTTGATATCGGCCAGATCCGGCAAATTGACCGGATTGGCGCGGATGGCGGGCATCGGGCGGGAGAGAAGCTGGGTGCCGCGAAAATGGTTGGCAAGCGCAATAAGGCTGCGTGGGGCGAGAATATCGATGCCAGCCCCGGCCCAGGCTGCTTCCGGCCCGCTATCAGCCGGGCAAATCAAACCCTTCCCGAGCGCATTGGCACCGATGGCCGCGGGCAGAGCGCCCGAAACCGTGCCGATGGTGCCATCGAGATTGAGTTCGCCGAGAACCACATATTGCCCGAGCGCTTCCGCCGGGATCGCTCCCAACGCGGCCATGAGACCCAAAGCGATCGGAAGATCGAAATGCGATCCTTCCTTGGGCAAATCCGCAGGCGCAAGATTGACCGTGACTTTTTTTGCCGGCAGCGCCAGACCGGAGGCGTGGAGCGCGGCCTGCACCCGCTCCCGGCTTTCCGCCACCGCCTTGTCCGGCAGGCCGACGATCTGGATGCCGACCTTTCCGGGTGCGACCATCACCTGCACCTCGACCGGCACACCCTCTATTCCCTGAAATGCAACCGTATTGACCCGCGCCACCATGGCCTGCCCCCGCAAACCGGCCACAACATCAAAGCATTATGCCCCGATGGCGGCCACTCTCAAGTAACCTGCCACAGAGCAAAGAATAAAACAAGAACATTAAGCGAACAATTTCGCGCGCACGGTGTATTTCAGTTGTATAGAGTTGTGCACGCGGAACAAACGCAGGTGGCGAGGAAATTGCCTCAGAAATCCTGTGCTTCGCGCTTTTTCTCGATCGCATCCCACAACAGGCTTGCCACATCGGCACCGCCGAATTTCTGCACTTCACGAATGCCTGTCGGTGAGGTGACGTTGATTTCCGTGAGGTAATCGCCGATCACATCGATGCCAACGAACAGGAAACCGCGCTCGCGCAGGGCGGGGCCGATGCGGCGGCAGATTTCCTTCTCACGCGCGGTGAGTTCCGTTGGCTCCGGGCGGCCGCCGGCATGCATGTTGGAGCGGGCATCATTTTCCGCCGGCACGCGATTGATCGCGCCCACGGGCTCGCCATCCACCAGAAGGATACGCTTGTCGCCCTTGCGAACATCCGGCAAGTATTCCTGGGCGATATAGGGTTCGCGGAACATCTGGCCGAACATTTCCAGCAGCGATGAGAAATTGCGGTCGTCCCGCGCGGAATGGAAGACGCCTGCACCACCATTGCCATAAAGCGGCTTGAGGATGATATCGCCCATTTCATTGCGGAAGCGGGCGATTTCAGAGACATCCTTGGTGATCAGCGTCTTCGGCATCAGATCGGCGAATTCGGTGACGAAAATCTTTTCCGGCGAGTTGCGGACCCAGGCGGGATCGTTGACAACAAGCGTTTTGGGATGAATGCGCTCGAGCAAATGGGTCGAGGTGATGTAGGCCATGTCGAATGGCGGATCCTGTCGCAGATGAATGACATCCATGGTCGAGAGATCGACCCGCTCCGGCTCCGAGAGCGAAAAATGGTCGCCCTTGATATCGCGCAGTTCCATCTGTTCGACGGTCGCGTAGATCTTGCCATCGCGCATGGAGAGGCGTTCGGGGGTATAGTGAAACAGCCGGTATCCACGTGCCTGCGCCTCAAGGCTCATGGCGAAGGTGGAGTCGCCGGCGATATTGATGCCGGAGACATGATCCATCTGGATCGCGACGTTCTTGATCTTCGCCATGCGCATCTTCCTCTTGCAGCATGCGGACGCTTCGCGGTTCCGCCGTGCCCATTGCCTCGTCTGTTCGCGATTCCCCGCAGGACCGGAAGAGACCCGGAAATGCTTCAGAAAACCCTGAAGATGTAGGGCAGCGACCATTCAAACGCAACTGCTGCGAGGGGTGCTTTTTGTGAGTTTTATTGAACCTTCACAATTCCGCAGGTGGCGCTGCGCAGAGCTCCACCTGCCGGAGTGTTTTACCAGTTCAGGCCGCCAGCTTGTAGGAACGACCGGCAAACAGCTTGTTCTTGACCCGGTAGGCCAGAGCCAGCGCCGTGGGGAAAGGGCGGCGCATGAAGGCAACCTTGCGGACATACTCATCCACCCGCCAGGTGGCCCATGTTCCCGCGCGGAAATAAGCGACGTCACCCACCCGCAGGATACTGACTGTGCCGTCTTCCGCCGTCACATGCACCTCACCCTCAAGGATATAGACGGTCTCGTCCCAACCGAAGAACCAGCGGAACTCGCCCGCCGTACAATCCCACATGGCTGTGCTGGAGGCGCGGTCTCCGCTTCTGGAATGATCCGCCGCACGCGCCTGAGGATCACCGGAAATTATCCAGTCGGGGTTGATGGGGGCCGGCTGCAGCCGCAAATCGGTGCAGGACGCGCTAACCACGCTCTCGTCTTTTGCCCGGCGCAAAGAGGCCGGCAATATCGGCACCGTGCGGATGGCCATGGTGGCAGCCGCCGCGAACATCATCTTTAAAGGCATATTAGAAAACCCCCGTGAAATATTGGAGATCTTCTATCATCGGGATCGTAACGAAGCGGTTTTGACAATCGGCGCAATTTTAGTCATCGCGCCGATTTCTTATCGTCCACTCAGGCCGTTGCCAACTGCACGGGCTGCGCCACACCCTGTTCCGCCTTGCTCGCTATGCGCTTGCCGGTCTCGCTGGAGAAGAAGTGCAGCTTGTCCGGAGATATGGCGACCGACAAGGTAGCCGGAATCTCGACCTCCGGCGAAAACGCCACAGTCAGGTTCTGGTCGCCGATCATGCCGTGGATAAGACGCTGCGAGCCGAGTTCCTCGATATACTCGACGCGTAGCGAAAAACCGGGCTCACCTGCCGCCGCCAGGCGGAAATCTTCCGCCCGCATGCCCACAGTAACCGGGCCGGAGGTGGGGGCGAAACCGTTGAGTGCGATCAGCGACGGCCCGACGGCAAGGCTATCCCCATGCAACTCGCCGTTCAGCAGGTTCATGGCGGGAGAGCCGATGAAGCTTGCGACAAAGGTGGAAGCGGGGGTGTGATAGACCTCAAGCGGTGCGCCGATCTGTTCGATGCGGCCGCCGTTCAGCACCACCAGACGATCTGCCAGCGTCATGGCTTCCAGCTGATCGTGCGTGACGTAGATCGAAGTGGTGCCGAGGCGCTTTTGCAGGCGCTTGATCTCGCCGCGCATGGAAACGCGCAGTTTGGCATCAAGGTTGGACAGGGGCTCATCAAACAGGAAGGCCGCCGGTTTGCGCACGATGGCGCGGCCCATGGCGACTCGCTGACGCTGGCCGCCGGAAAGGGCGCGCGGCTTGCGCTCCAGATAGGGTTCGAGCTGCAGCATGCGGGCGGCCTCGGCCACGCGCGCATCGATCTCCGCCTTCGGCGTCTTGCGGTTCTTCAACCCGTATTCCAGGTTCTGGCGCACCGACATATGCGGATAGAGCGCATAGTTCTGGAACACCATGGCGATATCCCGGTCAGCCGGATCTACCTGGTTGACCACCCGGTCACCGATCTTCACCGTGCCTTCGGAAATATCCTCAAGTCCGGCCACCATACGCAGGAGCGTGGACTTGCCGCAGCCGGAAGGACCGACGAGAACAATGAACTCGCCGTCCCTGATGTCGATATCGACGTGATGCACGGCACGCACGCCGCCGTGATAATCCTTGCAGACCTGACTGATTTCTATCGCGGCCATTTTCGGTTTCCTTATTTGTCGCTTTCCGTCAGGCCCTTGATGAACCAGCGCTGGAAGATCACGACGATCATCACAGGCGGCAGCATGGCCAGAACGGCAAGCGCGAAAGCTTCGTTGTAATCGGGGATTTGCGAACCGACCCAGACTTGCAGGATCGACTTGATGCCGCGCATCAGGGTGAAGAAACTCTCGTCCGTGGTCATCAGCATGGGCCAGAGGTACTGGTTCCAGCCGTAAACGAACATGATGATGAAGATCGCCGCCATCATGGTACGGGAAAGCGGGATGATCACATCAATGAAGAACTTGACCGGGCCCGCACCGTCGATGCGAGCGGCTTCCAGCAATTCTTCAGGAATGGATTTGAAGAACTGCCGGAAATAGAAAGTGCCCGTCGCAGACGCCAGAAGCGGCACGATCAGACCGGTGTAGGAGTTCAAGAGGCCGAGTTTGCTCATCACCTCATAGGACGGCATGATGCGTACTTCGAGCGGCAGAAGCAGGGTGGTGAAGATGATCCAGAAGGCAAGCGTTGCAAACCGGAACCGGAAATAGACGATCGCATAGGCTGCCATCATCGACAGGACGATCTTGCCGACGGCAAAACCGATGCCGAGGATCAGCGAGTTGAGCACCATGTTGAGACCGGTGATCTGCCCGGTGAAGCCGCCCTTCTGCGTCAGGACCTTTTCATAGGTCCCGACGAAATTGTCGCCCGGAACGAGTGTCAGGCCGCTGCGGTGGATTTCCGCCGCCGTATGAGTGGACGTCATGAATGCCACGACGACAGGCAATATCAGGAAGAGTGCGCCGATGATCAGCACCAGATGGTCGAGGGGTTTTGTCTTGTACATTGTCTTTTCCCTCAATTGTAATGGATGCGTTTTTCGATGAAGCGGAACTGGATGATGGTCAGAACGAAGACGACCAGCATCAGGATGACGGACTGGGCAGAAGAACCGCCGATGTCATTGCCGCGGAAACCGTCGAGAAAGACCTTGTAGACCAGCGTAATCGGATTGTTGGCGGCCTTGTCCTTCACCATCACGTCGATAATGCCGAACGTATCGAACAGCGAATAGGTGATGTTGATGATCAGCAGGAAGAAGGCAGTCGGTGCCAGAAGCGGCATGATGACCGTCCAGAACCGGCGCACGCCCGATCGGCAATCGATGGCGGCAGCCTCGCGCACGGCGACGGATACGCCCTGCAATCCGGACAGGAAGAAAATGAAATTATAAGGGATCTGCTTCCAGACCGCGACGGCAATCATGGCGAAGGCGGTATCGAAGTAGTTGAGGCCAACCTTCATATCCCAGCCCAAAAACGCGGCCATCTTGACGAAAGGCCCGATATGCTGGTCGAAAAACATCATGCCGATGAGACCCGCAACCGGCGGCGCGATGGCGTAAACGGAGATCAGCAACGTCTTGTAGGCGGAACTGCCGCGAACGACCGCATCGGCCTTGACCGCAAGCAAAAGACCGAGCGCCAGCGAAAAGAAAGTAACGAGCACGGTGAAGACAACCGTGAATTTGGCGATGTTTAGATATTCCGGATTGAAGATGGCATCGGAATAATTGGCGAAGCCCACGAACGTTGCACCGAACCCGAAAGGGTCTTCGATAAAGAACGACGATTGCACGGCCTGGACGGAGGGCCAGTAGAAGAAGATGAAAATCACCGCCAGTTGCGGCGCCAGAAACAGATAGGGCACGTAGGACGAGGAGAACTGCACGCGCTTCATGCTGGCTTCTGCGGCCTTCGCCGTTTTTCCGGTTTTTGCAGACCGGCCGGATAGAAACCGGGCCAGACGCGGTTGAGACGATGTATAGGCCACGCTTGCGCCTCCTTAATCCAAGAGCGAGCCTCCTTTCCGGCGGAAAGGAGGCTCGACAACTATCGTTGGTTTCAAAAAGGGAGATCAGCCAGCCGTTTTAGCGAAACGGGCGAGAAGATCGTTGCCTTCCTTTTCGATGATGTCGAAGGCGTCCTTCGGCGTTACTTCGCCGGAGAAGATGCGGTTGTATTCGCGTTCCATGATGGAGCGGATCTGCGGGTAGAAACCGAGGCGGTAGCCCTTGGACCATTCGCCTGCAGGCAGCGACAGCTGCTGGATACCGACTTCGGCGGCAGGCTTTTCCTTGTAGAAGCCTTCAGCCTTGGCCTTTTCGTAAGCAGCCGTGGTGATAGCGACGTAACCGGTAGCCTTGTGGTAGAAGACCTGGATTTCCGGCGAAGTCAGGAACTGGAAGAAGTCAGCGACGCACTTGTTTTCGGCTTCAGACTTGCCCGACATTGCAAAGAGGGCAGCGCCGCCGATGAAGGAGTTGGTGCCAGCGCCCTTGATGGAGCCCCAGTAGGGAAGGAAGGTTGCCGAGAACGGCATGGACGCCGTCTTCTGCAGTCCACCGAACGAACCCGAGGAACCGATCCAGAGGGCAACCTTGCCTTCTTCGAAGGGCTTCTGGTTGTCGTTCCAGCCGGCGCCGTAGTAGGCGAACAGACCCTTGTCTTTCCAGTCCTTCAGCTTGTCGAACATCATGACGAGGTTCGGATCGGTGACCTTCAGCTTGGTGTCGGTGACGCTGTCGTAACCATTGTTGTTGGTTGCGAACTGGATGTTGTTGCGGGAGAAGAAGTTTTCCGTGAACTGCCAGGTGAGCTGCGACTGGACGAGCGGGATGTAACCGGCTTCCTTCAGCTTCGGTGCGACCTTTTCAAAATCTTCCCAGGTCTTCGGAGCTTCGACGCCGGCCTTCTTCAGGGCTTCGTCGTTGACATACATGATCGGCGCGGAAGTGTTGAAAGGCATGCCGACGAACTTGCCGTCAGCGGCAGCGTAGAAATAGCGGACGCCGTTGATGAAGGCTTCGCGGTCGAACTTGTAACCGGCCTTGTTGATGAGGTCTTCCGCAGGAATGACAGCGCCCTTGGCGTTGATGATGGTGGCAGCGCCAGCATCGAAAACCTGGAGAATGTTCGGCTGTTCGCCCGAACGGAAAGCAGCGATGCCGCTTGCAAGCGCTTCTTCGTATGAGCCCTTGGAAACCGGCGTCAGAGCGCATTCTTTCTGGGCTTCGTTGAACTTCTGCGAAACTTCGTTGATGACTTCGCCGTTACGGCCGCCCATGCCGTGCCACCAGGTGATGTTGGTCGCAGCCATGGAAGACGTTGCCGAAATGCTGACCGCCACTGCGGCCATGGAAATCTTCTTCAACATTACTAAATCCTCTCCACCATTTATTGGGATGAGGATGCGAATAGAGACGTTCCGTGACGCCTCTTTAACGGTTTTATGTCAGATTTATTACAGTCCCTGCGATAGGGACTCCATTCTTCCAGAAACGGATGTCTCAAGCGTCCTTGCGCTTTATCGGGCGAGCCGGATTTCCGACCACCGTCGTCCCGGCCAAGACATCCCGCGTCACCACCGAACCGGCCCCAACAATCGCGCCATCGCCAATGGTGATGCCGGCCAGAAGGATCGCGCCGCCGCCGATCCAGACATCGCGACCGATCGTGACCGGCTTTGCGATTTCAATGCCTTGCGAACGCGCAACCGGGTCCAGGTGATGTTCGGCGCAATAGATCTGCACGGCCGGCCCCAACATCGCGCCATCGCCAATCCGCACGGGCGCAGAATCTAGAATGACGCAGCCGGTATTGAGATAGACGTTCGCACCCAACGTAATGTTGAAGCCGTAAGCGCAATGAAACGGTGCTTCGATAAAGGCTCCTTCCGCAACGGAGGCAAAGAGCGCCCGCAGCAAAGGCGACATGGCCTCACGCTCATCCGGCGGCGCGGTGTTGTGCTGGTGAACGGCACGGCGGGCGCGGGCACGCAGCACGTCCAGTTCGGCATCCATGCAACAATACCATTCGCCCGCAGCCATTTTTTCCCGCTCAGTGGACATTGCCTCCCCCCTCAAAAAGCGTCGATGAAATGCTGCGGCAGGCGTCGTGGCAGGACTGCGACGATATCGAAACGCAACGAAAACCGCGCGGCATCCTTGCGGCGGGAGAGCCAAATATCGGCAGCCGCCCGAATGCGTTGTTGCGAACGGAAGCCGACCGCATCGACAGCCCCGGCACCGGAAGGCCGCGCCTTGACCTCGACGATGGCGACGACATCCTTCTTGCGGGCAATGAGATCGATTTCCCCTAGTCGGGTTCGATAACGAATGGCGAGGATGCGGTATCCCCGAAACAGCAGATAGAGTGCTGCCCAGTATTCCGCAGCGTGGCCGCGTCGCTCGGCCTTTCGTCTCTTGTTCGTTTGCCCGTCAGCGGCCATCCGCATCCTTCATATCCAGCAGCCGTTGATAAAGCTCCTTGCGCGGCAGGCCCGTCAGCTTTGCCGCCTCGGCTGCGGCCCTCGCGGCAGGCATGGTTGTGACGAGATCCTTCAGGAGTCTCTCGACATCCTCGATATCGGGAATTTCGTCATAAGAGGGCGGCTCTATCAGGAGCACGATCTCGCCCTTCACCACACGGTCCTCGTCGTAATATTCCGCAAGCTCGCCCAGCGTGCCACGCCGGAACTCCTCGAAAGTCTTGGTCAGCTCACGGCACACCACAGCGCGGCGATCGCGGCCAAGGACTTCCGATGCCACCTTTACGGAGGTTCCAATGCGGCGTGGCGATTCAAAAAACATGAGGGTGGCCGGAATTTTCGCAAGCTCGGCAAAACGGTCGCGCTTGCCGCGATCCTTTACGGGCAGAAAGCCCGCGAACAGAAAGGCGTCACTCGGCATGCCAGAACCGACAAGGGCAGCAAGCGGCGCCGACGCTCCCGGCACCGGCACGACGCGATGACCGGCCTCCAGCGCGAGCTGACCAAGGCGATAACCGGGATCGGAGACGAGTGGCGTTCCGGCATCCGACACCAGCGCCACGGATTTTCCGGCCTCCAAAGCGGCGATGAGTTTTGGTCCCGCTTCCTGCGCATTATGCTCGTGATAGGAGAGCGGACGTGTGCGGATACCGTAACGCTCAAGCAAAATGCGGGTGACGCGGGTATCCTCGCAGGCTAGGACGTCGGCCGAAGCCAGCGTTTCCAGCGCCCGGATGGTGATGTCGCCGAGATTGCCGATGGGGGTGGCCACGAGATAGAGCGCCGGCTCCAACGGCCGCGCCGGAATAGTGGCCGTGCCGATCCTGAAGCTCTTGGTCGCCTGTCCGGCGTCGCTGTTCGATATTTCTTCCGTCACACGGCTTCCAATCATTCTGGCCGATCATTCCCGGCCGGTCGCTCCAGTTTTACCCCTTTATGGGCAATAGAAAACCGGCGAACAAGGTCCACGGGCGGTCACAGGCTGTGGATCATGCTGTATAGCAGCAAAATGACCGGCGGCAGATGCACTCGGCTCTTGCATTTTCTGCAATAACTCTGCCATTTTGCCCGTCCACATTATCCGGCGTTCCGGCCGGTCAAGACTCTTCTTACCGATCCGGCGGTGGCCGGGTCGCAACGGTTGAAAGCGGTAGCGTCCATGCGTATTACTCTTGAGCGGTCGAACCTTCTTAAATCGCTGAACCACGTCCACAGGGTCGTCGAGCGTCGTAACACGATCCCGATCCTGTCCAACGTTCTGCTGCGCGCATCCGGCGCCAATCTGGATATGAAGGCGACCGACCTCGACCTCGAAATCACCGAAGCGACGCCGGCCATGGTGGAGCAGGCGGGCGCGACCACCGTGCCGGCGCATCTGCTTTATGAAATCGTGCGCAAGCTGCCGGATGGTTCCGAAGTGCTTCTGGCCACCAATCCGGATGGCTCCACAATGACGGTTGCTTCCGGCCGTTCGAAATTCTCGCTGCAATGCCTTCCAGAAACCGATTTCCCGGATCTGACCGCCGGTACCTTCAGCCACACCTTCAAACTGAAGGCGACCGACCTGAAGATGCTGATCGACCGGACGCAATTTGCGATTTCGACCGAAGAGACACGCTATTATCTGAACGGCATCTTCTTCCACACCATCGAAAGCAACGGCGACCTCAAGCTGCGCGCAGTTGCGACGGACGGTCACCGTCTTGCGCGCGCCGATGTGGATGCGCCTTCCGGCTCCGAAGGCATGCCGGGCATCATCATTCCGCGCAAGACCGTCGGCGAATTGCAGAAGCTGATGGACAATCCCGAACTTGATGTCACCGTCGAGGTATCGGACGCGAAAATCCGCCTGACCATCGGCTCGGTCGTTTTGACCTCGAAGCTGATCGACGGCACCTTCCCGGATTACCAGCGCGTCATCCCCACCGGCAACGACAAGGAAATGCGCGTCGATTGCCAGACCTTCGCCCGTGCGGTCGATCGCGTGTCGACCATCTCTTCCGAGCGTGGCCGCGCCGTGAAGCTGGCGTTGACCAACGGCCAGCTGACGCTGACCGTCAACAATCCGGATTCCGGCAGTGCAACGGAAGAAGTGGCTGTCGGTTACGACAATGATTCGATGGAAATCGGCTTCAATGCCAAATATCTCCTCGACATCACCTCGCAGCTTTCCGGTGAAGACGCGATTTTCCTTCTGGCGGATGCGGGCTCGCCAACGCTCGTTCGCGACACCGCCGGCGACGATGCGCTTTATGTTCTGATGCCGATGCGCGTTTAAATTGGACTTTTTGTCTTCGAATCAATCAAAAAACGCCGGTGGATCGCTCCACCGGCGTTTTTTGATTCGGCGCAGATAGATTTCTAACGCTAAACGAATTTTTCCAATTACGACATTTTGCCTTGTTTTAGCGCCAAATGAGATAAACAGTGCGTAACATTTTTTTGACAATGACCAAAATACATCCGAGGGGAATTATGGCACTCAACCTGAAGCAACGCTTTGAAAGAAAATTTGAGGAAGAAATCCGCTTTTTCAAAGGCATGGTCAGCCAGCCGAAAAAGGTCGGAGCCATCGTCCCGACATCCTCCATCACGGCAAGAAAAATGGCGAGTGTCATCGACCCGCATTCAGACTTGCCAGTTCTCGAACTCGGCCCCGGCACCGGTGTCATCACCAAGGCCATTCTGGCACGCGGCATCAAGCCGGAGCGCCTGACGGCCATCGAATATTCGACCGATTTCTACAACCAGCTTCTCAGAAGCTATCCCGGCGTCAATTTCATCAATGGCGATGCCTTCGATCTGAATGCGACACTTGGCGAGCACCAGGGCCAGATGTTCGACAGCGTCATTTCCGCCGTACCGATGCTGAATTTTCCGATGGCCGCCCGCATCAAGCTTCTCGACGAATTGCTGAAACGCGTGCCGCACGGCCGCCCCGTCATACAGATATCCTACGGTCCGATTTCCCCGATCGTTGCGCAGCCGCATCTCTACCACATCCGCCATTTCGATTTCATCGTGCGCAACATTCCTCCGGCGCAATTGTGGACCTATACGCGGGCCTGATCACACGGCAGAGTGGGCAAAGGCGTCATTTCCCGGTCGTGACAGATGGTTAGGGTCCTGATTTGCCCTTCCATCGCCATTGAGGACCGTTCCCATGCACGCCCTTTACATTACCCATCCCCAGGTCCGGATCGATCCGGCGGTTCCGGTTCCGGAATGGGGACTTTCGGACTTGGGTGCACGGCGGGCGTTTGAGGCAAGCCGCCTGCCATGGGCACGCGCATTGCGCCGGATCGTGTCGAGCGCGGAAACCAAAGCCATCGAAACCGCCCGAATCCTTGCTGAAACATCCGGCGCGGATATTGAGATCATCGAGGCGATGCATGAGAACGACCGGTCGGCAACAGGCTTCCTGACGCCGCCGGAATTCGAAAAGGCTGCCGACTGGTTTTTTGCCCATCCGCGAGAGAGCTTTCACGGCTGGGAACGGGCAATCGATGCGCAGGCGCGAATTGTTAACGCCGTCACGGCCGTTCTAGGCCGGCACGACCCGCAACAGCCGATTGCCTTTGTCGGCCATGGCGGCGTCGGCACGCTTTTGAAATGCCATATCGAAGGCGTCGGCATCAGTCGCGGCAAGGACCAGCCACCCGGCGGCGGCAATCTTTTCCGGTTCCCAATCGCCGAATTTTCACTTGCAGCTCAGCGCCCCACATGCGACTGGA
This sequence comes from Agrobacterium tumefaciens, assembly GCF_013318015.2. NCBI lineage: Bacteria > Pseudomonadati > Pseudomonadota > Alphaproteobacteria > Hyphomicrobiales > Rhizobiaceae > Agrobacterium > Agrobacterium tumefaciens. Next base: position 2,779,323 of record NZ_CP115841.1, on the reverse strand, counting down.
CGGCAATGGAAACATGGCAGGGATAAGACAATGACCGCGCGCGAAAAACTGATCGTCGGGCTCGATGTTCCGACTGTGCAACAAGCTGAAGACATCGTGTCGAAGATCGGCGATGAGGTTCTGTTCTACAAGATCGGCTATCAGCTGGTATTTGCCGGTGGTCTCGAATTCGCCCGCGACCTTTCCCAGAGCGGCAAGAAAGTCTTTCTCGACATGAAACTGCTCGACATCGACAACACCGTCGCCTCCGGCGTCGAAAACATCGCCCGCATGGGCATGTCGATGCTGACCCTGCATGCCTACCCGAAAGCCATGCGCGCCGCAGTCAAGGCAGCCGAAGGCTCTGGCCTCTGCCTGCTTGGTGTCACCGTGCTAACCTCGATGGATGATGCCGATCTTGCGGAAGCCGGCTATGCATCGGATGCCCGTTCGCTGGTGCTGCGCCGTGCGGAACAGGCGCGCGAGGCGGGCATGGGCGGCATCGTCTGTTCGGCAGAGGAATCGACGGCGGTGCGTGAAATCTTGGGCCCCGACCTTGCCGTCGTCACCCCTGGTATTCGCCCGGCCGGTGCCGAGGCGGGAGACCAGAAGCGCGTGATGACGCCTTTTGACGCCATCAAAGCCGGTTCGAGCCATCTGGTTGTCGGCCGCCCCATCGTCAGAGCAGAAAATCCGAAAGCAGCAGCCCGCGCCATTCTTGACGACATGCTGCGCGCCAGCTTTCCGGCAAATCAATAAGGACCATCGGAGGAGACGAAATGGCAAAGGGCTACTGGATCGCGCGCGTCGATGTACGCGACAACGAACGCTACAAGGACTACGTGTCGACAGCGAAGCCCGCTTTCGAGCGGTTCGGCGCCAACTTTCTCGCCCGCGGCGGTGCGTTGACCGAACTTGAGGGCAAGGCACGCGCACGCAACGTCATCATCGAATTCCCCTCGGTGCAGCACGCGATCAATTGCTACAACTCGCCCGAATACCAGGCGGCGGCCAAAATCCGTCAGGAAGTCGCCGACGCGGAGATGATGATCGTCGAAGGAATTTGACGGTCGTCAACCGCATTTCCAAAACTAGTCCCGGGCCTTGTGACAACGTCTCTTCACGCGCGCACGGCTTTGGGCTAAGAGACTGAAAAACGCTTTATCGACAGCTTCTGAGGAGCCTCCCATGACCTTGGCCAACCTTCCACCCCTCGTCACCGTTTTCGGCGGTTCGGGTTTCGTCGGGCGGCATGTCGTGCGGATGCTCGCCAAGCGCGGTTACCGCATCCGCGTTGCCGTGCGCCGTCCCGATCTTGCTGGTTTCCTGCAGCCGCTCGGCAATGTCGGCCAGATCTCGTTTGCCCAGGCGAACCTGCGGTATCGCGACTCCATCGTCAAAGCCATCGAAGACGCCGACCACGTGGTCAATTGCGTTGGCATTCTGGCCGAGAGCGGCCGCAACACCTTTGACGCCGTGCAGGAATTCGGCGCGAAAGCCATTGCCGAGGCAGCCCGCAACGCCGGTGCAACGCTGACGCACATCTCCGCCATCGGTGCCGATGCCAATTCGCCGACCGGCTACGGCCGCACAAAGGGCCGCGCCGAGGCAGCAATCCATTCCGTTCTGCCCGGCGCCGTGATCCTGCGTCCTTCGATCATCTTTGGACCGGAAGACGACTTCTTCAATAAATTCGCCAAGATGGCCCGCAGCCTGCCGTTCCTGCCGCTGATCGGCGGCGGAAAAACCAAGTTTCAGCCGGTCTATGTCGAAGATGTAGCAGAAGCCGTTGCCCGCAGCGTGGATGGCAAGCTGAAGCCCGGCGCCATCTATGAACTGGGTGGCCAGGACGTCATGACGTTCCGCGACTGTCTTGAGGCGGTTCTTGCCGCAACCTACCGTCAGCGTCCTTTCGTCAACCTGCCTTTCGGCGTCGCCTCAATGATCGGCAAAATCGCTTCGCTGGTGCCGCTGATTACGCCGCCGCTGACTGTCGATCAGGTGACCATGCTGAAAAAGGATAATGTCGTTTCCGCTGACGCGGAAAAGAACGGCCTGACCCTGGAAGGCATCGGCATTACGCCCGTTCGCGTTGCTTCCGTCCTGCCGTCCTACATGGTGCACTATCGCCCGCACGGACAGTTCTCGAACGCCGGAAAAGCAGCATAAACCTACCGTCGCGCATTAACGATCTGAACGAAAGCGGGAGCCATTCCCGCTTTTTGTTTTTGCGCAATTCAATCGCAACCAAACCGCTATTGGCGCATTTCCCCCTCAACTGCAGGGGAGGTGCACCATCGACTGAAGCTGTTTTGAACAGCCGGGTAAAAGTTAACGGCAAAGTGGCCTCCACAGCCAAGCGTGGCACAAGCGCAACTGTGGAAAAGACTTCGCATTAACCCGGTATTCAGCAAGCCGCTTTATTGATAATGGCCACATTCCTAACATATCCAGAACCCTCACTTCACACACGGCGGCGTAATCCGCGCGAACGAACGTCTGAAAGGCAATAATAAAATGGGCAGATCTATCGCACTCTTTTTTGCGTGTGCGGCTTTGGTGGTTCTGGCGGGTTCTTTCATGGCGCCGGGCACGGTTGCAGCGGGCAAGAGCGGTTGCGCTCCCGCCTACGGTGTTGACCCTTGCGCAACGGCTTCGATCAGCACGAACTGATCAGCTTTCACAAGTCTCAAATAAAAAGCGCCTCCGGATTCTCCGGGGCGCTTTTTATTTTGTCCGTGCATTGGAAACGAACGGCTATTTTAAAGCTCGGCTCAACGGTAGAGCAGAAGTGCCACCAGACCCAGCGAGCCGATGACGATGCGCCACCAGGCAAAGGGTGCAAAACCGCGTCGCGAGACGAAGTCCAGCAGCGAGCGCACGACGAAGAGGCCGGAGACGAAAGCGGCGATGAAGCCTACGGCAATCAGCGCACTGTCATCGAAGCTCAGCGCATCGCGGTTCTTGTAGAGATCGAGCACAAACGCGCCGAGCATGGTCGGCATCGCCAGGAAAAACGAGAATTCGGCGGCGGAGCGCTTGTCCGTGCCCATCAACAGCGCGCCGACAATGGTGGCGCCGGACCGGGAGGTGCCCGGAACCATCGCAAGGCACTGGAACAGACCGATCTTGAAGGCAAGCGACGGCGGATAATCCATGATGTCGGTATATCTGGGCTTCAGCGGCATTCGGTCGACGGCCAGCAATATGACGCCGCCGATAACCAGTACGATACAGATCAGGATGGGTGTTTCGAACAGCACCGTCTTGATGAAGTCATGCGCCAGAGCGCCGATCACCGCCGCCGGCAGGAAGGCGACAGCGACGGCCAGCACGAAGCGGCGCGCCTTGGCACTTGTTGGCATCGCCACGGCGATCGACACAAGCTTCTGAAAATAAACAAGAAGGATAGCAATGATCGCGCCGAGCTGAATGAGAACGGCAAAGGTGTTGCCCGGCGATTTGAAGCCGAGAAAATGCCCGGACAGCAGCACATGCGCCGTTGAGGAAACGGGAATGAACTCCGTAAGACCCTCGATAATGCCCAGCAAAAGCGCGCTGATGATCGATTGGTCACCCATGAGGTATCCTTTTTTCAGGGGGAAGCGGGAATGGAAAGCAATTGCGTTAAACTTGTTTTAAAGTAGCCAAGCTCTTATAGCGTCTTGATGAAGCGAAACTGAAAAAGTTTTCCGGCAATTGTCGATCATGACAACCAATCGTAAAAATTGAGTACCGATGCCAACTCTCTATCACTCTCCCATGTCGACCGCATCCCGGTTCGTTCGTCTGATCCTTTCGGAATACGGGTTCCAGACCGATCTCGTAGAGGAGCAGCCGTGGGAAAGAAGGCGGGAGTTTCTGGCGCTGAATCCGGCGGGCACCCTGCCGGTCTATCTCGATGATAATATGCGCTCTCTCAGCGGTCCCTACGTGCTCGCCGAGTTTCTCGACGAAACGCACGGGGTTTTGAAGCGTGACCGGCGATTGCTGGCGGAAGACCCGTTTCAGCGGGCGGAAATCCGCCGCTTGACCGAGTGGTTCCTGCAGAAGATGGAAAACGATGTGACCCGACCGCTGGTGCGGGAGCGGGTTTATAAATTGCAGATGACGGCGGCGCAGGGTGGTGGCCCCCCGGATTCCAAGCTTCTGCGCACCGCGCGTAACAATGTTCGTCAGCACATCAAATATCTGGAATGGCTGGCGGGTTCGCGGACGTGGCTGGCGGGCGACCGGTTGAGTTATGCCGACCTTGCCGCCGCCGCCTCTGTCTCGGTGCTGGATTATCTCGGCGAAATCAACTGGCTTGAAGCGCCAATTGCCAAGGAGTGGTATCAGCGGCTGAAATCGCGCCCGTCCTTCCGGCCGTTCCTCAGCGAGCGCATTCCGCGCCTTGCCCCCTCCTCCCACTACGCCGATCTGGATTTCTAAGTTCCGGCCTCCCGGTTATTTGCTGCGGCGTGTAGCTACGCATATATATGTCGCAGAGTAACCCGCAGGAGAAACGACCATCGACGTTGCCAGCGACAAGCAGCGGATACGCGCTCGCAAACTGACGGACTTCGTTCGTCAGGAGGCGCTTTCGCTCGGCTTCGATCTCTGTCGTATCACCGCGCCGGACAGCATTCCGCTGGCACCAGGACGGCTGAGGCAGTTTCTGGATAAGGGCTATCATGGCACCATGGCGTGGATGGAGCAGACCGAGGCCCGTCGCGCCGAGCCGAAAACGCTGTGGGGCGACGTGCGCTCCATTGTCATGTTCGGGCTGAATTACGGGCCTGAGGAAGATCCTCGCGGCCTTCTTTCGAAATCCGACAAGGCAGCCATTTCGGTCTATGCCCGCAACCGCGACTATCACGACGTCATAAAAGGGCGACTGAAAGAAATCGCCACCCGTTTTGCCGCGCGCGCCGGCGAGGACGTGAAGGTCTTCGTTGACACTGCGCCGGTGATGGAAAAACCGCTTGCCGCAGCCGCGGGGCTCGGCTGGCAGGGCAAACACACCAATCTGGTCAGCCGCACCCATGGTTCCTGGCTGTTTCTCGGCAGCATGTTCACCACCGCCGAGCTTTTTCTTGATGAGGCCGAGAAGGACCATTGCGGCTCCTGTCGCGCCTGTCTCGATGCCTGTCCGACGGCCGCCTTCCCCGCCCCCTACCAGCTGGACGCCCGCCGCTGCATCTCCTACCTCACCATTGAGCACAAAGGCGTCATCCCGCACGAGTTCCGGCCGATGATAGGCAACCGCATCTATGGCTGCGACGATTGCCTTGCCGCCTGTCCCTGGAACAAATTCGCGGCCAGCGCCTCCGAGATGAAGCTGCAGGCGCGCGAGGATTTGAAGGAACCTTCCATCGCCTTCCTGCTGACGCTGGATGACGCTGCCTTCCGCAGCTTCTTCAGCGGCTCACCGGTCAAGCGCATCGGGCGTAACCGCTTCATCCGCAACGTTCTGATAGCTGCTGGAAACTCGCGCGACCGGCAATTCGTGCAGCAATGCAAGTCTCTCGCCGAAAAAGACCCGGCACCGGAGGTGCGCGGCATGGCCGCATGGGCTTTGTCGCAGCTTATGGACAGCGAGGAGTTCCGTGCATACTCTGCCGGCCGCGCCCCGGAGCCTGATCCGGAGGCTGAAATGGAATGGCAACTGGCAGAGGCGTGACCCATGCATGTGATGATTTTCGGCGCAGGATATTCGGGCAAGGCCATCGCAAACGCGCTGAAAACCGAAGCTGCAACGATATCGGGCACCACGCGCAGCACGGACAAGTTCGCAAGCCTTGCTGCAACTGGCATGACACCCTTCCTGTTCGACGGTGCCCATCTTAATGACGATCTCATCGCCACAATGACCAATGTCACCCATCTCGTGCAGTCCATCGCGCCGGGCAAGGATGGAGATCCACTGCTTGCGCTTTTGGGCGACGACCTGAAACGGCTTCTGCCCAAGCTTGAATGGATCGCTTATCTTTCCACCGTTGGCGTCTATGGCGACCATGACGGCGCATGGGTGGATGAGGAAACCCCGTGCCGCCCGGTTTCCGCCCGGTCCGTGGAACGCGTTGCTGCCGAAACCGCGTGGGCTGCGGCTGCTGAAAAAGCGGGCGTGCCGCTTGCCATCTTGCGCCTTTCGGGAATTTACGGCCCCGGACGCAATAGTTTCATGAATTTCGAAAAGGGAACGGCGCGCAGGCTGGTGAAGAAAGACCAGGTGTTCAACCGCATCCGGGTTGAGGATATTGGTGCGGCCCACGCCTTTCTGGCGCGGAGAAATGAACGCGGCCTCTTCAATGTGACGGATGATGAACCCGCCCCGCCGCAGGATGTGGTGAGCTTCGCCGCCACGTTGATGGGCGTTGAGCCGCCTCCCGAACAGGCATTCGAGACCGCCGATCTGACGCCGATGGCACGCTCCTTCTACGGCGAGAACAAGCGCGTTTCCAACGCCAGGATACGTGGCCTCGGTTTCGATTTCAGCTTCCCGGAGTACAAAATCTCCCTGACACAATTGTGGGAAAGCGGCCTCTGGCGGGGCTAAAAATCCCCCATTTAAAAGCGATGAAAAATCCTTCCAAACCCGTTTTTGAGGATGGTTTTGGTGGTTTTTCAGTCAATTAGGCTTTTATTAACCATGCAAAAATCGCTAAAATCATAGCCATTAGAAAAATATTTCACTCACATTTCGTGAACTGGATTCACGAAGGCGTGACTTGTAACAGCATTTCCATTGAGCATTGATTCTGCGTCATTTTTTCCACTTTTCAACAATAAGGCACTGACGACACCTTTCCGGCTAACGATCACGAATGTTACAGCCTGTAACACTTCGTGATTTGAGATCAGCTTTTTTTCGCCATTTTTCCCTCGCCCTACAATCTCGCATTCAAACGCGTTCAGGCCAGACAATGGCCGTTTAGCAAGGGCACAATCAATCGGCGCGGGGCCGATTTTCAGGGAAGCACAGTTTGTTGAATATCCGTCGTATAACTTTCACCGTCGCAACTATAGCCGCCTGTTCCATCATTGCGCCTCTTCAGGCTAATGCGGCAAATGGTTGTGGAGGGGCATCGTGGTATGCGTTGAGCTCCAAGACTGCTTCGGGCGAGCGTATGAACGCCGCCAACATGACCGCCGCTCACCGCTCGCTGCGGTTCGGCACCAAGGTCAAGGTTACCAATGCCCGTAACGGCAAGGCCGTTGTGGTGCGCATCAATGACCGCGGTCCGTTCATCAAGGGTCGCGTTCTCGATCTTTCCAAGGCCGCTGCCAAAAACATCGGCATGATCAGTTCCGGCACCGCCAAGGTCTGCTACGAGGTCGTCAGCGCCGATTGAGCCTTGCCCTTGCCGCCATTCGCGTCTACCAACCGGGCTAATCAGCAAAATGAGGTAGACAATGCGTTTGGGCGGGCGTTTGGCCGGAGCAATCGAAGTATTGGCGGATATTGAGGGACGCAGGCGTCCCGTTGCCGATGCTCTGAAGGACTGGGGACTTGCCCATCGTTTCGCGGGTTCGGGTGACAGGGCCGCGATCGGCAACATCGTCTATGACGCGCTGCGCATGAAACTGTCACACGCCTGGCTGATGGATGACGACAGCGCCGCCTCGCTTGGTTATGCAGTTCTGCTGCGCCAATGGGGCAAGAGCTTTTCGGAACTTGCGGCGGAATTCGACGGCGACAAATTTGCCCCTGCCGCGCCTGATGAAGAAAAGCAGAAAGCCTTTCTCTCCCGTTCTCTCGCCGATGCACCAGCCCATATTCAGGGCGACATTCCCGAATGGGTTCAAGCATCCTTCGAGACGGCGTTCGGAGAGGGCTGGCTTGCCGAGGCGCAGGCGCTGAACCAGCGCCCGACACTTGATCTGCGGGCCAACACGCTGAAGGCCACTCGCGACAAGGTGCTGAAGGCGCTGGAAGAGAGCGGTGCGGAAGCAACGCATATCGCCCGTCAGGGTGTCCGCATCCCCGCCGGCGAAGGCCCTTCCCGCCTGCCGAATGTGACCGCAGAACTGTCCTTCCAGAAAGGCTGGTTCGAAGTGCAGGACGAGGGATCGCAGATCGTTGCCGATCTTGCCGGCGCGCATGAAGGCGAACAGATACTCGATTATTGCGCCGGTGGCGGCGGCAAGACGCTGGCCATGGCCGCCAGCATGAACAACAAGGGTCAGGTTCACGCCTTCGACGCCGATCGCAAGCGGCTCGCGCCGATCATCGAGCGGCTGAAACGAGCCGGCACGCGCAATGTGCAGGTTCATGACCGCGCAGCCGGACTTGTCCCGTTTCATGAAAAATTCGATCGCGTTCTGGTGGACGCCCCCTGCACTGGCACCGGAACATGGCGCCGGCGGCCTGACACCAAATGGCGGCTGACGACACGCAATCTGGAAGAACGGGTACAGCAGCAGGGCGAGGCCCTTTCGCAGGCCAAGGGTTTTGTGCGCCCCGGCGGCGAGCTGCTTTATGTCACCTGCTCGGTTCTGCCCGAGGAAAACGAGCAGCAGGTCAAGCGCTTCTGCGAAGAAAATCCGCAATTCTATATCGGTTCGGCACTGGATCGCTGGCAGACGACTTTTGGCGGCAATGCAAACAAACCGCATTCCTCTGACGGCAAGACAGTGACGCTGACGCCTGCAACTACAGATACGGATGGTTTCTTCTTCTGCGTAATGAAACGCAAAGCGTGAAACAGGTTTTGCACGCGCTGATTTTACTTCGAAAAATACCGAGTAGCTTGTTTCAAAGCATTCTAAACTAGAATATTTGACACAAGTTTGCGATTGGGTCAGAACTCGCTTGCCGCAGCGTGAAGTTATTTCACGCCTGCCCAAGGAGAGGGATCATGATCCGCAAAACCATTCTCAGCGCGTCTTTCGCGCTTCTGGCCGCATCCGCGACCTTCACCGCGCTTCCCGCCCGCGCTGCGACCGACGCCGCCGCTGTCGTCAAGCATTACGCCGACGTCGCGCATGCGAAATACGAGGATTCGCTGACCACGGCGAAGGCGCTGGACAAGGCAATCGACGCGCTGATCGCAACACCGAGCGAAGGAACGCTGAAAGCTGCACGTGAAGCGTGGATCAAGGCGCGCGTTCCCTACCAGCAATCGGAGGTCTATCGTTTCGGCAACCCTGTGGTCGACGCCTGGGAAGGCAAGGTAAACGCCTGGCCGCTGGATGAAGGCCTGATCGACTATGTCGACGGTTCCTACGGCACCGAGAGCGACGAGAACGAGCTTTACGTCGCAAACATCATCGCCAATCCGAAGATCAAGATCAGTGGCGAAGATGTCGATACCTCGAAGATCACCCCCGAACTGATCGAAAGCCTGCACGAGGCGGGCGATGTCGAAGCCAATGTGACGACCGGTTACCACGCCATCGAATTCCTGCTCTGGGGCCAGGACCTGAACGGCACCGGACCGGGTGCGGGCAACCGCCCCTATACCGACTACGACAAGAAGAATTGCACGAACGGCAATTGCGACCGCCGCGCCGATTACCTGAAGTCCGCCTCTACCCTGCTGATCAAGGATCTTCAGGAAATGGTGGACGCCTGGGCGCCGGAAGGCGAAGCCACCAAGACAGTGGAAGCCGACCCGAAAGCCGGCCTGACCGCCATTCTCACCGGCATGGGCTCTCTTTCCTATGGCGAGCTGGCAGGGGAGCGCATGAAGCTCGGCCTTCTGCTGCACGATCCGGAAGAGGAGCATGATTGCTTCTCAGACAATACCTATAATTCGCATCTTAACGACGCCATCGGCATCGCATCTGCCTATACCGGCGAATATACCCGTGTGGATGGAACGAAGATGACCGGCGCCTCGCTGTCGGAGCTGGTCGGCGCCAAGGACAAGGCGCTGAACGACGAGATGACGGCGAAGCTGAACAAGACGCTCGACGCCATGCATGCCATGGAAAAGCGTGCCCAGACGGTCGAGGCCTACGACCAGATGATCGGCGAAGGCAACAAGGAAGGCAACGCCGTGGTTCAGGCGGCCATCGACGGCCTTCTCGACCAGACGAAAACCGTCGAACGCGTGATTGCGGCACTCGATCTCGGCAAGATCGAACTTGAGGGTTCCGCCAGCCTCGATAATCCGAACGCCGTCTTCAAATAAGAGCCAATGCGGGCCGCAGATCGCTGCGGCCCGCCATTCCCATGCTTTCCATGAACTCATCGCTGCCGCGGATCCACAAGCCGTTATTCTTCGCCGGGGCAGCCTGCCTTGTGGCATCGATGGTGCTTGCCGCGCCGCTTCGTGACGATCTGACGGAAAAAGACCAAAGCCGCGTTCAGGCTGTCACCGCGCCGACAATGGATTTTACCATGCCGGAGCCCTTCGAGGCCATGTCCGGCGGGGCAACGACCAGCACCCATAAAGCCGATAGCGGCGCGTTTTCGCATCCATCCGCAACAATGCCGTTTGAGCGAAAACAGGATTTCAAGCTCGGCAATGCGCTGTTCCAGAAGCTCTGGGTGTCTTCCCCCTCCTCCACGCAAGCCTCAGACGGGTTGGGGCCGCTCTATAACGCCCGATCCTGCCAGGCCTGCCATGTGAAGGACGGCAGAGGCCGACCGCCACTTGCCGGCGAAGATGCCGTCTCCCTGTTTCTGCGGCTGGCCCGGCCTGCCCGCAACGAGGCGGAACGGGCAGCGATTGCGCGCCACGAGGTGTTGAATTTTCCCGACGAGACCTATGGCCGGCAGCTTCAGAACGTTGCCATTCCCGGCCTCGCTGCAGAGGGCAAACCTGTCGTCACCTATATCGAGAAACCCGTGCGGCTGGCCGACGGCGAGGTGGTGATGCTGCGCAAGCCAGACTATGCCGTGGCAGGCCTGCACTATGGCCCCCTGGGCGTCGATACGACTTTGTCGGCGCGGATTGCCATGCCAACCCTTGGGCTTGGGCTGATCGAGGCCATTGCCGATGCCGATATTCTGGCCGGCGCCGATCCGGATAACAAAAATGGCGACGGCATTTCCGGGCGCCCTGCTTTTGTACGGGATCACCGGACCGGCGAAGTGAAGCTCGGCCGATTTGGCTGGAAAGCCCAGAACGCCAGCGTCCGCGACCAGAGCGCCAGCGCCTTCTCCCACGATATCGGCATTTCCACGCCGGATGCACAAAACGCCTATGGTGATTGCACCGACGTTCAAAAAGACTGTCTTGCCATGCCGACCGGCGTGCAGCCACGGCTTGGGCCAGTGGAGGCGCCGGACCCCATTCTCGATCTCGTGACCTTTTACACCGAAAACCTTGCAGTGCCGCAGCGCCGCGATGTGGGTGATCCCACCGTGTTGCGGGGAAAGCAGCTTTTTTACGCATCTGGCTGCACATCCTGCCATACACCGAAATTCGTCACCCGCCGTGACGCTGCCGACCCCATGCAGTCTTTCCAGCTGATCTGGCCCTATTCGGATTTTCTGCTGCACGACATGGGAGAGGAGCTTGCCGATGGCCAGCAGGTGGGCGAAGCAAGCGGGCAGGAATGGCGAACCCAGCCGCTCTGGGGTATCGGTCTGACGCGAAGCGTGAATGGCAACGGTTTTTACCTGCATGACGGGCGGGCGCGCAGCCTGACAGAAGCGATATTATGGCACGGCGGCGAAGCGCAAAAAGCGCGCGATGCCTTTGCCGCCTTGCAAAAATCCGACCGGCAGGCTTTGCTGGCTTTTCTGGAGTCCCTTTGATGAAAAATGCCATGCGAAAAATACCCGGTCTCATCTCCGTGCTGCTGCTTTTGGGTATGCGGCCCGCAATGGCGCAGGATGTGGAGCTGATGCCGCCGCCACCACTCGACCCCGTACAGGTGCCGGGCGTGATGGAAAAAGCGGTGAACGGTTTCATCCGTCCCGGCTATGACCACTTCCGGCAATCGGCAGAGAAGCTGGAAGGCAGCATGAAGGCGTTCTGCGCCGCCCCTTCCAAAACGACGGATGAGGCGGCCAAAGCGGCCTTTGCCGATACGGTCTCCAACTGGTCAACCATCGAGATCGTTCGGGTCGGTCCGGTGATCGAGCACAACCGCTTCGAACGTGTGCTCTATTACCCAGACAAGAAGGGTCTTGGCCTGAAACAGGTACAGCGTTACCTTGCGGAAAAGGACGAAAGCGTCACCAGCGCCGAGAGCCTGAAGGGCAAGAGTGTCGCAGCGCAGGGCCTAGGCGCGCTGGAATTCGTGCTCTACGGCACCGATGCGGGTGATCTGTTCGACAAGAAGGGCGATTTCCGTTGCCGCTATGGCGCGGCGATTGCCGGCAACGTTGCCAATGTGGCGGCGGAGCTTTCCGACAGCTGGAACGCACCTGATGGAGCGAAGAAAAACTGGACGCAGCCCGGCGCGGATAATCCCGTTTTTCGCGATGAGCGTGAGGCGCTGGTTGCGCTGCTTGGCATTCTCGTGCACGGCGCCGAAGCAATCCGCGACCAGCGCATAGAGACGTTCTACAAAGGGCCGGACAAGGCGAAGTTTCCCCGCACGGCGATCTACTGGCGGTCCGGCCTGACGTGGAAAAGCATTGCCGCAAACATCAAGGCCGTTCAAACCCTCCTGCACACGGCCGATATGGTCGAACTCGTGCCATCCGACCAGCGCTCCATCGTCAACTCCATCGATTTCATCGCCAAATCGATGATCCGCATTGCCGGAACGATTGATACCAACGTGGAAAAGGCCCTTGATGACGACCAGCAACGCGCCAAGGTGGATTACCTGCTGCTGAACGGCAAAGACCTCATCTACCGCCTCAACGACCAGTATGGCGGCGCAATCGGTCTCAGCTCCGGCTTTTCCTTCGCCGACGGAGATTGAGGCGGTGATATCATGCAAAAAGCCGACGCTGATAGACAGGCGTAGCTTCATCAAGGCGGCGGGCATTCCGTTCCTAGCGACGCTCGCTCCCGGCTCGCTGCATGAGCTTGAACGCGCCGACGCTGTCTTCGCTTCCGCTTTTCGCGCTCATGACGGTTCCTACGGCATTGCGACTGTGAGCGAACGCGGCGAGATCATCGACCGTGTTGCGCTCCCGGCCCGCGCCCATGGAATGGCAACGAGCCATGCGACCGGCATGACAGTGGCCTTTGCGCGCCGGCCCGGCACCTTCTTCATGGCCTTTGACCCCGCGCGACGCCGCGAGCCTGTCGTGATGCACACGCCGGAAAACCGCCACTTCTACGGCCACGGACAATTTTCTCCCGACGGTGCGATCCTCTACGCCAGCGAAAACGACTTCGATGGCAATCGCGGTGTTATCGGGCTTTACGATGCGCGCAACGGATTTGCCCGCATCGGTGAATACGACGCCCACGGCATTGGCACCCATGACATGACCGTGAGCGACGATGGCAGGCTGATCGTGATCGCCAATGGCGGCATCGAGACCCACCCGGATTTCGGCCGAACCAAACTCAATGTCGACAGCATGCAGCCGTCGCTCGTGCTTCTGGACGCCGCCAGCGGCCAGTTGATCCAGAAACATACGATGCCAGACCAGTTGCGACAGCTTTCCACCCGCCATGTCGATCTCGGCGATGACGGGCGTGTCTGGTTCGCCTGCCAATATGAAGGACCGCGCAACGATCTTCCGCCGCTTGTTGGCCATTTCTCGAAGGGCGAGGACCTTGCCTTCGTCGATCTACCAGAGCAAACGACGGTGCGCCTTGCCAATTATGTCGGTGCCATCGCCGTCAACCGGCGCGATGGCCTGGTGGGCCTGACCTCACCCAATGGCAACGCGGCCGTGACGCTGGATGCGAAAACCGGGCGTGTTGTATCCGAGACGACCGTTCGTGAGGCTGCGGGCGTTGCCCCCGCCACAAAGGGCATTGCGGTTTCTTCCTACGACGGATTTTTCGAGGCTATTCGCAGCGACGTGGCGTGGGACCAGCATATCGTGCGTATTTCGGGCTAAAATACTGAAAATGCACCGGAACAAAAAAGACCAAAAAGCATTTGAGGCGTCATGAAAAACCTGTCCGTGTATATCATTTTCGTGGTTGTGGTTGTTGCGCTGGGTGCGCTCATCGGCATCAACAACGTGCCGGGCGAATGGTACCAGTCGCTTCAGAAGCCGCCATTCAACCCGCCCAACTGGATATTCGGCCCTGTTTGGACAACGCTCTACGTGATGATCGGCATTACAGGCGCGCGAACATGGATCGTGAGACCGGCGGGCACGCGCATGCGTCTCTGGTTCACGCAGCTGGTGCTGAATTTCCTGTGGTCGCCCATCTTTTTCGGCATGCAAAGCCCGACAGGCGCGCTCGTCATCATCGTGCCTATGCTGATCTGCATTCTGGCTTTCATTGCGCTCACCTACAGTCGCGACCGCATCTCCATGTGGCTTTTCGTGCCCTACGCCCTTTGGGTCGCCTTTGCCACGCTGCTGAATGCCAGCATCGCCGTGCTGAACTAATTGCTCCTGCGGCACTTGCCTTGCCCGCCGCCACACGCCATGTCAGTTTGCGGTGAGGAAAAAAGCAGGCAGGTAAGCCAATGGAGATCACGGATCCCGGCGATTTTCGTCAGCGGATAGAAAGAAGCTTTGCGCGGCAGGGTGTGGTGCAGGCAATCGGTGCGCAGATAAGCCGCATCGAACACCGTCTGGTGGAAATCGAGCTGCCGTTTCATGAAAAGCTGACACAGCAACACGGCATATTGCATGCCGGTGTCATTGCCGCGGGCCTGGATACCGCCTGCACCTATGCCGCCTATACGATCATAGAGCCGGAAGCCTCGCTGCTGACAATCGAGTTCAAGGTCAACCTCATGTCGCCCGGGCGCGGCGAGCGGTTCCTGTTTCGTGGCGAAATCATCAAGCCGGGCAACAACCTGATCGTTGCCGATGGCCGCGCTTACGCCCTTTCCGACGGGCCGGCGAAGCTCATCGCCTCCATGACAGGCACGATGATGGTGGTGAAGGGCCGCGAGGATATTACCGGATGAGCTACCGGCTTTTGCATGTTGCAGACAAATCCATACTTTTCGTGATGGCGGCTTCCGCCGAATACGGCCCCCACCTGCAGGCGCGCATCGCGCCCTTGATGACCGGCGTCGGCCCGGTCGAGGCAGCGATTTCGGTCACGGCAATTCTTGCCGGTCTCAATGCGGCGGACCATCTGCCTGATCTTGTCGTTTCGCTCGGCTCCGCCGGCTCGCGGACGCTCGACCAGACTGGCATCTATCAGGCGATTTCTGTTGCCTATCGCGACATGGATGCCTCAGCCTTCGGTTTTGAAAAGGGTCGCACGCCGTTTCTCGATCTGCCGGCCGAGGTGGCCTTGCCCCTGCGCATACCCGATATTGCCGAGGCGCGACTTTCCACGGGCGCCAACGTCGTCTCTGGTGCCACCTATGGGTCGATCGATGCCGATATGGTGGAAATGGAAACCTATGCCGTGCTCCGGGCCTGCCAGCGCTTCGGCGTGCCGCTCATCGGCCTGCGCGGTATTTCCGATGGCAGGGAAGATGTGAACCATGTGGACGACTGGACGGAATACTTGCATATCATCGATGAAAAGCTCGCAGACGCCGTCGACAGGCTTTGCCGCGCTATCGAAGATGGTGCGATCACCCTTTGAACCTCGCGATTTTAGTAAATTTCCGCTGTTAGATGCCCGCTTCCGGGTTGCCTAAAGCCGCCATTTTCTTTAAAGGCTCGCCATGACCCAGATAGCCCATCCCGACAGCATTCTCATCATCGATTTCGGCAGCCAGGTGACGCAGCTGATTGCGCGCCGCATTCGCGAAGCCGGGGTCTATTGCGAAATCCACCCGTTTCAGAATGCCGCAGAGGCGTTTGAGAAGCTCCAGCCCAAGGGCGTGATCTTCTCCGGCGGCCCCGCATCTGTCACGGCGGAAGGCAGCCCGCGTGCGCCGCAGGCGGTGTTCGACAGCAAGGTTCCGATCCTCGGCATCTGCTACGGCCAGCAGACGCTCTGCACCCAGCTCGGCGGCGTTGTCGAGGGCGGTCACGCGGCGGAATTCGGGCGCGCCGATATCGACATCAAAAAGGCAAGCCCTCTGTTCGACGGTTTCTGGGAACAGGGCAAGAGCTATCCCGTCTGGATGAGCCACGGCGACCGCGTGACGAAACTGCCGGAGGGTTTCGAGGTTATCGCAACCTCCGAGAACGCACCCTTCGCCATAGCTGCCGACGAGACACGCCACTATTACACCACCATGTTCCACCCGGAAGTGGTGCATACGCCAGATGGCGGCAAGCTGCTCTCCAACTTCGTGCACAAGATCGTCGGTCTCAAATCCGATTGGACGATGGCAGCCTATCGCGCCGAGATGATCCGCAAGATCCGCGATCAGGTCGGCACCGGGCGCGTGCTCTGCGCACTCTCCGGCGGCGTCGATTCCTCGGTTGCGGCGATCCTCATCCATGAGGCGATCGGTGACCAGCTGACCTGCGTTTACGTTGATCATGGCCTGATGCGGCTTGGCGAAAGCGAGCAGGTCGTCGGCATGTTCCGCGATCATTACAATATTCCGCTGGTACATGTGGATGCCGCAGACATGTTCCTGGGCCAGCTTTCTGGCGTCTCCGACCCGGAAGTGAAGCGCAAGACTATCGGCCGTTTGTTCATCGAGGTCTTCGAGGCGGAAGCTGCCAAGATCGCAGCAGACGGCAAGGGTGCTCCGAATTTCCTCGCGCAGGGCACGCTTTACCCTGACGTCATCGAGAGCGTTTCCTTCTCCGGCGGTCCTTCCGTCACCATCAAGAGCCACCACAATGTCGGTGGCCTTCCCGAGCGCATGAACATGCAGCTGGTGGAGCCGCTGCGCGAGCTCTTCAAGGACGAGGTGCGTGCGCTTGGCCGTGAACTTGGCCTGCCGGAAAGCTTCATCGGGCGCCATCCCTTCCCCGGCCCGGGTCTGGCGATCCGTTGCCCCGGTGCGGTCACCCGCGAGAAGCTCGATATTCTGCGCAAGGCAGATGCGATCTATCTCGACGAAATCCGCAAGGCGGGTCTTTACGACACCATCTGGCAGGCCTTCGCAGTGCTCCTGCCGGTGCAGACCGTGGGCGTCATGGGTGACTACCGCACCTATGACTTCGTCTGTGCGCTCCGCGCCGTGACCTCCGTGGATGGCATGACGGCGGATTTCTACCCCTACGACATGAATTTCCTCGGCCGCGCCGCGACCCGCATCATCAACGAAGTCCGCGGCATCAACCGTGTCGTCTATGACGTGACGAGCAAGCCGCCCGGCACGATCGAATGGGAGTAAAACGAAGGCGGAGCAATTCCGCCTTTTGTTCCTCTTTTGTTCTTTATTTTATCACCGCGCAATGATAGGTTTCCGGCCTTGGCATAAGGCTGTGGAGCATCGTCATGGAGTGCGAGTTGGCGGACGAAAGAGCCTTAAGGCAGCTTTGTTTTGATGGGCTGGAGCCGCAGAAAATACGGCGCATTAATCCGCGCTTTCGAAACAAGCTCCTGCTACTGCTGAAGCCACCACGGCAATTGGCGGAAAGAATTTTTGTCGATGCGTCGCATCATGCCAAGGGGCGGACAACCCGCGAGGCATATCCCGCCGAGCTTCTGCACATAACCCTGCTGTGTTTGGGATGTTTCGAGACAATCCCTCACGGACTGACAAGCAGGCTGAAGGCAGCAATGGGTGCTGTAAACGCGCGGCCTGTTCCGGTCACCCTGGACGCAAGCGCGCTTTTCGGCAGTCGCAATAGTCTGGTGCTGCGAAACGGTGGTGATCTGCCGGAGATCAACGCTCTGGTGAAGCTGCTGCAACGCGCGCTTCGACAGGCAAACCTTCCCTATATCGCGGCACCATCTTACACGCCGCATATCACGATGATTTATGGCTGCGGGAAGATAGAGCCGATGCCGGCAGGAAAACCCTATAGCTGGCTTGCGGGTAATTTCGAGCTTGTTTTCAGCCATAATGGCGAAACGCGACATGAATCCCTTGGACGCTTCGCACTCTCCGCAAAAGCAGATCGTTATGAGCCGCTCGAAAGCCAGCTGCATTTACCGGATAAACTGATCGGTCCGAGAAAACGGCCGAACCGAAAGCAGGCGGAACGCTAAGGCCCGCCAACATATACGCACGAGCGAGGCGATGTCGCCTCGCTGCAAACGATAATCAGCTTAGAGCTGAACCTTGTCGAAAGCCTTGCCGTCGATGCCAAGCGCTTCGAGGTCGGCGCGGGCCGGCTTGCGATGCGCGCGGACAGCGGCCGAAACCGAAAGTGCGGCACCGAGAACGGCGAAAGTTTCGCCAAAGAAGTTACGCGATGTCTTTGCAACCTGACGCATTTTTCTCTCCATCTTTGATGCCCAGATAATGGGCATTTTTGTCCTCTGCTACAACTCATGATGTAGCAGGGAAGCCATGCAGCTTTGCTCGCGCTCGTTTGGATGTCAGATACTGCATTTTTGCATGGCTCGAATTCCGTGCTTCAGGCTGCGGGTTGAATACGGCGCATTATTTGTTATGCCGGAAGTTCAAGACAAAGAGGCAGGCAACATGACGGTCACCATTTACGGCATCAAGAACTGCGACACGATGAAAAAGGCCAGAAGCTGGCTGGAAGCCAACGGTGTCGACTATTCTTTCCATGACTACAAGACGGCAGGTATCGACCAGGCCCATCTCGAAACATGGTGCGATGCCGCGGGCTGGGAAACGGTTCTGAACCGGGCCGGCACTACCTTCAAAAAACTGGACGATAGCCAGAAAGCCGATCTTACCCGCGAAAAGGCCATTGGCCTGATGCTGGAGCAGCCCTCCATGATCAAGCGACCGGTGCTGGAGGCCAAGGAGGCGATAACCGTCGGTTTCAAGCCGGAAACCTATCAGTCCCTCTTTGCGTGAGCGCAGGCCACCATGTCCAAGACAACCCGCGCTACGCAGATGCTGACCAAGGCCGGTGTGAACTTCACCACAGTTACCTATGACTACGACCCGAATGCCGACCGGATCGGCCTGCAGGCGGCCGAAGCTATCGGCGAACCGCCACATCTGGTTCTGAAAACATTGATGGCTGAGCTGGATGGCAAGCCGGTCTGCGTCGTCGTCCCGTCCGACCGGGAAGTGAGCATGAAGAAGCTCGCCGCCGCCTTCGGGGGGAAATCTGCCAGCATGATGAAGCCCGCCGATGCGGAGCGGGCAACCGGTTATCATGTGGGCGGCATCAGCCCTTTTGGACAGAAAAAACAGGTTCCGACCGCCATAGAGACTGGAGCCATGACCCATTCCTATGTCTACATGAATGGTGGCCAGCGCGGTTTGCAGGTAAGGCTTTCCCCCGGCGACGCGCAGGCCGCGCTGAAAGCCGTTGTCGCACCTTTGGTGGCCGATTGACGTCTCGACACAGCTTTGAAAGCATTTGGCTTTCGAAGCGAATGGGCTATGGTCGGCGCCTCCGATTGAAATATACGAAGGCAGATCATGACTGTTTCCCCCATCGATCCCGTCAAACTCGAGAAACTGGCTGAAGTCGCCGTCAAGGTCGGCCTGCAATTGCAGAAGGATCAGGATCTGGTGATCACCGCTCCGCTGGCGGCGTTGCCGCTGGTGCGGTTTTTGACCAAACACGCCTATCTTGCCGGCGGCGGGCTGGTCACCACCTTCTATTCCGACGAAGAAACCACGCTTTCCCGCTACCGCCACGCCAGCGACGCCAATTTCGACCGGGCTTCCGGCTGGCTCTATGACGGCATGGCCAAGGCCTATGCCAATGGCGCGGCGCGGCTTGCGATTGCCGGCGACAACCCCATGCTGCTGGCCGAACAGGATCCCGCCAAGGTGGCGCGCGCCAACAAGGCCAATTCCACGGCCTATAAGCCGGCGCTTGAGAAGATTTCCAACTTCGATATCAACTGGAACATCATCTCCTATCCAAACCCGTCCTGGGCGAAACAGGTCTTTCCCGGTGTGACGGAAGACGAAGCGGTTCGCAAGCTCGCGGACGCCATCTTCACCGCTTCGCGGGTAGATCTCGCCGATCCGGTCGCGGCATGGGCGGAGCATAACGCCAATCTCGCCAAGCGTTCGGCATGGCTGAACGGTGAACGTTTCTCGTCGCTGCATTTCACCGGTCCCGGCACGGACGTGAAAATCGGCCTGGCGGACGGCCACGAATGGCATGGGGGCGCTTCCACCGCCAAGAACGGTGTCACCTGCAACCCGAACATTCCGACGGAAGAAGTGTTCACCACACCGCATGCGCTGCGCGTGGATGGTTACGTGTCCAGCACCAAGCCGCTTTCACATCAGGGAACGCTGATCGACGATATCCAGGTGAAGTTCGAAGGCGGCCGCATCGTGGAAGCCAAGGCTTCGAAGGGCGAAGCCGTGCTGAACAAGGTGCTCGATACCGACGAGGGTGCGCGGCGTCTGGGTGAAGTGGCACTGGTGCCGCATTCCTCGCCGATTTCGGCAAGTGGCATCCTGTTCTACAACACGCTGTTCGACGAAAACGCCTCCTGCCACATTGCGCTCGGCCAATGCTATTCGAAATGCTTCGTTGATGGTGCTTCGTTGTCGCAGGATCAGATCAAGGCGCAAGGCGGCAATTCCAGCCTGATCCACATCGACTGGATGATCGGTTCCGATAAGGTGGATATCGATGGCGTGAAGCCGGATGGCTCCACAGTTCCGGTGATGCGCAAGGGCGAATGGGCCTGAGCTATTTCGGCAGCTGGCTCCGCTGACTGAGCCAGATGCTGAAAAGCACTGCAACGAAGCCGACGATTTGCGCTGGCGTGAGGCTTTGGCCGAGCGCCAGCCAGCCGAGCAGGGTCGCAACGACAGGGCTTAGGAAACCGAGCGAGGCTGCAGCCGAGGGTTCGATGCGGGCGAGACCCCGGAACCACAGAAAATAGGTCAAGGCGGCGCCAATAATGCCGAGATAGGCCATGCCGAGAATATTGGCCGCGGTAGGTGCAGGCAGGGCCGGTTCCAGGAAATATGCGACCGGCAGAAGCAGAATGCCTCCAGCCGTCAATTGCCAGGCCGTAAAGGTGAGGTTCGACACCGGCGGTCGCCATTTGCGGGTGAGCACGGTTCCAAAGGCCATGGATACGGCGCCTGCAAGACCCGCAGCCACGCCGACGGCATCCAACGCGGCAGCGCCCGGCGCCAAAACCAGAAGTGCGACGCCTAAAATACCCAGAAGACCAGCGACAATGGCCAGCGGCCGGACCGGCGCGGCGAGAAACAGCCGCGAAAGGCCGATAACGATCAGGGGTTGGATCGCACCCACAGTCGCGGCTACACCACCCGGCAGCCGGTAAGCCGAAACGAAAAGCATCGCCCAGAAAAACGAGAAATTCAGCGCACCTAGAATAAGGCTGCGAGACCACCAGATGCCCTCCGGTAGTTTTCTGACCAGAAGCAACAGCAATATGCCGGCCGGCAAGGCGCGCAGCATCGCAACATGGAATGGATATCCATGCGGCAGGAATTCGGTGGTGACGAAGTATGTCGTCCCCCAGATGGCGGGGGCAAGTGCCGTCACCAGCACATCGGCGGCATATGTGGTAGTTTTCTTCATTTCAAGAATCTCTACATCAAGATAAATACAACTTAGCCAATTTTATCTTGACGTCAAGATATCAGTTGTTATGCCTTGGTGATGAACAAAGAACCGATTGATCACGTCGATCACATTCTGGCGCAATGGCGCAAGGAGAGGCCCGATCTCGATGTCGAGCCAATGGGGCTGCTTGGGCGCTTGAAACGGCTAACCACGCATCTCGGTCGCGAGGTGGAGGCGGTGCTGCTGAAACACGGCCTCTCCTCTTCCGCTTTTGATGTGCTGGCGACATTACGGCGCGCGGGCGCGCCCTACCGGCTTTCGCCCGGTGATCTGCTGGCCATGACAATGGTAAGCTCCGGCACGATGACCAACCGGATCGACCAGCTGGAAAAAGCGGGTCTGGTGGAGCGCATCCACAACCCGCAGGATCGTCGCAGCGTATTGATATCATTGACGGAGCGGGGATTTGCCATTGTCGAGGACGCGGTCAGCGCCCATGTCGAGAACCAGCAACGGCTGGTCGCACAGCTCAGCGAAGAAGAACGCACGGCGCTGAACAAGCTTGTGAAGCGGTTTCTACAGGGGTTTGAAGCTTAGTTCCCTAAAAAGCGGACAGGAGCCAGCAATCGCGCAGGTTATGGCGCTTGTTTCGGCAATAAAAATCCTATAAGCAATTTTCCGTTAACCTGTCCTACAGGTTGGAGGAGCGATTGTATAAGCCCATTTCGCAGGAAACCGATCTCGT
The DNA here is from genome assembly GCF_013318015.2 of Agrobacterium tumefaciens. Lineage (NCBI taxonomy): Bacteria > Pseudomonadati > Pseudomonadota > Alphaproteobacteria > Hyphomicrobiales > Rhizobiaceae > Agrobacterium > Agrobacterium tumefaciens. The sequence continues at coordinate 2,757,082 of NZ_CP115841.1, read as the reverse complement.
CAGCAGCGCGATTGGCGCAATCACGCGCCACATTCGCGAAAACGAACTTGCCCCCGGAGCGAAGCTGCCCAGCGAGCTTTCGCTCTCGCAGCAGCTCGGTGTCTCGCGCACCGTGGTTCGCGAGGCTTTCCGGTCCTTGTCGGCCATGCGGCTGATCGATGTCAGCGTCGGCAAGCGCGCCACGGTGGCGACGCTGGATCATGGCGCGATGTCGCTGATGTTCGAACATGGCATTCACACCGAGCAGATCAACATCCAGCAGATTTACGACGTGCGCCGCACCATCGAAGTCAGAACCGTGACATTGGCGGCGTTGCGGCGAACGGATGCGGAGGCGCTCACCATTCTCGACCACGCCAACAATATGGAGCGGGACTTCGGTAATAGTGACAGGGTCATGGAACACGACCTTGCCTTTCACCTTGCCGTTGCCAGAGCCTCCAAGAACCCGGTTTTCGAACTCATTCTCGGCGCCTTTCAGAATGTGACGCGCCAGACATGGCCGATCGGCTGGAAGAGCCGCAAATCCGACGCGCAGCGTCATGCCGCGACTGAACTTCATATCGCCATCGGACAGGCCATTGCCGCGGGCGACCCGCAAACGGCCTCAACACTTATGGCGCGGCATTTCGATGAAAGCGTGCATGCGCTTCTGGCCGCCGGCATTGCCTGATTTTTCAAACGCAGTTCCAGACCGAAAACTGCCTGCCTCTGGAGGAGACACTTCATGAAAATTACGAAACTCGAAACCGTCCGCGTGGCGGAACGGGCAAACCTGCTCTGGGTTCTGGTCCACACGGATGAGGGCATTACCGGACTTGGTGAAACCTTCTACGGCGCCGAGACGGTTGAAACCTATGTGCACGAATATATCGCACCCCGCGTGATCGGCCGCGATCCGCTGCAGATCGACCTTCTAGCACAGGACCTCGTCGGTTATCTCGGCTTCCGTTCATCGGGGGCGGAAGTACGCGGCAATTCGGCCTTCGATATCGCGCTTTGGGATATTTTCGGCAAGGCCACCAACCAGCCTATTGCGCAATTGCTTGGCGGCTTCAGCCGCAGGGAAATCCGCACCTACAATACCTGCGCGGGCACGGAATATATCAAGAAGGCGACCGGCCAGCAGACGGCCAATTACGGCCTGTCCGGCGGCAAGGATTATGACGACCTCAACGGCTTCCTGCACCGGGCCGACGGGCTTGCCCATTCGCTGCTGGAAGACGGCATCACGGCCATGAAGATCTGGCCTTTCGATGCGGCGGCGGAAAAGACGCGCGGCCAATATATCTCGATGCCTGACCTGAAAAGCGCGCTCGAGCCGTTCGAGAAAATTCGCAAGGCGGTGGGCGACAAGATGGATATCATGGTGGAGTTTCACTCCATGTGGCAGCTGCTGCCCGCCATGCAGATCGCCAAGGCGCTCACCCCTTACCAGACCTTCTGGCACGAAGATCCGATCAAGATGGACAGCCTTTCCAGCCTGACGCGTTATGCCGCCGTTTCACCCGCGCCGATTTCCGCATCGGAGACGCTCGGCTCACGATGGGCTTTCCGAGATCTCCTGGAAACTGGCGCCGCCGGCGTGGTGATGCTTGACATCAGCTGGTGTGGTGGACTTTCCGAAGCGCGCAAGATCGCTTCCATGGCCGAAGCCTGGCATCTGCCGGTTGCGCCGCATGATTGCACCGGCCCGGTGGTACTCTGCGCCTCCACGCATCTGTCGCTCAACGCACCGAATGCGCTGGTTCAGGAAAGCGTGCGCGCCTTCTACAAGACCTGGTACCGCGATCTCGTTACCGCATTGCCGGAAGTTAAAAACGGCATGATCACCGTGCCGCCGGGTGCCGGCCTTGGCATGGAGCTGCATCCCGATATTGAAAAGACCTTCACCGTCAGCCGTCGTTTTTCAGATGCGGCATCGATCTGATCAGAACAGACTGCCCTGATTTCCCGGGTCGGAAGAGGCCGGTTTCACCGGCTTCTTTTTGGGAGCGGCAGGCGTGGGAACGTCAGATGATGGAGTAGCCTCGCCTGTCGTCAGGGCGGCCACGCGACCGTCGGCGAACTCCATCGACACCACAGCGCCGGACGCGATGGCAGCAGCCCGGGTCAGGGGCCGGTTCTCCTCGTCGCGGATGACAGCATAACCGCGGTTCAACACATTCTTGTAGGACAGCGACTGCAGGATGCGGTCATGGGCAGCAAGGCCCGAGCGGTTCTGCGCCATGCGGTGAAGCACGGCGGTATCGGCACGTCGCGTTGCGGTGACGACCCGTTCCTTCTGCCGCTCCAACTGGCCGAGCAAGCGGGCGGGCAGCGAACGCAGCGCGGAATTGGTCGAGGAAATTCTCGACTGCGCCTGCAACAGGCGGCGCTCCACAAGCGCCTCGGCCCTCTGCATGCGTTCCGTAACACGCTGGCGATGCTGCCGCAGGCCATTCAGCAGGATTTCCGGCCTCAGACCCGAAGTAGAGCGTTCGAACGCGCGGCGCTTGTTGAGCGTCGTCATTTCAAGCCCGCGACCCAAACCGCTTGCGGCCTCGTCGAAACGACGGCGCGGCAGAGCCAGAAGCTGGTCAAGCGATGGCAGCGCACGCACCAGAGCACGCACGCCCTGTCGGCGATTGTCCATTTGGCGTGATACCGAGCCGGAAAGGCGCGCCGCAAGGCCGGAGAGCTGCGCCTCCAGTTCCGCACGCACCGGCACGGCCATTTCGGCGGCACCCGTCGGTGTCGGTGCGCGCACGTCGGCGGCGTAGTCGATCAGGGTCGTATCCGTCTCATGCCCCACAGCGGAAATCAGCGGGATTTCGCTCTCGGCAGCGGCGCGCACGACGATTTCGTCGTTGAAGCTCCAGAGATCTTCCAGACTGCCGCCACCACGGGCGACGATCAGCACGTCGGGGCGCGCAATCTCACCGCCGGGCTGAAGCGCATTGAAACCGCGAATGGCGTTCGCCACTTCCTCACCCGAGCCTTCCCCCTGCACCTTGACCGGCCAGACGACGACATGGACCGGAAAGCGATCCGAAATGCGGTGGAGAATATCGCGAATGACTGCGCCCGTGGGCGATGTGACAACACCGATGACACGCGGCATGAACGGCAGGCGGCGTTTGCGTTCCGCATCGAACAGCCCTTCCGCCGCCAGACGCCGGCGGCGGTCCTCCAGCAAAGCCATCAGCGCGCCCGCTCCGGCCGGTTCCAGGCTTTCTATGACGATCTGATATTTCGAGGAGCCGGGAAAGGTGGTGACCTTGCCGGTGGCGATGACCTCCATGCCCTCTTCCGGGCGGAACTTCAGCCGCGAGAAAGTACCCTTCCAGATAACCGCATCGATGCGGGCGCGATCGTCCTTCAGGGAGAAATAGGCGTGACCCGAAGAATGCGGACCCCGGTAGCCGGAAATCTCGCCGCGCACCCTCACCTGATCGAAAGCCGTCTCCACCGTTCGCTTGATGGAACCCGACAGTTCGGAAACCGAGAACTCGGCAAGATTGCTCAATGCGGCATTGGAGAAAATATCGCTCATGCCCGTTTGTAACCAAAACCCGTCGATTCGGAAATGCCGGTACTGGCCGGGTCTATTTTAACGGCGGTGAAACCATATCCTCAACTAACGAGTTAGGAAAATGGGTGAGGGAGGAGAAAACAAGGGTTCGTTAGGGAAGAGGACGCTACGTCTTATCCCAGACCCGGCAACCAAAGAGGAGGCGGCATTCATGATTTTTCTTACCGCCACATTGCTCGGCGTAACCGCAGTTGCGTTGCGTTCGGTATTCAGCATCATTTTCATCTGCCTGATGGTTATCGGCGCCTATGGTGTCGCACTGGCGATTTCTGCAACCGCCGTGCCGCTGATGTCGCTGCTCCTGGCGCTTGCGGGTTATAATTTCGGCGTTGTGAGTGTGGTCATCGGCCTTCTCGTGCTGCAACGTCCGCGCTCCACCCAGCCGACGCTTTAAAGCACACGGCCTTGCGGCTTCGCCACTTCGCCCTGACCGAGGTTTACGGACTGGCTGTAGACCTTTCCATCTCTTTTCTGCTGATTTTTTATATCGGCATCGACCCGCTTGCCGCCCGTCTTCCGGGCGCTTTGGCAGGGCTTGCGACGAGTTGGAGGCTAAACCATTCGAATGGCGATGGCCGCAATGAGCTGAACGGCTTTCTAATGAACGCCGTCACGCTTATCTCCCGCATGGTTGGCGTCGGGCTGTTCGCCCTGCTGCAATGGCGCAATCCACTGGTGCAGCCGCTGGTCCCGCTTGCCTTTTCGGCACTCGCGGCACTGGTGCTGGCGCTTTACGGCTATAGGCGGCTTCAAAAGCAGCGTGCGGATCAGGATTAAACCGTCTCCCAACCGTCCTTTTCCGCCGCACGGTAGATGGCATCGATGAAAAGCTGGTTCTTCCTCGAGCTTTCCAGGGTGACGACCTCGCCCTCACCTTTCACCGCGCGGGCAAAGGCCTCCGCCTCCAGCTTGTACTGGCGACTATCCTGAAACCGGAAGACTTGCGACTGGTTATGGCCCTGGTTGGTCAACTCGATTTCCTCCGCACCCCAGCGATTTGCATTGAAGGGAGACTTGATCTCGATGTACCCGTCCGTGCCGTGGAAAACCATCAGCTGGCGGGCGGCAAGCTGCGTCGCCAGATAAAAGCTCAGTTCGAAGCCGCCGAAATCGGCCCTGACGCTGGAATAGATATCGGTGCCGAATTCCTTATCACGCTCGACGCTCGCCTGTACGCGCTTCGGCTCGGCACCCGTGGCAAAACGGGTGACGATGGTCGGGTAGACACCGATATCCGGCAAGGCCCCGCCGCCCAGTTCGGGAATATTGCGCATATTGCCGGGATCGCGGTTGAAGTAGCTGAAAGCGCCCTGCACATGCTTCAGCGTTCCGATTGCACCTGATGCCAGCAATTCCTTCACCTTGGCCCAAACAGGAGAATAGGTGACCATGAAAGCCTCCGACACGACAACGCCATTGTCGTCCCGCGCCGCGATGATGGCGTCGATCTCTTCAGCCTTGAGTGCGATCGGCTTTTCACACAGCACGTGTTTGCCGGCATTGGCGGCTTTTATGGTCCATTCCACATGTTGCGAGGTGGGAAGCGGAATATAGACGGCATCGATGACATCGGACGCAAGCATTTCCTCATAGGAGCCGAAGGCATGCGGGACGGAAAAACGATCTGCAACCGCGCGCGCCTTGGCATGATCGCGGCTGGCGATGGCGCTGACCACACAGTTCCGCGCATCCTGAATCGCCGGAATGACGTGATCCTGAGCGATTTTCGCCGTTGAAATTATTCCGAAGCGCAGCATCTCATTCTCCCACTCTGTAATTCCGGGAACTTACCACTGTCGCGACGCCTGGCAAGTCGCACGAAACGTAACTGCAAACGCTATGGCCGGATTCGTCCTTCCTTTGTCGGTTTCCATGCTTTTATCCAGCCTTTCAAAGGTGAATTATGCTATGCATGAACCCAATGGAGAATCATGAAATGTCCTCTTCTCACACAGCACTCCTTGTCATCGACGTTCAGGAATCCTTTCGGCACACCCCCTATTTCGAGGAAAGCGAACTTCCCGCCTATCTGGAAAAACAGCAGGCACTGATCGACGGCGCCAAGGCATCGGGCATTCCAATCGTGCAAATCTTTCATGTCGATGGCGACCGGGCCTTTGCAGAGGAGAGCGCCTATATTCGCGCGCTGGAAGGTGTGCGCATTACCCCTGACGTCACCTTTCGCAAGAACCGCCACTCTGCTTTCGCCGGCACCGGCCTCGATATCTGGCTGACGCAAAAGGGTATCAACCGGCTGATCGTATCCGGCATCCGCACCGAACAGTGCTGCGAAACGACCACACGGCATGCATCGGACCTCGGTTACACAGTCGATTACGTCACCGAGGCGACGCTTACCTTTCCAATGACGCACGCCTCAGGCACCGTGTTCAGCCCTGATGATATTCGCACCCGAACCGAGCTGGTGCTGGCCGGTCGCTTTGCGCGCATCGCAACCGTCGGCGACGTTCTCGAAACGGTACGAAAGGCCGCCTGATGGACAATGGCGGCACGCGGACCATTCCCTTTTATACGCTTGTGCCGCCACACGCGCTGTTGCTCGATATTGCCGGCCCGCTGGAGGTGATCCGTTATGCCAACGCGGAACAGCGGGACGTCCATTTCGACTGCCGTTACATCGCGGAACATGACCAGCAGCAATCCTCCATCGGCCTTGGGCTTTGCGGGCTGGAGGCCCTGCCCGAGAACCTGCCGGACAATGCTTTCCTGCTGATTTCCGGCAGCATCTCCCGATTCGACAACGCGCCGGAGATGAGACGGGAGCGGCAGGCGCTGGTGGCATGGTTGCGCCGCGCAGTGCGCTCGGACACCACAGTCATTTCCATTTGCTCCGGCGCACTGCTGGCGGGCGAAGCAGGACTTTTCGACGGGCGGAGCTGTACGACACATGCGGATTGCATCGAAGCGCTGCGCCGCACCGCACCGCTGTCGCAGGTGGCCGAAAACCGTCTTTTCGTAGAGGATGGCAACCGCTTCTCCAGCGCCGGTATTTCCACCGGCACCGACCTCATGCTGCATGTCGTTTCCCGACTGACATCGCCTGCGGTCGCGGCGCGCATTGCCAAAAACATGGTCGTTTATCTCAGGCGCAGCGGCAATGATCCGCAAATCTCCCCTTGGCTTACCGGCCGCAACCACATTCACCCCGCCATTCACCGGGTGCAGGACCGGGTGATGACTGAACCGGCTCAGGACTGGTCGCTGGAACGGCTGGCCGATATTGCCGCACTCAGCGAGAGGCACCTGTCCCGCCTGTTTCGCGAGCATACCGGCATCAGCGTCATCGACTACGTCAACCTGATGCGGGTCAATCTTGCCCGCGACATCCTTGCAAACAGCCGTCTGGATATGGAAGCCATTGCCGAGCAGGCGGGCTTTGCCTCCGCCCGGCATTTGCGGCGCGTGTGGCAACAGCACAATCACCTCCCGCCCAGCCACTATCGCGGCTTTCAGGCCTGATCTCACCCGCTTTTGCCCGTTGCCTGATGAATGCCATCAAAGGAATTGAATGGTTATGCCGGCAAGTAGTTGATAACCTTGCCGCCAAAGACAGCAACAGGAGCATTCCCCGTGGAAAAACGAAGCCTTGGCCGCACCGGCCTCTCCATCGCCCCGATCGTCTTCGGCGGCAACGTGTTCGGCTGGACAGCGGACGAGAAGACTTCCTTTGCCCTGCTCGATTCATTTTTCGACGCCGGGTTCAACGCCATCGACACGGCAGACGTCTATTCCGCCTGGGTGGACGGGCATGAGGGCGGCGAGTCGGAAGCCATCATCGGAAAATGGCTGAAACAGTCGAGCGTCAAGCGTGAGGACGCGGTGATCGTTACCAAGGTCGGTTTCGACAATCGCGGTCAGAAGACAGGCCTCAGCGCCAAATGGATCGCAGAGGCTGTCGACGCCTCGCTGAAGCGGCTGCAAACCGACTATATCGATCTCTACCTCGCCCATAAGCCGGACGCGGATGTGCCGCTGGAGGAAACGCTTGCAGCCTTTGCAAAGCTGAAGGAACAGGGAAAGATACGCGCCATCGGCTGCTCCAACTATTCGGTGAGCCAGCTTCAGGAAGCGCTGGACACGGCCGCGAAGAACGATCTGCCCCGTTACGATGTGCTGCAGCCGGAATATAATCTCTACAACCGTGCGGATTTCGAAGGCCCGCTTGCCGATCTTTGCGTCGCCCAGGAAATTGGTGTCATCAATTATTATAGCCTCGCGGCCGGATTCCTCACCGGGAAATATCGCGCCAAGGCGGATACCGAGGGCGTCGCCCGCAGCTACCGGGTGGGTGAATATGTCAACGCCCGCGGCCTTGCCGTTCTGGGCGCCATGGATGCGGTTGCCGTGGAAACCGGAGCCAAGCTTGCCGATATCGCGCTGGCGTGGCTATTGCGGAAGAAGGCCGTGACGGCACCGATTGCCAGCGCCACCAGCCTGTCGCAACTCGAAAGCTTCAAACGCGCCGTCAATCTCAAGCTGACGGATGAGATGATGACGCTGCTCGACAAGGCGGGCGCGTGACATGGATCTTGTAATTCGCGACGCGGAGCCGGAAGACCGGGCAGAATGGCTGCGCCTGTGGAACGACTATCTCGCCTTCTATAACGTACACCTTGCCGAGGAAGTTACGGACCATACATGGGCGCGTATCCTCGATCCGGCATCACGCGTTTCCATGCGCGTGGCTCTTCTGGGCGACAGGATGGCCGGTTTCGCCATCCATCACTTCCATGATTCCACCTGGGTGAAAACGCCCGACTGCTATCTGGAAGACCTGTTCGTTGACGGCGCGATCCGTGGCAAGGGAACAGGCCGGGCGCTGATGGATGACCTCATTGCCATATGCAAGGAAAAGGGCTGGTCCCGGCTTTACTGGAACACTGACGAGCACAATCACCGTGCCCAGAAGCTTTACGACAGCTACGTCAAAAGCGACGGCCATATCCGCTATCGCATCAAGTTCTGATCACCCTCTGAAGCGGAAGAAATCCACGAAAGCCCTTAGCGCCGGGCGCATCTGCCGGCGCGAGGGGTAATAGATATAAAAACCATCAAAGGGCGCGCACCAGTCCTCCAGCACCCGGACCAGCCTGCCTTCCTTGATGTCGTCTTCTACGCGCTGTTCGAAAACGAAAGCCAGACCCGCGCCGTCAATCGCCGCCCGGCGAATAAGGCTCTGGTCCGACAGGATGAGCGGCCCCTGCACATCGACCACCAAAGGTCTGCCGTCCTTTTCCAGCTCCCAGCGGTAGAGCAGACCGCTGGAGAAGCGACGGAGAATACAGCGATGCCGCATCAAATCCCTCGGCTCACGGGGCGGGGGATTTTCTGCGAAATAGGTGGGCGCGCCGACAATCGCGCCACGCCATGGGCCGCTCGCCTTCACGGCAATCATATCCGCTTCAAGATTCTCGCCGAGCCGCAGGCCGGCATCGAAACCTTTTGCGACAATATCCTCGAAGCGGTCATCGGTCGAAATCTCCAGCGAGATATCTGGATATAGCCGCAGGAACTCGCCAAGCCGGGGCATGATCAGGTCCTCCGCCGCAAGTCTTGGCAGGGTTATCCGCAACGGTCCGGCCGGCCTTCCGCCATGCTCGGCAAGCGTATCGATGACGGCATCGATTTCAGCAAGGGCCGGCCCAAGCGTCTCGAGAAGCCGCCTGCCCTCCTCTGTCGGCGAAACGCTGCGGGTGGTACGATGCAGCAGGCGCAGGCCAAGGCTCGCTTCGAGCGACGATACTGCATGGCTGACGGCGGAAGGCGCAATGGCAAGTTCGGCGGCAGCTTTACGAAAGCTGCGGCCTTCGGCAACGGCAGCGAGGACAGCGAGTTGAGAGAGTTGCACACGGTTCATTGTTCTAAATAATAGAACAACCCGCAACGATTTGCAGCGATTATTTTTGCCGTCTTAGGGCGCTATCTTCTCACCACGCCCCTGACAACGGGCGGCTCCTCATGGAAGGACGAACAGATGAAAAAAAGAACTCTCGGAAACAACCTTTCCGTTTCGGCGCTTGGCCTCGGCTGCATGGGCATGACCCATGCCTATAGCCCGACCGGCGACGAAAATAGTGCAATAGCGACGCTGCACCGCGCCGTCGAACTCGGTGTCACTTTTTTTGACACGGCAGAGGTCTATGGGCCCTACAACAACGAAATCCTCGTCGGCAAGGGTTTGAAGCCCTATCGCGACAATGTGGTCATAGCTACCAAGTTCGGTTTCAAAATCGACGCTAGCAAACCCGCAGGCCAGATGATGGTGGGTACCGACAGCCGCCCGGAAAATGTGCGCGCCGTCGCCGAAGCCTCTCTCAAACGCCTAGGCGTCGACACCATAGACTTGTTCTACCAGCATCGCGTCGATCCGGATGTCCCAATCGAAGATACGGTCGGCGCCATGGCGGAACTGGTCCGGCAGGGCAAGGTGAAACATCTAGGCCTTTCGGAAGCGAGTGCCGAAACACTTCGTAAGGCGCATTCCACTCACCCGATCGCTGCCATACAGAGCGAATATTCGTTGTGGACCCGCGATGTGGAGGAAAACGGCGTGCTGGAAACATGCCGCGAACTCGGTATCGGTTTCGTCCCCTTCAGCCCGCTCGGGCGTGGTGCCCTGACGGGCGCGCTGAAGTCGCTCGACGGACTTGCATCCGACGATTTCCGCCGCGGCCTGCCGCGCTTCCAAAGTGAAAACTTCGATGCCAATCTGGCGCTCATCAAGCTTCTGGAAGATATGGCTGCCGAAAAGGGTGTTACCGCCGGGCAACTGGCGCTGGCCTGGGTGCTGGCGCAGGGTGACTTTATCGTTCCGATCCCCGGTACGACGAAAATCGCCAATCTTGAGACAAACGTGGCGGCAGCGGATGTATCGCTGACGGCAGAAGAAGTCGCCAGCCTTGGCGCGTTGCTTTCTCCAGCAAAGGTTGCCGGCCAACGATATCCCGAGCGTATGTCCCAGATGGCGAACCGCTAAAAACAAAAAAGCCGAGGCGACTGCCTCGGCTTTTTCAATTCATGGAAACAGAGCTTTACGCTCTCAGCACGCCGCCCGTCGATTTCTCGACATTACCGACGATCTTTGCGGTCAGCGCCTCGAAATCCTCGTCCGTCAGCGTCTTGTCGACCGGCTGGATCTGAACTTCAATGGCGATGGACTTTCGGCTTTCGCCAAGCGATGCACCTTCGAAGACGTCAAAGACATTGACGCCGGTGATCAGCTTCCGATCAGCGCTTGTTGCAGCCTTGATGATGGCGCCTGCCTCGACCGACTTGTCGACCACGAAGGCGAAGTCGCGCTTGACCGCCTGGAAGGGCGAAAGCTCAAGGGCCGGCTTTGTGCGGGTCGCCTTCTTCTTCGGCTCCGGCATGGCGTCGAGATAGATCTCGAAACCGCTATAGACACCGGAAACATCCAGCTCTGACAGAGTCTTCGGGTGGAATTCACCGAAATAGCCGAGCACGACCTTCGGACCCATCTTGATGGTGCCGGAGCGGCCAGGGTGATACCAGCCGGGAGCGCCGGCCTCGATCTGCACATTGGCCATCGGCAGGCCGCAGGCTTCGAGCACCGAAAGCGCATCGGCCTTGGCGTCATAGACATCCACCGGCTTGCCGCCGCCCTTTGTGGCATTGGACCACATGCGGCCGCTTCCTGCGAGCGAGGCCGTGCCACGGCGTACACCGCCGGCAACACGGCGCTGGGTGTCTGGCGTGTCACCCTCATAGGTGCCGGAGACCTCGAAGATTGCCACATCGCCATGGCCCTTGTCGGCATTGCGCTGTGCTGCGGTCAGAAGGCCCGGCAGAAGCGAAGGACGCATATCCGACATATCAGCCGCGATGGGGTTGGCCAGTTTCAGAGCGGGCGAACCGCCACCGAAAAGCTTCGCGTGAGCTTCCGGGATGAAGGACCACGTGACGGCCTCCAGCATGCCACGGCTGGCAAGCGCACGGCGCGCGGTGCGGGTGCGCACCTGCAGCGTCGTCAAGATGCGGCGGTTGACGGCACCGAAGCTCTCCAGCGGTTGCGGCTTGATGTTGTCGACGCCATGAATGCGCATGACCTCTTCCACCAGATCGGCCTTGCCGTCGACATCCGGGCGCCAGGACGGCACGGTGACGGAAACACGCTCGCCCGTTCCCTCGATGCCGAAACCGAGACCCTTGAGAATGGCCAGGCTTTCTTCCGCCGAAACTTCTAGGCCGGTCAGACGCTTCACTTCCGAGAGCGGAAAATCAACGACCTTGGGCTGATGCCCCTTGTAACCGACGACCTTGGCTTCGCCGGCAACGCCGCCGCAGAGTTCCAGAACCAGTTCGGTGGTGCGTTCCAGACCCGGAACCATATATTCCGGATCGACGCCGCGCTCGAAGCGATAACGGGCATCGGTGATGATGCCCAGCGAACGGCCGGTCTTGGCGATGTTGATCGGATCCCAGAGAGCGGACTCGATCAACACGTCAACGGTGTTTTCATCACAGCCGGAGTGTTCACCGCCCATGACGCCGCCGATGGACTCGAGGCCCTTTTCGTCAGCGATGACGACATTGTTCGGGCCGAGCTTGTATTCGCGCTGATCAAGCGCGAGGATCGTCTCACCCTCCTTCGCACGGCGGACCGTCAGATCACCTTTGACCTTGGCGGCATCGAAGACATGCATCGGCCGGCCCTGATCGAAAGTCATGTAGTTGGTGATGTCCACGAGCGCATTGATGGGACGCAGGCCGATCGCCATCAGACGTTGCTGCATCCACTTCGGGCTCGGGCCGTTCTTCACACCGCGCACGATGCGCAGCGAAAAGCCGGGGCAGAGCGCCGCGTCATCCAGCTCCAGCTTCACGTCGACCGGGGTTGAGCCTTCGACCTTGAAGGACGGCGCTGGCTTGGTCTTGAGCTTGCCGAGACCGGAAGCGGCGAGATCGCGCGCGATTCCATAGATCGAGGTGCAATCCGGGCGGTTTGGCGTCAGATTGATCTCGATGACCGGATCGTCAAGTCCGGCATAGGTCGCGAAAGAAGTGCCGACCGGCGCGTCTTCCGGCAGATCGATGATGCCGTCGTGATCGTCGGAAATGTTCAGCTCTTTTTCGGAGCACATCATGCCATGGCTTTCGACACCGCGTATCTTGCCGACGGCAAGCGTGACATCGATGCCCGGCACGTAAACGCCAGGACGCGCCAGCGCACCGACAAGGCCGGCGCGCGCATTCGGTGCGCCGCAGACGATCTGCACCGGCTTGCCGTCACCGGCATCCACCATCAACACCTTGAGGCGGTCGGCCTCGGGATGTTTTTCGGCGGAGACGACCTTGGCAATGACGAAAGGCTTATAGGCCGCCTTGTCGTCGACGTCCTCGACCTCAAGCCCGATTGCCGTCAACCGTTCGCAAATCTCGTCCAGCGTCGCATCCGTTTCGAGATGCTCTTTCAGCCAGGAAAGAGTGAATTTCATGTCTTTGCTCCTTGGCTAACCGGATTAAACGCTCAAACCGCCGAACAGCGTCGGTATGTCGAGCGGGCGGAAGCCGTAGTGGTTCATCCAGCGGACATCGGCGTTGAAGAAATCACGCAGGTCCGGCATGCCGTATTTCAGCATGGCGATGCGGTCGAGGCCCATGCCCCAGGCAAAGCCCTGATATTCATCCGGGTCCAGACCGCCGGCGCGCAGCACATTCGGGTGCACCATGCCGCAGCCAAGGATTTCCATCCAGTCGTTGCCTTCGCCGAACTTGACGATCGGGCCGGAGCGGTCGCACTGAATATCCACCTCGAAGCTCGGCTCCGTGAAGGGGAAGAACGACGGGCGGAAGCGCATGACAACGCTATCCACCTCAAAGAAGGTCTTGCAGAACTCTTCAAGTACCCAGCGCAGATTGCCAACATGCGCCTTCTTGTCGATCACCAGACCTTCGACCTGATGGAACATCGGCGAATGGGTGGCATCGGAATCCTGACGATAGGTCTTGCCCGGAATGACGATGCGGATCGGCGGCTTCTGGCTTTCCATGGTGCGGATCTGCACCGGCGAGGTGTGCGTGCGCAGCACCTTGCGCTCGCCGTTTTCATCCGGCTGGAAGAAGAAGGTGTCATGCATTTCGCGGGCCGGATGGCCTTCGGGGAAATTCAGCGCCGTGAAGTTGTAATAGTCCGTTTCGATATCCGGACCTTCGGCGATCGAGAAGCCCATATCCGCAAAGATCGCGGTGATTTCATCGACGATCTGGCTGATCGGATGAATGCGGCCGCGCTCGGTCGGAGATTGGCGGACCGGCAGGCTGACATCAAGCGTTTCCGCCTTCAGGCGGGCGGCAATCGCAGCATCTTTCAGGCCACTCTTGCGTTCACCGATCAGGTCGGTGATTTCAGTCTTGAGCTGGTTGATGGCAGCGCCCCGGGTCTGGCGCTCTTCCGGCGTCATCGACCCCAGCGTCTTCAGAAGCTCCGAAACCGAGCCCTTCTTGCCAAGCGCGGAGACGCGCACGGCTTCGATGGCCGGCTCATCGGCGGCGGCGGCGATCTCCGACATCAGTTGCGATTTCAAGGTATCAAGTTCAGTCATCTTTTCCTGCCTTGCCGGTATTTTTAACAGCGGCTTCGGGGTTCACAGCATTCATCAGATAGTCGGTCGCCATGATAAAGCGTCGCAGATCACTACCCATCCGCACGCGCCCGATCAACCGGGCAAGCGGTAAAAATCGCCCCAGAATGCCGATCAGACGGCACAATTCTTCAAGCGCCCGCGGCGGGGCGTTTTCACGCCAGCGGGCAAAGGCGGCGTCGCAGGTTTTAGGCGCATCGCAGGCGCGGGTCGCGACCTGCAAAAACAGCAGCCAGATATCGCGCGCCTGCGCCGTCTCCAGCGGCATGACCTCCTGAGGGCGCTCCTCGAAATCCATGAAACCGATACGGTCGTCTTTTAAAAAGAAGTCACGCACATGCGGGCGGCCGTGGCAGAGGCCCGCCGCATGCAGCTCGCCAAGCGCTTCTGCGGATTTCACAAGCAAGGCGTCATGTCGCACCGGATCGGACGCCTTTAGCGCATCCATCCGCTCCATGAGCGTCGGACCGACATCTCCCAGCACCATTGCTGTGCGCGACGAGTAGATCAGCGGCGGAACCGGGAAACCGCCTTGCTGGAACTGCTGCAACGTTTCCAGCTCTCGCTGCATGAGGCCGGCGCCGTCCAGCGGTTCAGAAGGGCGAAGAAAAGCATAAGGCAGAAGTTTTGACAGCAGCTTCTGCATTTTCATCCACCAGGTCACACGTTCCGTGCCCTGCCGTTTGATCCAAACCGTCAATTGCGAGAGCTCGACCTTTTGAATGCGCCGGTCACTTTTCAGGAGGACGCGCATCAGGGTTGCGATGTCGTCATCGTCGAGATGAACGCGAAAGCCTTCTGCTTCCACAACCTGAATTTTATTGACCAGCATTTCCGTCCACCAAGGATTTCGCTTCAAACGGCGTGAATACTCCAACTCTTCTAAATTTCTAAATTAAAAAACGCCGATATAGCTGTATCAGAAACTGAAAACGAAAAACCCGCGCCGGAGGACCGGCGCGGGTTTCAAATGAACAACAGATTGTCCGCGCCGTAATTACTTTACAGCGGTTTCAAACTCGTTGGTCGTACCAGCTTCCTTGAGGTACTCAAGAGCCTTCTTCGCGGTCTCGACGAGCACGCCGAATGCTGCCGGCTCATGGATAGCCATGTCGGACAGAACCTTGCGGTCAACTTCGATGCCAGCCTTGTTCAGGCCGTCGATGAAGCGGCCGTAGGTCAGGCCGAATTCGCGAACAGCAGCGTTGATACGCTGGATCCACAGAGCGCGGAAGTTGCGCTTGTTGACCTTGCGGTCGCGGTAAGCGTACTGCTTGGAACGATCCACGGCAGCCTTAGCTGCGCGGATGGTGTTCTTGCGGCGGCCGTAGAAGCCCTTGGCTGCCTTGAGTGTCTTGGTGTGCTTGGCGCGGGAAGTTACGCCACGTTTTACGCGTGCCATGTCATGATCTCCTTAAAGTGTCCAAAAGTGCGGAAAAGTCTCAGAGACCGTTCGGCAGGTAGTTCTTGACGACTTTTTTGCCGTCAGCTTCGGCGAGAACCATGGTTCCACGCGCGTCGCGAATGAACTTGTTGGTACGCTTGATCATGCCGTGGCGCTTACCGGCGGCGGCTGCAACAACCTTGCCGGTGGCGGTGATCTTGAACCGCTTTTTTGCAGCGGACTTCGTCTTCATCTTGGGCATTTTGCTACTCCGTGTTTTTGTATCGAAACAGGCAGACGAGGCCTATTTCAAGCTATTCAGGAACGGCCTCGGCATGCCCTGCCGGACCGTTCGGACGCGCGCTTATAACCGCAGTCGGTTAAAAGCGCAACGGGGAATACGAACTTCCCCTTGCGGTGGTGCTTCATGCCGCCCGGGCGGCGTGCGCGAAAGAGTTATTTCGGCGCGAGAACCATCATCATCTGACGGCCTTCCAGCTTCGGCTCGGCTTCAACCTTGGCAATCGCCTGGGTATCTTCCTTCACCTGGAGGAGAAGCTTCATGCCGAGTTCCTGGTGGGCCATTTCGCGGCCGCGGAACTTCAGCGTCACCTTCACCTTGTCACCTTCGTCAAAGAAACGGTTCATCGCCTTCATCTTCACGTCATAGTCATGCGTGTCGATGTTGGGGCGCATCTTGATTTCCTTGACCTCGACGATCTTCTGTTTCTTGCGCGCTTCAGCGGCTTTTTTCTGGGTCGAGTATTTAAGCTTGCCGAGATCGAGGATCTTGCATACCGGCGGTTCAGCGTTCGGCGAAATCTCAACGAGATCGAGACCGGCATCCTCCGCCATTTTCAAAGCCTGGTCCGTCGGCATGCTACCGAGGTTCTGGCCCTCTTCATCAATAAGCTGAACTCTGGGAACCCGGATTTCCCGGTTGGAGCGCGGGCCCTCCTTGACGGGGGCATCGGCTTTGAAAGGTCTGCGAATGGTCGTATTCTCCTGATCTGTTTCTGGATCACATCGGCAAAAAACAGCTTGTTTGGTACAAGCGGCGGAAATGTCGTTATTGCCGTGGCGAAGTCAATAGCATATCTGCCCGAAAAGATCACCTGTTGTCACGGTTTTTGCAAATACGTCGCCTTTGTTGCGCGAAATTCAGGAGAATTGCATATACATGACTGAACAAGCCGCTGAATTCCTGCGTGTAGGCATGGGCGACGACGCCCGCGACATCGCCGTCCTTCACCGCCCGTCAACTTCACGAGAAGATGCACCCACGCTTGTCTGGCTCGGCGGTTACCGTTCCGACATGACGGGAACCAAGGCGGTGGAACTCGACCGCTTTGCGGCGGAAAACGGCATTGCGTGCCTGCGGCTCGATTATTCCGGGCACGGCGCTTCCGGCGGTGACTTCAAAAAGGGCACGATTTCAAGATGGCGGGAAGAGGCACTTGCCGTCGTGCGCGAAAAGGCGCCATCGCGCGTCGTCCTTATTGGTTCGTCGATGGGTGGATGGATTGCGCTGCGCATGGTTGAGGAACTGCGCAAGGCCGGCGGCACGCCGTCCGTCGCTGGTCTGGTCCTCATTGCGCCAGCCCCCGATTTCACGGCGGACCTGATAGAGCCGAGCCTCACGGATGCGGAAAAACGGTCGCTTGAAGAAAAAGGTTATTTCGAGGAACATTCGGAATACAGCCCCGAGCCAAACATCTTTACGCGCGCGCTGATGGAAGACGGGCAGCAGAACCGCGTCCTCACCGGCATCATTACCACGGGCTGCCCGGTTCACATCCTGCAGGGAATGCGCGATCCCGATGTTCCCTATCAGCATGCGCTGAAGCTCCTCGAACATCTTCCTGCCGACGACGTCGTCTTGACGCTGATCCGCGATGGCGACCACCGGCTGTCCCGGCCGCAGGATATCGACAGGATGCTGGCTGCCGTCAAAGCCCTTGCAACATAGGCATTTGCGCAACGATCTTAACCATATTTAACGAGTCTTGCGCGCCGCCGATGGCTAGTGATTGACTCCTGACCCCCAACCCTCTTAACTTTTCGTTAAGAATTAAGGGACGGGTTTCATGATGAACGCACCGCTGGCGCGTGCGCTGCTGTTTGCAGTTGCCGCCGGGCTATTGACTGCTGCCTCCGCCGTGGCGGAAACCAAGGGAAGCCCTTCCATGGTGACGGGTGGGATCACATCCCAGCCGATCGGCCATTATGAGTTCTGTCAGAAATACGCGAGCGAGTGCAACATTCGAAGCAAGCTGACGCCGCCGCCACGCGTCACCGAGTATGGCTGGGGTGTGGTTCGCGAGATCAACACATCCGTCAACACCTCGATCGTCGCCATGACCGACATGGAAATCTACGGCAAGGAAGAAGTCTGGGAATATCCCACGACCGCTGGCGATTGTGAGGACTTCGTGCTGCTGAAGCGCAAGAAGCTGATCGAGCGTGGGTTTTCCGTTGCTGACCTGCTAATTACTGTCGTGCGCAAGCCTGATGGCGAGGGCCACGCCGTGCTGACGCTCCGCACCACCGATGGCGATTATATTCTCGACAATCTCACCGACGACGTGAAGCTCTGGACCGACACCAACTACACTTATCTGAAGCGGCAGGCGTCCTTCAATTCGGGCCGCTGGGTTTCCATCGAGGATGGCCGCGACGTTCTGGTCGGCGCATTGCGCTGATCGGCAGATATTATAGGCTCAATGCAGAAAGCCCGCAGCAAACGCTGCGGGCTTTATTATTCACTAGGCGTTGCCGATGATGATACCGGCGGCCAGCACCAGCGAACCGCCGAGCACTACCTGAAACACTGCCCGCAGGAACGGCGTTTCCATGAAGCGGTTCTGAATAAAGGCGATGGCCCAGAGTTCCACGAAGACGACGACCGCGGCGATGGCCGTTGCTGTCCAGAAATGCGGAATGAGATAGGGCAGCGCATGGCCAAGGCCACCAACGGCCGTCATGATGCCTGAGGCGAGACCGCGCTTTACCGGAGAGCCACGACCGGAAAGCTTGCCATCATCATGGGCCGCCTCGGTGAAGCCCATGGAAATACCCGCGCCAACGGAGGCCGAAAGACCGATCAGGAAGGTTTGCCACGTATCCTGCGTGGCGAAGGCGGCTGCGAAGATCGGCGCCAGCGTCGATACGGAACCATCCATCAGTCCCGCAAGACCCGGCTGCACGAAGGTCAGAAGAAATTGCCGCTTTGCGGTTTCCGCCTCTTCTGTCTTGCCGTTTTCGTCGAGATGTTTCTCTTCCAGCATCTGCGCGATGTCTTCGTGACCACGCTCCGCCTCGGCCAGATCGCCGAGCAGCTTGCGGGTCGAGGCATCGCTGGTGCGCTTGACAGCCTCATCGTAAAAACGGATCGCCTGGGCCTCCATCAATTCCGCCTGCGCACGAATTTTGTCAAGCGACAGGTTCTTCACCAGCCAGTCCGGCGTGCGCTCGTAAAAGCCACGCACATGCTCACGGCGGATCAGGGGGATCGTTTCCCCAAATCGCCTGCGGTGCATGTCGATCAGCACGTTTCGATGCTGCTGCTCCACCTCGGCCATATCATCGAAGATTTTTGCGGATTGCGGATATTGCGCGCGCAGATGATCGGCATAGGAGCGGTAGATGCGGGAATCGTCTTCTTCGGACGAGATGGCAAGTGCGAGGATTTCCTGTTCGCCAAGCGAGGAGAACGGGCGTTTGGACAGGGAAAAAAGACTGCGGAACATGACTGGAACCTCTTTAGAATAATTCTAAATACATCCTGATCACGTCACAATCAAGCCTTTTAGAATTATTCTAATATGCCAAAGGGTCGCATTGCGGAGTGTCGAAGAGCCACGTAGGTTCTGCCGCAAAAGGAAGCACAATGCAGGACCAGATCGCGGCAAAGGCCGCCCACAACGCGGAAATTCAGAACAGGGCGGAAAAGGCCATGGCGGCTATCGGCATCGACGCCGGTTTCGTCGACCTGCTGGTCGAGACATTTTACGCCCGCGTTCTGGAACATCCCACGCTGGGCCCTGTCTTCGATGCGCGGCTTTCCGGGCGCTGGCCGGAGCATATGGCCAGGATGAAACAGTTCTGGGCCGCCGTCGCCTTCAAGAATGGCGGCTACGGCGGCAAGCCGGTGCAGGCGCATCTTGGCGTAAAAGGCATGTCGGCGGAACTGTTCCCGCAATGGCTGGCGCTTTTTTCGGCCACCCTTGACGATATCGCGCCGAGCCCACAAGCCCATAGCTGCTTCATGGAAACTGCGGAACGTATCGCAAAAAGCCTGACGCTTTCGCTGTTTTATAATCCTGCAATGGATGATCCGGCGTTAAAACGCATGCATCCGTAGCCCCATCCGGGCGATGATAGCAGGCCCGGCAAGTTCAAATATTCCCCTTGATGGCCGCGAGGATAAATGTTTAGTAGCCAGTGGGAGGCGTACCGTACGGTTCGCCTGTAATATGCAGACATATCAGGGCTTATCGACATGGATCGCAGATCATTTATTCGCAAGGCGGGCGCTGTTGGTGCCGGTGTTACCGCAACCGTGCTGGCCGCTCCGGCCATTGCGCAGGAAAACCCCAAAATCACCTGGCGCATGACGTCGTCATTCACCAAGGGCCTCGACATTCTATTCGGTGCCGGCCAGATCGTCGCCGATCATGTCAAGGAAGCATCCGGCGGCAACTTCGTCATCCAGCATTTCGCCGGTGGCGAAATCGTGCCGGCGCTGCAGGCAGCGGATGCGGTGACGGCCGGAACCGTCGAAATGGCGCATACCTGCTCATACTACTATGTTGGCAAGGACCCGACCTTCGCGCTCGGGACCTCGGTTCCCTTCGGTCTCAATGCACGCCAGACGAATGCATGGTTCAACCAGGCGGGCGGCAACGAGTTGCTCAATGAGTTTCTTGCCCAGCACAATATCTACTCGATCCTGCTCGGCAATACCGGCGCCCAGATGGGCGGCTGGTTCCGCAAGGAAATCAACACCATCGATGACCTGAAGGGCTTGAAAATGCGCATTGCGGGCCTGACCGGCCAGGTGATGCAGAAGGTTGGCGTGACACCGCAGCAGATCGCCGGCGGCGATGTTTACGCTGCACTGGAAAAGGGCACCATCGATGCAACCGAATTCGTCGGTCCCTATGACGACCAGAAGCTCGGCTTCTACAAGGTTGCGAAATATTACTACTACCCCGCATGGTGGGAAGGTGGCCCAGCCGTTCATGCTTTCGTGAACCTGCAGAAGTTCAACGAGTTGCCGGAGAACTACAAGCGTATTCTGAAAGACGCCTGCGCCGCCGGCAGCGCCAGCATGCTGGAGCGTTATGACGCGCGCAATCCGAAGGCTCTGAAGGAACTCGTGGCGCAGGGCGCCATCCTGCGGCCGTTCAGCCAGGAAATCCTCGATGTCTGCCACAAGGCGGCGCAGGACACCTATGCCGAGATTTCGGCCAAGAACGAGAGCTTCAAGAAGATCTACGAAAGCCAGCAGGCGTTCAAGAAGGACGCCTATCTCTGGGCACAGATCGCCGAATATACCTATGACACCTATATGATGATCCAGCAGCGCAACGGCACGCTCTGATCCTCATTTCAGGATCTTCAAACGGCCATCCGGCATCTGCCGGGTGGCCGTTTTTGTATTCGACACCAGCTTCCACACCTCGCGTTCACGCCAGTCCATCGGGCTCATGCCGGTGACGCGGCGAAATTCCCGGTTGAAGTTGGATTTGGTCTGAAAGCCGGAAGACAGCATGATCGCAGTGACCGACTGATCCGTCTCCTCCAGCAGCCGGCAGGCTTCGCGGATGCGCAGCTGGTTGACATATTGCGAGACGTTAACGCCGAGCGAGCGATTGATCGCGCCCGAGATTTGCCGGCTCGGCAGACCGAGACGTTTTGCGAGCCGTGACAGGTTTAGGTTCTCATCGCGGTAGAGCGTGTGGGTCTCCATCAAGCGATCAAGCCTTTCGACAACGTCCCGGTCCTGTTGTGAAGGCGCCGGTGAAGACAACTCCGCAGCAGGCTGGGCAGCCGTTTGCGGCGCTTTGCTTTTGCCGGCAAGTGCAGCCATGAGACCGATCAGCAGAAGCCCGAGAAGATTGGCATTGCTAACAAGTGCGGCGACATTTTCTCCATGCGCCCACTCGAAATCGAAAAACACCAGAAGATCGAAGAACGCGGAAACGCAGAGAGCGACCGCGGCGACAATGAGCGCCTTATGCGCAGATGCGACGCTGGCAAATTGCGCTTCGTCCAGCCCATCCGGCCCTTTTCTTGCCAAGAGAAGCAAGGCAATGGCGTGCCCGACAAAAATCACGATCAGCGCAAAATCGATCGCAACAGGAAGGACGAACTCCAGAAAGACGACGAAGAAAGGTGAAAGCACAAGACTGGCAAACATCGCCCTCCTGCTTTCAACTCCAACGCCCATCAGTCCGCGAAAGGCGATGTAGACGAGAGGCGGCAGGCAGGCAGCCAGAACAGGCAAAACATAACGCGCTTCGCTCACACCATATCCCCAGCGCAAGCCGACAAGAACGGACTGCACGGCGCAAAGCGCGATGAGCGCCAGAAACGCCCGGTTGGTTCGCATATCCTCTGCGCCTCGAAAGAAGACGATGAACATGACGACCAGCAGAAGTGCGACGACAAAAGGCAATGGAATGAAAAGCACGGATAACGATCCCGAAGCGATGAATTACCACCCATTCATGGACCAGATCGCGTTTCGGCACGACCTTTAACGCGATCAAGGACGCATTTATTCACCCTAGAAGGAAAACGGGAGCATCCACCTTGTCAAACGGAGAGGCTCTCATGACACTGAAAAACACCCTTGTCGCACTTCTGATGTGCGCGGCTTTTTCCCCGCAGGCATTTGCCGCAGAGGATGTCGGGCTTACCAGCATCCCAGTTTCTTCCAAGGCTCGCGACACAAACCTTGACGTTACGATCTGGTATCCGGCCAAAGGCGGAGACGGCATACCGGCGCTTTCCTCCGAGAACCGTATCTTTCAGGGAACGGCGGTTCGGAAGGACGCGACCATCAAGGACGGCCATTTCCCCCTCGTGTTGATTTCGCACGGGTCCGGCTCGCGCGCTGAAGGCATGGCCTGGATCGCCGCGAAACTCGCCAGCGAAGGTTTCATCGTCGCCGGAACCAATCATCCCGGCACGACCAGTGGTGACTCGACGCCTGCCGACACGCCGAAAATCTGGGAGCGGACCAACGATCTATCCACAATCGTCACGGCCTTGACGACGGACGCCACGTGGTCGGGTGCGATCGATGCGCAACGCATCGGTGTTCTCGGCTTTTCGCTGGGCGGTAGCGCGGCGATGGAGATTGCAGGTGCACGCGCCGATCTTGACGCCTATGTGCGCTATTGTGAAGAGAATGCAGCAATGATGGATTGCCAGTGGTTTGCCGGCGGCCGGGCCTATGTCAATAACGAGCCGGTCAGCGTACCGAAGGTCGATCTCAGAACCATCGACAAGACCCGTTTCGAGCAGCAGAACCGCGATCCACGCATCCGTTCCGCCGTGTTGGTCGATCCGGGTCTGGCGCTGGCGTTCCAGCCGGACAGCCTTAGACAAATCGATATTCCGCTGACCTTCATCAATCTTGGCAGCGAAGGTAAAATACCGCCCGCTGTCCTTGCCGACGAGCTTGCAGCACAAGTGCCTGCCTCTACTTACCAACAGGTTGACGAGGCCAACCATTTTAGCTTCCTGCCCCTTTGCAAGCCGGATGCCGACGCGTTTCTCAAATCCGTTGGCGAGCGCGATCCGATCTGCGAACCGGCCGGGCCCCGCGACCGTAAGGATATTCATGCACAGCTGGAAACGATGATCGTCAACGCCTTCAACCGCACGCTGAAGCCGGGTCAATAACAATAAAAACCTAGCCGATCCTTTTGTAAAACAGCGTCGTGCCGCAATAACGCCCGTCGGGAAAAAGCGCATAGTCGGGGATGACGCCGACGCGTTCCCAGCCAAGACGGGGATAAATTGCCTCCGCATCGCTACCCGTGGCCGTATCCAGCACCAAAAGGGTACGGCCACGTTTTGCCGCTTCCTGCTCCACCTTTTCCATGAGCTTTCGTGCAAGTCCCAGCCCGCGTGCCGACCGATGCACAAGAAGCTTCATCAGATCACCGCGATGTGGCTGGTTGGGCTTGGAGGCCAGACCGACCTGCACCGTGCCCACCACTTTATCGTTTACTTCCGCCACCACATGAATGGTGCTGCCTGCTTCCACGGCATCGGCTACATCCTGCCAGAACGGCTCGGCATCTTTTGGGGAGAAAGGCAGCATGAAACCGACAGACGCGCCGCCATTCACGCAGTCGGCGATAACGTCACAAAGTTCGGGCAAGGCATTGATCGTCTCTGCCCGGTTCAATACGCGGATGGTGGCCATTAATAACTCCTGTCGGGGAAAATCAGCGCTGTCTTTGATCCAGCACGACGGCATAACGGGCAGGTTTTTCTGAGGGATTGTGGAAGACATGTCCCTCACCCACCGGCATGAAAAGGCAATCGCCGGGTTCCAGCCGGTGCACGTCTCCACCGCTCGTCATCTCCAGCACACCTTCAAAAAGCCAGACATATTGCGTCATTCCGCGGCTTGCCGCATGCGGCGGGAAACCGACACGTGCGCCCGCCGGGAACTCGACCTCGACAATATCGACATCGGAACCGACGCGTGGCGGGGAGATGGCACGGCGCACATAACCGGTCTCCGGGTCTTTCCAGAGCTGCTGGTCACGCTTTTTCACCAGCGGTGAAACAGCCTCTTCGTCTTCGGCGAAAAAGCCGGAGAGCGACAGGCCTAGCGCTGCGCAGATGCGGGCAAGAAGCGAGGCCGTGGGGCTCGCCTCGCCACGTTCGATGCGCGAAATCATGGCGCGGCTGACGCCGGATTCGGCGGCGAGCCGGTCCAGGGTCAAACCATTTTCGGCGCGCAACGTCTTGATGCGGTCGCCGATAGAGCGTTCGAGAATATGATCTTCGTTTTCCATCATGCGAGAATACATTCTCACATGATGGAGTCAATATCTACCATAATGGAAATTGCGATCGCTTTTTTACCGCGGGTTCGGCGTGCGGCAAAGATGCATCAGGCAGCGACCTGGGCGATCCAATCGTTCAGATTATAGTAGTTCGTTACTCGACTAACTTTTCCATCTTTCAGGTCAAAGAATGCACCAGCCGGCAGGACGTATGTCTGGCCATCGGCTTCCGGCAGGCCTTCATCGGTTGCGAGATATTCGCCGTTCACGATGAATTCCGCAGAGGCGCGCTTGCCGTCCTCGCTCGCCATGATGACCATGTCGGTGAGGTTTTCCTTATAGCAGCGGTTCATGTGCTGCATGAAGGATGCAAAAGCAGGCTTTCCGGTCTGACGCTCGCCCTGATTGATGTCATGTACCACCTCGTCGTGAAGAAGCGCCAGAAAGGCATCCATGTCCTGACGGTTGAAGGCATCGTAGTAGGCGCGGATGGTCTCAGTGGCGGTCATTGTCTTCTCCGTTCAATGCTTGCGCGGGTTTTCCATGACGGTATAACCAGTGCAACCGAAAGTGAAAATGCCCATGACCGTCGAAATCAAGTCTCTTTCCGGCATCGAGGCCGCGCCCTATTTCGATGACCTTGCGCGCTTGCGGATCAAAGTGTTTCGCGCCTTTCCCTATCTCTATGACGGATCGCTGGATTACGAGCGCAAATATCTCGCCACCTATGCCGACACGAAAGGCGCGGTTTTCGTGCTGGCGCTGGATGGCGCACACGTGGTGGGCATGTCCACCGGCATGCCGATGGCGGCCGAGACCGACGAGGTGAAGGCGCCCTTCCTGAAGGCGGGTTACGATCCGGACCGGATATTTTACTTCGGCGAAAGCG
This sequence comes from Agrobacterium tumefaciens, assembly GCF_013318015.2. NCBI lineage: Bacteria > Pseudomonadati > Pseudomonadota > Alphaproteobacteria > Hyphomicrobiales > Rhizobiaceae > Agrobacterium > Agrobacterium tumefaciens. The sequence continues at coordinate 2,731,575 of NZ_CP115841.1, read as the reverse complement.
TGCTTCTGCCCAGCTATCGCGGGCATGGCATCGGGGTGCGGTTCTTTGCGGAGCGGGAGGCGCATGCGAGCAAGCTCGGCTTCAACTGCTGCACCTTCTGCGCGGTCGAGCGCCCCGCCGACCACCCGCGCCGGCCATTGGATTACGTGCCGCTGAATGCCTTCTGGGAAAAACGCGGCTATCGCCATCACCCGGAATTGCACACCAGCTTCACCTGGCGGGATCTAGACGAGAGCACCGAAAGCCCAAAGCCCCTGTCCTTCTGGATGAAGACCATTGCTGTCGGAGAGGAAAACAGATGACGAAACTCGCCGCCAGCCAATATGCCATCGAACTCATCGAGACATGGGAAGGCTATGCCGCCCATCTTTCCGCCATCGTGCGCGAGGCGAAAGAAAAAGGCGCCGAGCTGCTGCTGTTGCCGGAATATTCGGCCATGACGCTGACCGGGCAGTTGCCGCCCGATGCGCGCTCGGACCTGCACCGCTCCATCGAAGAGATACAGCCGCTCATCCCCTCATGGGTCGAGCTTTGTGAAGAGCTGGCGCGGCAACATCAAATCCTGTTTCAGCCGGGCAGCGCGCCAGTGAAAGACAAGGACGGCAAGTTCCGCAACCGCGCATGGCTGTTCGGCCCCAACGGACTGATCGGGTATCAGGACAAGCAGATCATGACGCGCTTCGAGCGGGAGCAATGGAACATCCATGCCGGCATCGAGGGCCTGAAAGCCTTCGAGACGCCGATCGGCAGGCTCGGCATCCTCATCTGTTACGACAACGAGTTCCCGATGCTTGGCCGGAAGCTGGCCGAGCTTGGCGTCGAACTGGTTCTCGCTCCCAGCTGCACCGATACGCTGGCCGGCGCCTACCGGGTGCGCATCGGCGCGCAGGCGCGGGCGTTGGAAAACCAATATGCCGTTCTCTCCTCCCCCACGGCGGGTGAGGCTCCATGGTCTCCCGCCGTCGATGAAAATCGTGGCCGCGCAGCACTTTACGTGCCATCCGACTATGGCATGCCGGCATCGGGTATCGTCGCGGAAAGCGAAAGCGATGCGGTGACACACAGCACGTTGCTGATCGCCGATATCGACCTTGCTGCCGTGGCCAAGCTTAGAACCGAAGGACAAGTGGCCACCCGCCGCGACTGGCCGGAGCAGTTTGCGATCTGAAAAGCCCATTTTAAAGGGCTTTTAACCAAATTCCCGCTTTGCGGCATGAGAAGCCCCTGCTATAGCGCGGGGCATGAGCACAAATTCGACCCGCACGCCCCTGGACCATATCCGCAACTTCTCGATCGTTGCCCACATCGATCACGGCAAATCGACGCTGGCCGACCGGTTGATCCAGTCGACAGGCGGCCTTGCCGAGCGCGATATGTCGGAACAGGTTCTCGATTCGATGGATATCGAACGCGAGCGCGGCATCACCATCAAGGCCCAGACCGTGCGCCTGCACTACAAGGCGAATAACGGCGAAACCTATGTGCTGAACCTCATCGACACGCCCGGCCACGTCGACTTTGCCTACGAAGTGTCCCGCTCGCTTTCGGCCTGCGAAGGTTCGCTGCTGGTGGTGGACGCATCTCAGGGGGTGGAAGCCCAGACGCTGGCCAACGTTTATCAGGCGATCGACAATAATCACGAGCTGGTGACGGTCTTAAACAAGATCGACCTGCCTGCCGCCGAACCCGACCGCATCAAGGAACAGATCGAGGAAGTAATCGGCATCGATGCTTCCGAAGCTGTGTTGATTTCGGCCAAGACCGGGCTTGGCATCCCCGATGTTCTCGAAGCCATCGTCAACCGCCTGCCACCGCCGAAGAGCGAAGTCGGCGAGAACGGGCCGCTCAAGGCGCTGCTCGTCGACAGCTGGTACGACACCTATTTGGGCGTCATGGTTCTGGTGCGCGTCATCGACGGCGTGCTGACCAAGGGCCAGCAGATCCGCATGATGGGTTCCGGCGCGAAATACGGCGTCGAGCGCGTTGGCGTACTTACCCCGAAGATGGTCAATGTCGACAGCCTCGGCCCCGGCGAGATCGGTTTCATCACCGCCTCGATCAAGGAAGTCGCCGATACGCGTGTTGGCGATACCATTACCGACGACAAGCGCCCGACGGCGCAGGCCCTGCCCGGCTTCAAGCCAGCGCAGCCCGTGGTTTTCTGCGGCCTCTTCCCTGTTGATGCAGCCGACTTCGAAGATCTGCGCGCGGCGGTGGGCAAGCTTCGCCTCAACGACGCCTCCTTCTCCTTCGAAATGGAATCGTCTGCCGCTCTCGGCTTTGGTTTCCGTTGCGGCTTCCTCGGTCTGCTGCATCTTGAAATCATTCAGGAACGCCTCGAGCGCGAGTTCAATCTCGATCTCGTCGCCACAGCACCTTCGGTCGTCTATGAAATGACGCTGACGGATGGCACCGAGAAGGAACTGCACAACCCGGCGGATATGCCTGATGTCGTGAAGATCAAGGAAATCCGCGAACCGTGGATCAAGGCGACGATCCTGACACCCGACGAATATCTCGGTGGTATCCTGAAACTCTGTCAGGACCGGCGCGGCCTGCAGACGGAGCTGACCTATGTCGGCAACCGCGCGATGATCACCTATGAATTGCCGCTCAACGAAGTGGTGTTCGATTTCTACGACCGCCTGAAATCCATCTCGAAGGGTTACGCCTCGTTCGACTACAACATTATCGACTATCGTGAAGGCGATCTCGTCAAGATGTCGATCCTCGTGAACGGCGACCCGGTAGACGCACTCTCCATGCTGGTCCACCGCTCGGCGGCTGACCGGCGCGGACGCGGCATGTGCGAAAAGCTGAAGGAACTCATTCCGCCACACATGTTCCAGATCCCGATCCAGGCGGCCATTGGCGGCAAGGTCATCGCCCGCGAAACCGTGCGCGCGTTGCGCAAGGACGTGACGGCGAAGTGCTACGGTGGCGATGCGACGCGTAAACGCAAACTTCTGGACAAGCAGAAGGAAGGCAAAAAGCGCATGCGCCAGTTCGGCAAGGTGGAGATTCCGCAGGAAGCTTTCATCGCTGCGCTGAAGATGAACGACGAATAAGCGGCCGCTAAATCGTCGCTGATTTGACAAGGGAGGCTCACGGCCTCCCTTTTTACATTCACGGCAGCTGCTCAGGCATGCAGCTTCGCGCCCTTGGTAATCTTGTCTACGATTTTCTTGTCCGCCCTAAGCGCCATGCCGACGACCTTTGCATTGTCGGGAGAAAATTCCGAAAACACCTGGCGGTTGGCAACATCATGACCGGTTGCGAACATTTCCTCGATATAGAGCGATGTCGTGACCTCGCGTTCCAGGGATCGCTGATGGATTTTGCGCAGTGCCTCCTGATCCGTGGCCATGACGACTATCGGCTGGACGGACAGGGGATTGTAGACGTTACCCGCCCCGTCGCGGTATGGTTCCCCGATGATCTCTCTGGTCTGGGCGACGATGCCGGACATGAGAAATGCGGTGACGTTCAGTTTTTGCCACACGGCAAGGTCATCACGAAGGATGACGGCGATCTTGGTATCAAACATGCGAACTCAATCTGGCTGTGGTTACGAAAGAGAAGCGACCCTAGCCCCTCAGGGTACGAGCGATCTTGAACGTTCGTGCAAATTCGAGGGGATCGTGCAGGCCCCTTCCAGCGAAGGGATCGAGCGCATTGAAGCGCGCTTTCACGGCAACGCCTATGCACCCCATCGCCATGACACCTATGCGCTCGGTGTGACGCTTTCCGGCGTCCAGACCTTTTCCTATCGTGGCACATCGCATTTCAGCACGCCCGGAAAGGTTATCGTGCTGCATCCGGACGAAGTTCACGATGGTGGTGCCGGCACCGACGAAGGTCTGCGCTACCGTATGCTCTACCTTCCGCCGGAAAAAACCATGGAGGTGGCGACCGGATTTCACGCGCTGCCATTTGCAAAAAACCCCGTCATCGAAGACGATGAGTTCCGGCAATGCCTGATAGAGGCTCTCGGCAATCTCGAAGGCGAGCCGGACAATCTGCTCCTGACCGACTGGCAATCGAGACTGTCGGATCTGCTCTGGAAGCATTCGAACGGAAGCAAGAGAACAATCAAGCGGCTTGACCGGATCGCCGTTTTCCGTTGCCGGGATTACCTGCTGGAGAACAGCGCGCTTGCCGTCAGCTCAGAGAAGCTGGAGCAAATAAGCGGGTTAGATCGCTTCACGCTCTTTCGGCACTTCCGCTCCCTGTTTGGCACGAGCCCGCACCGTTATCTCATCATGCGACGTCTGCAAAAATGCAAGGACATGATGCGGGCGGGTGCGGGTCTTGCGGAAACGGCGTTTGCCTGCGGCTTTGCAGATCAGGCGCATTTTACCCGCCACTTCAAGAATGCCTTCGGAATGCCTCCGGGGCGCTGGCTAAGCCTTGTTTCGCACTGATCATTCCGGAAACATGATCGACCTGTGAGCCGCAGTCCCTGCCATGGCGCCATCGCCCACGGAAAGAGCGACCGAGCCAGCGGGCCTTGCCACATCACCGCATGCGAAGATTCCGCGCACTGTCGTCTGTTTCATGGCATCCGTCACGATGCTTGACCCCATCGGCCCTTCTTCCACGGTGCAGCCGAGCTTTTCGATCCAATCCGAGGCAATCCGCAATTTCGGTTGCGTGAAAAGACCGGCCAAAGCAATGCTGCGCCCATCCGCAAGAACGACATCCGCATGCCCTGCGATCTCTCTGATACGCTCTTTTTCCACCCGAACGCCCCGGGCTGACAAAAGCGCATTCTGTTCAGCATCCGGCACGAATATACCGTTGGTAAAAAAGGTCGTTTCACCCCAGTCCGGAAGCATCAGTGCATGGTGGATGGCCAGCGGTGAGGCCGCGATGACGCCGATCCTGCGCTGATCCAGTTCGTATCCGTGGCAATAGGGGCAATGGAAGACGGCGCTGCCCCAGCGTTCCTTCAGCCCGGCTATATCAGGCAGTTCATCCGTAACGCCTGTGGCAAGGATTAGTCTGGCCGCCCTTTCGCGGCGATTGCCATCGATCTCGATGACGAAGTCATCGAATGATCCTTCGGCATTCGTTACCCTGCCCTTTGCCCAGTGTATCGTCGGGTAGCGCTCGATCTGGCGGCGTGCCTCGGCGATGATGTCGCCCGGCGCCTTGCCGTCCTGTCCGAGAAAACCGTGGGAATGGCTGGCGAAGCGATTTCTCCGCTCACCCGCATCCACCACCAAGATGTTTTTTCTCGCGCGCCCGAGCTGCAGGGCGGCGGACAGGCCCGCATAGCTGCCGCCGATGATGATGACGTCGTATTTCATGATGCACCTATCGTTCACCGAGCCGGAAGCGCCCGTTCGTTTCACGATACTTATATTGTTACATGAATTTTAGAGTCAATAGTCACGCAACTTATATTGTTACGTCATATGCTAACTGGTAATGTCGCGAAAAACAGGCGGATTTCACCGATGAGACACGACACGCGCCTTTCACGGGTGCTGCATATTCTGATCCATATGGAGAAACACGAGGGTGCGGCGACCTCGGAAAGCATCGCGGCGATGTTGCAGACGAACCCGGTGGTGGTGCGCAGAACCATGGCGGGCTTGCGGGAGCACGGTTACGTGTCGTCGGAAAAAGGCCATGGCGGTGGCTGGGTTCTGGCGCGACCGCTCAGCGAAATCACGCTGCTCGATATTTACCGGGCGCTTGGCGCGCCGGAATTGTTCTCGATTGGGCTGGCAGGAGATAATCCTAACTGCGTCATAGAGCAGGCCGTCAATGCTGCCCTTTTCGACGCCATGAACGAGGCGGAGACCATTCTCCTGTCCCGCTTCGGAAACATTACGCTTTCGGCGCTGGCGGAGGAATCGATGGGCCGCTGGTCCAGATTGTCCAACCACCCCTCCGCGATGGATCAGCTCTAACGCCGCAGAGTTGGCGCAATAAAAAACCGCCTGCCGGAAGGCAGGCGGTTTTGTCAGATGATCTAACCCATTACGGCTGCGTCTGCGTGCCGCCGGTATTCGGGCTTGCCGGTGCTGCATTGTTGGCAGGCGGTGTTGCCGGGACAGTCGGAGTCACGGGCGCCGGTGCCTGTTGCGTTGCCGCAGGCGGCATGGTCGAGGATGTCGTGGCCGGATCGGTGTTCGGGCCGCTCATCTGCGACCAGGCAAAAACGCCTACCAATGCGACAACGAGAATCGCCAGCCATGGCATCCAGGACGGAGACTTGCGGGCAAGCGGTTCATTGCTGATATTCAGTTCCGGACGAAGATCACGGTCCGGGCGCGGATTGTTTGGATCGAATGTCATGGTATTTCCTCCTCTTCATTCTGAGAAGAAAACGGCGTTCACGGGATTTTGTTCCGATTCTCCTCGGCCAGCACGATATGGGCGACAATTACGCGCTCTGCCTGAGGGCATCTGCCAGCACCGCCATGACCTGAGGAGCGGCCATTTGCGACACATTGAAACGCATGAAAGCGGATGCGTTCTGCGCGGAGCTAAAAACATTGCCGGGTGCCAGCACCACCTGTTGCGCCAGTGCCCGACGTGCAACATCGGCGGCGTCGACCCCCTCCGGCAGGCGGCACCATAAGAACATGCCCGCCTGCGGTTCGATCCACGGCACACATCCAAGCGCTTTCAAACGCGCCGCCGCCTCAGGCACCGCCGCCGCGAGACGCTGTCGAAGAGCCTCGACATGCTTGCGATAACTACCGTCAGTCAAAAGCGACAGGATCAATGCAGCCGAAAAATTTGCTCCACCAAAAGCAGTGGCAATCTTGAGATCGGTCAGGGCTTCCACCCATGCCGGAGGCGCTGCGATGAAACCGCACCGCACGGAAGCAGACAGGGTTTTAGAAAAACTGCCGATCTGGACGACCCGGTTCAGACCATCGAAAGCAGCCAGCCGTGGTGCCGCCTGCGTTTCAAAATCGGCAAAAATATCATCCTCGATGATGGTGAGGCCCGCCTGTTCGGCCAGCATCAGCAGGCGATGGGCGGAAACGGCGGAAAGCCTTGCGCCTGTCGGATTATGGATCGCGGAATTGGTGATATAAAGGCGCGGCTGATGCTCTTTCACTGCCTGCTCGAAAAGCGGCAGGTCCGGTCCAGCCGGCGTATAGGGCACACCAACGATTTTCACCCGATGCGCCCGCAAGAGAGCGCGGAAGTTAAAATAGCAGGGATCATCGACAATCACCGTATCCCCTGGCTGCAACAGGAAACGACACAGGAGATCGATCGCCTGCGTGCCGGAATCGGTGAGCATGATCTGGCTGGCGCCCGCCTGGACGCCATGTTCGGCAAGTCTGCGGGACAAAAGCTGGCGTAGCGGCAAGAGCCCCATCGGGCTCGCATAATCCGTCAGCAAGGAAGCATCCGCGCGGGCAAGCCCCCTCATCGCCCGCCGTAGCGCTTGCTCCGGCATCCATGACGCTGGAAGCCAGCCGCAGCCGGGCTTGGCAAGCGCCGCCCCCTCGTCCAGCGCCTGGCGCGACACCCAGAGCGGATCCACCGCCCTGTCCAGCCGAGGCTCGATATCGGCCAGAGACAGGGGCGCTAGCGGACCCGCCACATAAAATCCCGAACCCGGTCGCGAGCTTATGGTGCCATCGGCAACCAGCCGGTCATAGGCCTCGACGACGGTTGAAGTGGAGACCTGCATGGCTTTTGCAAGCGCTCGAACGGATGGCAATCTGGCGCCGGGAACGAGGCTTCGCGAGGCGATGCGTTGCCGCATGCTGGTCATCACCTGTTCTATGCGCGTTCCAGTCGCGAGTTGTCCGTCCACATTTCTCTCCAACCGTACCGTCCAAATAACCATAACAGTTTCTTGAAATTGTATATGATTGTCGCTGTTTTCACCAGCCGTTCCGGATCAAGAAAGGGAAATTGCAGGAGACGGTCATGGACAAGACGACAAGCGGTTGGCTGAGCGGCCTTATCGGCGTGGTGATATTCAGCGGCTCGCTGCCCGCCACGCGGGTTGCGGTAACGGGTTTCGATCCGGTGTTCCTGACCCTCGCCCGCGCCAGCATAGCCGGCCTTCTGGCGCTCGCTTTGCTTTTTGTGTTCCGGCAAAAACGCCCGGCGCGCGATGATATGGCATCCCTTTTCATCGTGTCCTTCGGCGTGGTGGTTGGCTTCCCGCTGTTGACTGCCCTCGCCTTGCGGCACATCACCTCGGCCCACTCCATCGTCTTTGTTGGGCTTTTGCCGCTCGCAACCGCGGTTTTTGCCGTACTGCGTGGGGGAGAACGCCCTCGGCCCGCCTTCTGGTTCTTTTCCTGCCTGGGCAGCGTTCTCGTTGCCGGCTTTTCATTGTCGAATTCGCTGGCCTCCGGGCTCGGAGCATCACTTGCCGGCGATCTCTTGATGCTGGGCGCGATTATCGTCTGTGGGCTGGGATATGCCGAGGGTGCTGCCCTTTCCCGCAAACTGGGGGGCTGGCAGGTCATCTCATGGGCACTGGTGCTCTCCCTGCCTCTGATGCTGCCGCTTGCCTTTTTCACAGGGCCGCAAACCCTCGCAGGCATCGACCCGCAGGCCTGGGGCGGCCTCGCCTATGTCTCGCTGTTCAGCATGCTGATCGGCTTCATCTTCTGGTATCGCGGGCTGGCGCTTGGCGGCATTGCCGCGGTGGGCCAGCTGCAATTGCTGCAGCCGTTCTTCGGGCTGGTGCTTGCAGCAACCCTGCTTCACGAGGAGGTCAGCCCTGCGATGATCGCCATCACGCTCGTGGTGGTGCTCTGCGTTGCCGGCGCGCGAAAATTTTCGCGCTGACGCCCGCCCCGTCAACTCGAGCGGCGGTCTACCCAGCGATGCCAGGCATCCTCGCTGCCGTTGAAGACATTGAGATCGATGCGTCCATCGACACCATGCGACAGGCCGGAGCCGGAATATTGCCAGAACAACCACTTGCGGCCGGGATAGACCACGGACGGATGCTGGGCAACGGCGCGCAGCCAGAAGGGATAGTCCTGGAACTCGCCGGTCAGATTGTCCTTATAAAAATCGGGCGCCGTATAGATAATCGGACGCTGGCCGTAATGGCGCTCCAGCTTATCCATGAACACGCGCATCTTTTCCAGAATACGCTCACGGGAATGGCGCATCTTGCAGCTCGATTCGCCGTTATATTCCACGTCGATCACCGGCGGCAGCGCATCCGGATCGCGCGGTACGTTGCGCATGAACCAATCCGCCTGCTCGCCGGCCGACCGGCACCAGTAGAAGAAATGGTAGGCGCCACGACGGATGCCCGCTTCCTTTGCACGCTGCCAGTTGGTGCGGAACATCGGGTCAAGATGATCGCCGCCATCCGTCGCCTTGATGAAGGCGAAGTTGGCGCCGCGTGTGCGCAGCTGCGGCCAGTCTATATTGGCCTGCCAGCGCGAGACATCCACCCCGTGGACCTGAAAATGGCGCGGCTGGACCCTGCCGAAATTGATGGGTTTGGCATCGCTGAAGCTGGAGCGGAAAATGCGCGAACGGATCTGCGCACCGGCACTGGCCGCCGGGGCTGCAGCCATGGCCAATTGTACCGGACGCTCCATCGGACGCTCTGCCGGTCGTACCATTCCAGCCTGTGACGGTGACGGCAAACGGGTTTCAAGCGCGTTCTGCGGCACGGGCGCTCGTGGGGTAACGGCTGAAAAGGCCTTTGGCTCTTCGGGCACCGGCCCGCCCCATGCCAGAACTTCCTGTCGCGGCTGGGCCGTGATGGGTTGGCTGCCCACGCTTGCCTGCGGCACCGGCGCGGATGGCGTAACCGAGCTCGTGGTTTCCTTCGACGGCAGGCCGGCCATCAGGCTTTCCGGCCCGGAACTGGACGTACAGCCACCAAGCAGAAGGCAACCGAAGAGAAGTGCTGGCACAGCCGATGAACGCATGAGAACCCGTACGCAAAACAATCCAGGGGCACTCTGACGCCGCCCGGGAACCTCGAAATACAATTGCTAACGGAAGATTATCAAAAAAGACTGAATCTTATCTTTACGCCGACACCTTCCAACGCGCCCGTCATTTCTGGCAGGAGAATGCCTCGAGGTTTCGCGAAACGGAGAGCTTCAGGCGGTCATCGTGCTCAGATCGACCGTATCGGCGCCGGGGGAATTTTTCTTGATCGATTCGATGGCGTGGATGGCCGATGCCTTGGCCTTGTATCCTTCGGAGGAAAACATCGTTTCCCCGTTGGATGCTTTGAAGCGGAAGCGATATACCCCGGCCCTGTCCTGATAGATTTCGAATTTATACATGATCTTGGTGCCTCCTTGGCAAACGTCGGTGAAACACACTCAATTCTGAGCGGCCTTGGCCATATTCGCAACCGATAATTGCCAGATCAGACAAGCCGTACCCAGGCACGGGCAATTTCCAGACCGGTCGCATCGGCCACATCTGCACGCCCGCCACGGTGATCGTGGTAATTGTTCATCCAGCCGGGCGCCATTTTTTCGACGGAAGCCGGGAATGCCTCACACCATCCGTCTACCACGGCCGTGGATGCCTCAAAATGAAATTGCGTGCCATAGGCAGCGCGGCCAACGCGAAAAGCCTGATTTCGCGTTGCACCATTGGTCGCAAGTCTCGTTGCCTCGGGCGGAAGCGTGAATGTGTCGCAATGCCACTGAAAAATGGGAAATGTCTTGTCGAGCCCCGCCAAGAGCGGATCGGACACGCCCTCTTCCGTGAGGGATACGTCTTCCCAGCCGAATTCGGGCGGGCCGGCCAGAATATTCTCTCCGCCATAGGCGCGCGCCAGCAACTGGCTGCCGAGACAGACGCCCATCACGGCCTTGTCCGCATCGCCAAACGCTTTCATCAAAAGTGCGAGGTCTGGAAGATAGGGATAAAGCACGTCGTCAAGAGCGTTCTGCTCCCCGCCCAAAACGACGAGCGCATCGTGTGCAGCTGCATCGAGAGGAAGAGGCTCACCCGCATAGGCGCGGATGACATGCACGTCAGCCCCTGCCTCTTCCAGAGCGACGCCGATCTGTCCATGCGGCGTGCCCGCCATGTTTTCGATAATTGCAACGCGCATGGGGCCTCTTGCCGACAACGGGGAATTCGATCGGCCGGTATCGCCGATCGAATTCAGCTTCACCACGAGAAAAACGGATTTTCAAGAGGCGCAATATCGTCAGCAAGGCAATAAGCGGACAAGCCGGCCTGTGGCACCTTAAAATTCCCGCGACAGCTTCGCGTCGACGGAATGCCGGTTGCCGCCGCGGACAGCGAAGAACAGGAAAATGGCTGCCCAGAGAACTGATTTTTCCGCGCCACCCAGACCTTCCGCCTTTACGATACCGTGAAAATAGACCGTTACTAAAAGCACGATCATTGCGGCAAAGGATGCCGGCCGCGTGAACAGCCCAATGGCCACGAGAATTCCACCGAAAAATTCGGTGGCGGCCAGGAGAGGTGACCAGAATACACCCGGATAAAAGCCGAGGCTCTCCACCATGCCGACAGCCCCGAACGGATTGGCGATCTTGCCGAAGCCGTGGGTGACAAGAAGAAGCCCGGCCACGACGCGCAGAACGGTCTCCACCAGATCATGTGTCGAATTATAAAGAGGTGCGACCGCCGGAACGAAAAGACGCTGACGATTATTGTCGAACTGGGCCATGGGATCTCCGCGTTTTAGCCTTCGATGGCTTATCTGTTCGCAAAGCAGCATGATAAGAACAAGCATGCCGCAGGTAAAAACATGAGTGTCATAGTTGACATTATCGTGAGCATTATTGTCATCGGGCGCTGAAGGAGACGTGATCATGGCCGAGACCAAGCCCCGCATAACCATCCGCTACTGCACACAATGCAACTGGCTGCTTCGTGCGGGATGGATGGCGCAGGAGATTTTGCAAACCTTCGCTTCTGACATCGGCGAAGTCAGCCTCATTCCCTCAACGGGTGGCCTGTTCGAGATCACCGTTGATGGTGAAACCATATGGGAGCGCAAGCGCGATGGCGGTTTCCCCGGTCCAAAAGAGCTCAAACAGAGAATCCGCGATGTCATCGACCCGGAACGGGACCTAGGTCACGTCGACAGGACGAAGCATGAAGGGCTCGACAATTGACGCGGCAACATGTTTCAACAGCGTCTAACCAAGTTTTTTCCCTTTAAAATCAATGATCGTCATAAAAGTTCAAAAAGTCTGTTGACACCGGGCGGCTGCCCTCGTACATCGCTCTCCGTCGCCCAGATGGCGGAATTGGTAGACGCGCCAGCTTCAGGTGCTGGTACTCGCAAGGGTGTGGAGGTTCGAGTCCTCTTCTGGGCACCATTCCATTTTTGATCTTAGCCAGATCAAACACTTAGACGAAAAAACAGCAACATTCAGTCCTCCTGCAAAACGCAGGGGAACATGTTGCGGTTTTTCGTTTTGCTGGCGATCAACCCCGATTTTTCCCATAAAAATACTGCCCAGGACGAGCGCTAAGCCTTTGTCACTTTGACAAAATGCCAGCCATTCCCGCGCGCGGAATTCCGATATATTCAGACCTGGTATTGGGTTGCAGTTCGCTTAAGGCTGGGCGTCTTTGTCGCCACTGTTTTGCGAATGCTGTTCGCAATTCGGCGTACAGGAAAGCACGGTCCGTTCCGTCTGTCGAAAAACGCGAACCGTATTGCCCTCATCGATGGAGACGAGAATGCGCTCATCGACGATTGGATTGCCCTCGGCATCGAGAAGAACAAGATTCGTCGTGCCGAAACTGCGCCCGGTCAACACGATCGTGGTGGCATCGGCAACCGTCGCATCGGCGACTTTCGAGTTGCCGACAATAACCTTACTCACGGGGCGGTCGAGGCGAAGGACACGGGCGTGGTTCATCGAAACGCGCAATATGTCTTCCTGAGCAAAAACAGGCTGTAACGAACCCGATAGGATGACGGACAAGCCGACCACGATTTTCGCCAGTTTTCCGGATGACACGCGTTTCGCCCCTGCTCACTACCCGCACTTACTGTGCAGCAGAATGCGTGTTTTTAGTGAATGAAGCGTTAAATGATAGAGGCCCCTAATGTGAACGGTAACCATGCCTGACATGGCAACATTTTCGAGGTTCTCGCTGTCCCGCACCAAAACTGAACATCTATGTCTCACCGGAAGGACACTTTGCCGGAAATAAGAAACTGACAGTCTCTGGAATATATTTGTTTATCAGCAACTATAAAAATAGAGACAATACTTTTTTGTTTTGTTTACCAAGAGAAACTCATCCTGTCGTTTACTTTGGATTAATCCTCTTCTTTAAGCGCTTGGAAATCGCTCACCTGTAATTTGAACGCAACCGAACAACGGAAAACAGTTGTCGGCGTGCTGAACACAACACAAGAGTTAGGAGAGACCCATGACCAAGATTTTCGCTCGCTTCCTGAAAGATGAGTCCGGCGCAACGGCAATTGAATACGGCCTGATTGCTGCGCTTATTTCTGTTGCCATCATCGGCGGCGCCACGACGGTGGGCACGAAGCTCAATACCGTGTTCTCCAACCTTGGCACCAGAATTGGCAACAATACACCTTCCGCCACGAACTAAGCCTAGACGCGTGTAAATTAGATGTAAGTACGCCGCCAATAAGGCGGCGTACTTTTATTAAAAAACTTACGGTCTTGAACAGAAATGCCTTGGGAGGCGACCATGGTAATAGCTGCAATTTTCCTGATCGTACCCCTTTGTCTCGCCTTTGCCGCTCTCAACGATCTTTTCAGTATGACTATCCCCAACAGGATACCGCTTCTACTGCTCCTATCCTTTGCTGTGGTTGCCCCCTTTTCCGGCATGGACTGGCAGACTTATGTAATGAGCCTTGTTGCGGGTATTGTTGTATTGTTTTCTTGCTTTGCGCTATTCGCTACCAATGTCATGGGTGGAGGAGACGCAAAGTTATTGACTGCTGCAGCGGTCTGGTACGGCTTCAACATCTCCCTTATAGAATTTCTACTTTCGGTCACCTTCATCGGCGGTGTTCTAACGCTTGGAATCCTGCTTCTGCGATCGCGCTCGCAGGAAATCATGGCGGCCGGCATTCCCATTCCGGATTCCCTGCTGGTTGCGAAGAAAATCCCCTATGGCATAGGCATCGCCATTGCCGGGCTTTTGACCTATGGCGAAACACCAATTGTGAAAGCCGCCATCGCAAGTCTTTCCTGAGAAATCTGCGTTCACTGCAGGTTAAAGGCCTGTTAACCAGAAATCCAAGCATAATATTAACCATAATTATACCAATGACGGGCCATCCTGACGGGAGAAGAATCTGATTCCCTCAAGGATCGAGCATGAAACCGTCGCGTATCGTCATTCTGTCCGTTGCCCTGGTCGCCGCCGGTCTTGCCGGCATCGTTGCCATGCAGATTTCCGGCGCGAAGCAGGTCATCGAAAAAGCGGAAACGATCATAGAGAAGGAACCGACGGTTAACGTTCTCGTTTCCTCGGTCAACCTACCCGTTGGCAGCCGCCTGAACGATAGTTCGGTACACTGGACGCCCTGGCCCACTGGTAACGTCATCGACAGCTTCATAACGGAAGCGAAAAACCCGAACGCCATAACCGAACTATCCGGCGCTGTCGTGCGGCTGCCTTTGTTTCAGGGCGAGCCGGTACGGCCTGAAAAAGTGGTAGATTCCAGCACCCGCATCATGTCCTCGCTTTTGCCAGCCGGCAAACGCGCCGTCGCCACGGAAATTTCCGTCTCGACAGGTGCTGGCGGTTTCGTGCTGCCGAATGACCGAGTCGATGTCATCATGGTCCGCAAGGGCGATTCAGGTCATTTTTTAACTGAAAATGTTTTGAACAATGTCCGTGTTCTGGCGATCGACCAGCAGATCAAGGAAGGCGAGGACGGCACCTCAGCCGTCGTGGGCGCAACCGCAACGCTCGAACTCACGCCCGAACAGGCCAAAATCATCACCGTGGCGCAACAGATGGCGGATCGCCTTACGCTGGCTTTGCGCTCAGTCGCCGATGCGCAGGAAAACGACACGCTTTCAGCAGGTTACCTTCTCAACGGCGGCTCCGGGCAGCCGGAGATTCAGGTGATCAAATCCGGTTCGATCGTCAAAGCCGGACAGGGAGCATCGCAATGACCGGGGGTTCCATGGCAAAGCGCATTAAACAACACCTGCGTTCCTCGATGGCGGGCAGCCTTGCATTTTGCCTGGCTTTTTCAGGTATTCCGGGTCAGCACTCACCCGCGTTTTTGCGTATCAGCGAAGCCGAGGCTCAAAGCGCGAGCATCGTGCGGATCACCGAAAGCGGTAGTGGCATTCGCAAGCGCCTGAAGCTCGGTCTCAACAAGGCACTGGTCATCGATCTGCCGGAGGATGCCCATGACATTCTTGTCGCCGATCCGAGCCTTGCCGATGCCGTAACCCGTACGTCCAAGCGCATCTACCTGTTCGGAAAAACGGTGGGCCAGACCAATATCTTCATTTTCGGAGATGGTGGGCGCGAAATCGTCAGTCTTGATCTTGAGGTCGAGCGCGATATCTCCGGGCTTGAGGCCAATATCCGCCGTTTCATTCCCGAATCGGACATCAAGGTAGAGATCGTTTCGGACAACATCGTTCTCACTGGGTCAGTGCGCACACCTCAGGATTCGGCACGCGCTGTCCAGCTTGCCGAAGCATTTCTGAAAGGCGGCGAAGCCACCACCCGCAACATATCGCTGACGGGCGGTGACAATGGCGGTGACGCGGCTATATTTGCCGAAAACCGCCAGACATCGCAGATCGTCAATATGCTGACGATTGAGGGCGAAGATCAGGTGACGCTGAAAGTCACCGTTGCTGAAGTTAGCCGGCAGGTGCTGAAACAGCTTGGCTTCAATGGTTCCATCAGCAGCTCGACAAGCAATAACGGTTTCGAATTTTCAAATCCGTCCAATCTCGGAAATGCAATTAGCGGTGCGTCGCGAATAGCCAGTGGCGCGATTGGCTCCGGCTCGCTCAACTTTGCTTCCTATCTCAACGCCATGGAACAGGCGGGTGTCGTGCGCACTCTGGCCGAACCAAGTCTTACCGCCATCTCCGGCGAACAGGCCAAGTTCTACGTGGGGGGCGATTTCCGTCTGCCTGCAGAGCAGGAAGTTACCATCGACAAGGAAACGGGCCAGCCAACCATAACGCGTACCACCAACACGGTCGACTACGGCATCACGTTGAACTTCAGGCCCGTCGTGCTTTCACCGGGACGGATCAGCCTTAAAATCGAGACCAATGTTTCCGAGCCGACATATGAAGGCAACGTTGTAACCGGAAATGCGGGCCGCACGATCCCAGGCTCCACCTACATGTCGATCCGCAAACGTGAAACCTCGACAACAGTCGAACTTCCATCCGGCGGCTCGATTGTGATCGCAGGTCTGGTCCAGGACAATATTCGCCAGGCCATGTCTGGACTTCCCGGCATTTCCAAAGTCCCGATCTTCGGCACGCTTTTCCGCAGCAAGGATTTCATCCGCAACGAGACAGAGCTTGTCATCATAGCAACGCCCTATCTGGTACGTCCTGTTGCGCGCAACCAGATCGCCCGGCCGGATGACAACTTCAACCCGGAAAACGATGCCGCCATGTATTTCATGAACCGTGTCAACAAGGTCTATGGCCGCAAGGACCAGGTTCAGGCGGCTCCGTATCAGGGATCAGTGGGGTTCATCTACAAATGACGACACACGCACGAAATCTCGTCCTCAGAGCAAGCCCGGTCCGGGCAGGAAACGTCATGCAGGAAAACCCTTCTTCCTTTTCCTCAAGCCTGCCGGGCAGACGGGCAGGTCTCGTCGCCATGGTGACGGTGACGCTTGCCGCCGGCCTGTTGCAGGGTTGCGCACGCGACCCGATGACGACCAACGCCATTCCTGACGACTACCGCACGCGCCATCCGATCACCCTGTCGGAAGCCGAGCATTCGCTGGATATTCCGGTGTCAGCAGGCGATAGCCGGCTGACCACGGCAATGGCGGATAATGTCCGTGGTTTCGCCCAGAATTACGCCTCGATGTCGACGGGAATCGTCAATATCCAGATGCCATCGGGATCAGCCAACTCGGCAGCGGCTTCAAAAATGGCGAGACAAATCCGCTCAGCGCTTTCCGGCGCTGGTGTGCCCTCTGGCAAGATCATGGAAACACGTTACGCTGCATCCCCGAATGGCGACGCTGCCCCCATCCGCCTGAGCTATGTGGCCGTTACCGCCATGACCGGGCAATGCGGCCAATGGCCCGAAGACCTTTCCGACAATACCTTTGCCAACAAGAACTGGTACAATTTCGGATGTGCCTCCCAGAGCAATCTCGCGGCACAGGTTGCCAACCCCATGGATCTGGTTGGCCCGCGTGGCATGAGTCCGATCGACGCGGAGCGCCGAGCAGTGGTGATTGACGCCTATCGCAGCGGCAAAAACACGGCGACGCCAAATTGACGCGGTTCCAACAATTGTCAGGGCAGGAAAGACGATGAGCGCTGTAGAATACGATATCAAGTCAAGCGGCGACGCGGAAGCCGAACAGCCGGCGCTGCGTGCCTCGGATATGGATCGCCTGCGGCCCCTGCCCCGCATATCCGTCCATGCCTTCTGCGTCAGCGAAAACATGCAGCGCGTGATAGATGCCTTATCCAGTGACAGGCGGATGAGCAAGGTCACCCTGCGGGTAACCAAGGGCGACATCAACGCGGCGGCGACGATGTTTTCCGCTTCACCCACGCCCAATCTCATCGTTCTCGAAACAGCAAGCTCACCGGCTTCGCTGCTGGATGATCTCGCTCCTCTGGCAGAGGTCTGCGACCCCACCACCCGTGTCATCATCGTTGGCCGGCACAACGACATAACGCTTTATCGCGATCTCATCCGCAACGGCATTTCCGAATATCTCGTCGCACCGATCAACATGGCCGATCTATTGGCCTCGATCGCGACGATCTTCGTTGATCCGGAAGCGGAGCCGCTCGGTCGCAACATCGCCTTCATCGGCGCCAAAGGCGGGGTGGGCTCGTCGACGATCGCGCATAATTGCGCCTTCGGCATCTCCACCCTCTTCTCCACCGAAACCATTCTGGCGGATATGGATCTTGCCTATGGCACGGCCAACATCGATTTCGATCAGGATCCCGCTCAAGGCATGGCGGAAGCGGTGTTTTCGCCGGAGCGGCTGGACGAGGTGTTCCTCGACCGTCTGCTGACGAAATGTTCCGACCACCTCTCACTTTTGGCCGCACCCTCTCTCCTCGACAGGACCTATGATTTCGATCGTCAGGCGTTTCTGCCGATTCTTGAGGTTCTGCAGCGCAGTGCGCCCGTCGCCGTTCTCGACCTTCCCCATCAATGGTGTGACTGGACGCGGGCGGTGCTTGCGGAAGCCGACGAGGTGGTCATTACGGCGGTTCCGGATCTCGCAAACCTGCGTAATACGAAGAACCTGTTCGACGCGCTGATAAAACTGAGACCCAACGACAAGTTACCGCATCTCGTTCTCAATCAGGTCGGCATGCCGAAACGCCCGGAGATCGCCCCTGCGGATTTTCTCGACCCACTGGAAATCGAGCCGGTCGCCATCATTCCGTTCGACACCCAGCTGTTCGGAAATGCAGCCAACAGCGGACGCATGATCAGCGAGATGGACGAAAAATCCCAGATCGCGGAAACGTTCTCGCAAATTGCCCATACCATTACAGGCCGTACCATTCTGCGCAAAAACAAGCGCGGCGGTCTGGACAAGCTCAAGAATATTCTCAAGCGCAAATAGGCTCCCTTTCTGGGCCTTTAGACGGAAACGCCGATGTTCGGAAAACGCGGGCCAGAAGGCCCAGCCAGAACCATAAAGCCGGATTTTGTCGCGCCTGCCATACAGCAGGTGAAGGCAACACCTGAGCCGCGATCTCTGGCGATCGACACTTTGGAGCCCGGCCAATCGCCTGCAACGCGGCAGGCACAATCTCCCATGCAATCGCCGCAGAAAAAGCGTGCCCGCACGGAAGATTATTACAATACCAAGGGCCAGGTCTTTTCCGCGCTCATCGATACGATCGACCTTTCGCAGCTCGCCAAGCTCGACGCGGAGAGCGCACGCGAGGAAATCCGTGATATCGTCAACGATATCATAACGATCAAGAATTTCGCCATGTCCATCGCCGAGCAGGAAGAGCTGCTCGAAGACATTTGCAACGACGTTCTTGGTTATGGGCCGCTGGAGCCGCTTCTCGCACGCGATGATATTGCCGATATCATGGTCAACGGTTCCGGCCAGACCTTCATCGAAGTCGGCGGCAAGACCATCGAATCCGACATTCGGTTCCGTGACAATGGTCAATTGCTTTCCATCTGCCAGCGCATCGTCAGCCAGGTGGGCCGACGCGTGGACGAATCGAGCCCGATATGCGACGCCCGCTTACCCGATGGATCGCGTGTCAACGTCATCGCACCACCGCTCGCCATCGATGGTCCGGCGCTTACGATCCGAAAATTCAAGAAGGACAAGCTCACGCTAGACCAGCTGGTGCGTTTCGGCGCGATCACGCCTGAAGGCGCGACCCTGCTCAAGATCATCGGCCGCGTCCGCTGTAATGTCGTCATCTCTGGTGGTACCGGCTCGGGCAAGACCACGCTTCTCAATTGCCTGACGAGCTTCATCGACAAGGATGAACGCGTCATCACCTGTGAGGACACCGCCGAACTGCAACTGCAGCAACCGCATGTGGTGAGGCTGGAAACGCGCCCGCCGAATATCGAAGGTGAAGGTGAGATCACCATGCGTGATCTGATCAAGAACTGCCTTCGTATGCGGCCTGAACGTATCATCGTCGGCGAAGTGCGTGGACCGGAGGTTTTCGACCTTCTTCAGGCGATGAACACCGGCCATGACGGATCGATGGGAACGCTCCACGCCAATACGCCGCGGGAATGCCTCAGCCGTATCGAATCGATGATCGCCATGGGCGGGTTTACCCTGCCGGCAAAGACGGTACGCGAAATCATCTCGGGCTCTATCGATATCGTCATTCAGGCCCAGCGCCTTCGCGACGGCTCACGCCGGATAACGCAGATCACCGAAGTGATCGGCATGGAAGGCGACGTCATCGTGACCCAGGATCTGATGCGATACGAAATCGACGGCGAAGACGCGCATGGCAAGCTGATCGGCAAGCACGTCTCCACGGGCATCAGCAAACCCCATTTCTGGGATCGCGCGCGCTATTATGGCGAGGAAAAACGCCTGGCCACCGCGCTCGACGAGATGGAAAAGACATCCTAGAGCAAGTCTTGTTTAAACGGAATCGTCTGACGTGCTCTAACCCTTTGTTTCTACGAATTTTCCGGACGGAAAACCACTACGCAATTTTACTGGAAATGCTCTAAGGAAGGCGACTGCCATGGACCCCACAATCCTGTTACTGGCCGCACTTGTCGCTATTTCGGCAGGGGCGCTTGCTTATGCCTTCCTCTTCCAGCAGATCGAGGTCGAGAAAAAGACCACTAGTCGCGTCAAGCGGGTCAAGGCCGCCGAAACGGATCACGCAAACATCAAGGCCGCGCGGGACCGGGTCCAGGAACTTGGCAAACGCCGCAAGTCCATGCAGGACAGCCTGCGGGAAATGGAAAAGAAACAAAGCGAAAAGGCGAAGAAAGCAAAGAATGTCGGTCTGCGCGAAAAGCTGGTTCAGGCGGGACTGCAACTTTCTGTCCGGCAGTTCCACCTTCTGAGCGCAGGCGCGGCTGCTTTCTCCGTCGTCATTGCGCTTCTTTATGGCCTGTCGTTGCTTATCGCTCTGCTCATAGGAGCCGTCGTGGCCTTGGGACTGCCGAGATGGGTATTGGGATTTATACTCAAGCGCCGGCAGAAAAAATTCCTCGAGGAATTTCCAAATGCGCTGGATGTCATGTGCCGGTCGATCAAATCCGGATTACCGTTGAACGACGCCGTGCGACTGATTGCTTCAGACGGTCAAGAACCAGTCAAGACGGAATTCCAGCGCGTCATCGACGCGCTACAGGTCGGCATCGGCATTCCGCAGGGGATCGAGCGCATGATGCTGACCGTGCCGCTTTTCGAAGTGAGCTTCTTCAGCACCGTGATCAACATTCAGGCGCAGGCAGGCGGCAATCTTTCGGAGGCTCTTTCCAACCTTTCGAAAGTTCTGCGTGAACGCAGGAAAATGCGTGCCAAAGTCAACGCGTTATCGATGGAGGCGAAGGCCTCGGCAGTTATTATTGGCGCGCTGCCTTTCATCGTCATGCTGCTGGTGCACTTCACCTCGCCCGACTATCTGTCGGTGCTCTTCACCGACATGCGTGGGCACATCATTCTGGGGGTGTCGGGATTATGGATGCTGATCGGGATTTTCATCATGCGCCAAATGATCAATTTCGACATATGAGGGCACGACCATGACAGGAAGCCTCTTTTCCAGCCTGACGGACCCGCAAACGATCATTGCCATTCTCGTCACCCTTGCGGTTTTCGCAACCCTCTATACGCTCATCATGCCGCTCTTTGAGCGAAAAGACTTCGCCAAGCGCATGAAAGCCGTGTCATCGGAGCGCGATCTCATTCGCAGCCGCGAGCGTGAGCGCCTGGCCGCCGCCACCAGGGACGGCAAGGCCTCCCTGCGTGGCAATAATAATAAATCGGCGCGCCGCATCGTCGAAAAATTCAACCTTCAGGAAGCGCTTGCCGACAAGAACACGATGAACAAGCTGCGCGCTGCGGGTTTTCGTTCACAGAATGCGCTCAACACATTTCTTGCCGCCCGGTTCGTGCTGCCATTCGTTTTTCTAGCCCTGGCCTTTACCTGGGTTTTCGTTCTCGGAAACCTCGCCGATAAGGCTTTCGTCGTCCGGCTGATGGCAGTGCTCATTTTCGGTTATCTGGGTTTTTATGCACCCAATATCTATGTTTCCAACGCCATGAACAAGCGGCAGGCCTCGATCAGGCGCGCTTGGCCGGATGCGCTGGATCTGATGCTGATCTGCATCGAATCCGGTGTGTCCATGGAGGCCGCCATGCGTCGTGTTGCGGAAGAAATGGGTGAGCAGTCGCCCGAACTGGCGGAGGAAATGATGCTGACGACAGCGGAGCTCTCCTTCCTTCAGGACCGGCGCATCGCACTTGAGAATTTTGGCATGCGCACGCAGCTAGACGGCGTCAAAAGCGTGGTGCAAGCGCTTATCCAGGCGGAACGATACGGCACGCCATTGGCTCAGGCGTTGCGCGTTCTGGCCCAGGAAGGCCGCGACGAGCGGATGAACGAAGCCGAAAAGAAGGCCGCCGCCCTGCCGCCAAAGCTGACCGTGCCGATGATCATATTTTTCCTGCCGGTGCTCATCGCAGTCATTCTCGGACCAGCCGGCATTCGCGTCGCCGATACGTTCTGACACGCTAAACGCGACCGCACTGTAGGCGGTAGCGTGTGATGAGACGGAGCTGTGAATATTATCTGCGATCTGGTGTTGATGGACGTGCCTGAACCCGCATCAGCCTGCTGGCTTGTTGTCCTTCTTCGCCAGTTGCTGCCAGGAATTCTGCTGCGACAGCATTCCACGCAGATAACCGAGATTTGCCTGTGCCTGCTGTGGCGAAAGTTCCTGAACCGCGATGCGCTCAGCCTCGGCAAACCGTCCCTGAAGACCCACCACGAGCGCGAGGTTTTGGCGAACGCGGCTGTCGGCGCCCGGCTGGGCGATGGCCGATTGCAGATACGTCTCGGCGGTACGGGGATCGCTCGACAGGACATAGGACATGCCAAGGTTCGAGAGCACACTTGGATCGTTCGGTTTGAGATCGAGTGCCTGCCTGTATTTGGTGCGGGCCTCGTTCGACCTGCCAAGCTGGTCGAGCACGGCACCTTCGGCAGAATACAGCCGCCAGTCTGGACGATCAGGCGTCTGTGCTCTCTGGATGGTTGAAAGGGCCTGTTCGAGCTGGCCTGATGCTGCCTGCGCCTTGCCATAGGCGGCAAGCACCTCGCGGTCGGCCGGATTGGCGATGGCGATCTGCTGCATGACCGCGAGCGCCTGTGTGTTCTTGCCGGTCATCATCAGCACGTTGGCATAATTCATGCCGACTGACCTGTCCTTGGGGCTGCGCTCATAGGCCTTGCCGGCCGTCTCTTCCGCCTGCCGGAGCTGGTCCATGTTCATGTGGTCATAGGAGCGTGTGGTCGCAGGAATGGAGCCGGTGGACATGCGATCCGGCTTGTTAGTGCTCGCGCATCCGGAAACGGCGAAAACCAGCGCTGCGAGACATGCTCCCCGCAGTAAGCCTGTCCGACCTGTCTCGCTCAAAGAAAAAGCAGTCATGGCAGTGCTCCCGCCCAAGAATTATCGATCTTGCGCCCGACATACGACAGACTCACATGACGCAACTTTCGCTTAAGCAATAATCTGTTAACCCTAACAGAGCGTTAATCGCACCGATTCTCGACAGTTACGAAAGCAGACCATGGCGCCCTATCAGTTCATCGAACGCCCGACACCTTTCAGCTCCAAGGCTGGCAGCACCCTGCCGGTTTTCGCCGTGACGCCAGCCCATATCGAACAGGGTGCCATCGATCCTGTTGCTCTGGACTGGGCGAAAAAAGCGGGTTTCAAGGCCGAAGCAGGCGCCGTATTGCTTGTTCCCTCTTCCGATGGTTCGCTGGGTGGCGTTCTTCTCGGCCTTGGCGGCAATCCCTCAGAAATCCCGTTCATAACCGGAAAACTGGCCCGCGAGCTGCCCGAAGGCGAGTGGCATATTGAAACCGCGCCATTGACGGCCAATCGGCTGGCTCTCGGTTTCGGCCTCGGCAGCTACCGCTTCGACAAATACAAGACAACCAAAACCAGCGGGGCCAAGCTTCTCATTCCGCAGGATGCCGAAGATGGCGAGATCAAGCGCGTTCTGGCCGGCGTCTTCCTCGCCCGCGATCTCATCAATGTTCCGGCCAACGATATGGGACCGGACGAGCTTGAGATCGCCTTCCGCAGCCTTGCCGCACACTACAAGGCAAAGGTGGGCGTCATTACCGGCGACGATCTGCTGAAGGAAAACTTCCCGCTCATCCATGCCGTCGGCCGCGCCAGCGAAAGCGCACCGCGCCTTCTGGAAATGAACTGGGGCAAGAAGGGAAATCCCCGCCTGACCCTCGTTGGCAAGGGTGTCTGCTTCGATACTGGTGGTCTCGATATCAAGCCAGCCGCCTCCATGGCGCTGATGAAGAAGGACATGGGTGGTGCGGCCAATGTTCTCGGTCTCGCGCTGATGATCATGGACGCGAAACTGCCGGTCAATCTTCGCGTCCTGGTGCCCGCCGTCGAAAACTCCATTTCCGCCAACGCCTTCCGTCCCGGTGACATCTACAGGAGCCGCAAGGGCCTGACGGTACAGATCGACAATACGGATGCGGAAGGCCGTCTCGTTCTGGCCGATGCGCTGGCCTATGCCGACGAGGATGCGCCGGACCTGATGATTGACATGGCAACGCTCACGGGTGCCGCCCGCGTTGCTCTCGGCCCGGATCTGCCGCCCTTCTATACCGATGACGACGATCTGGCCCACGATATCGCGGAAGCCAGCATCGATACCGACGATCCCCTTTGGCGCATGCCGCTCTACATGGGGTACGACAAGGATATCCGCTCACGCGCGGCCGATATCACCAACGCGCCATCAGGCGGCATGGCAGGATCGATCACCGCCGCTTTGTTCCTGAAGCGTTTCGTCACCAATACGAAAAAATGGGCACATTTCGATATTTACGGCTGGTCCTTGAGCGAAAGGCACCATTCATCGATCGGCGGCGAGGCTCAAGGTATCAGAGCACTCTTCCATTACATCACACACCAGTTTGCGAAGTAAATCGGTACCACGGTTGATCTGACTTGCCCACGGGCGCTTCGTTAAGCGGAGCGCCCGGCCTTAATCAAACCAGAACCTTCTGTTCCTTGAGATCTTCCTCACCAAAGAACTTCAGATAACGCTCCACCTCGGATCGTTCGCCTGTCGCTTTTTGCGGATTATCGGAGAGTTTCACGGCTGGCCGACCATTGGCGTCGCTGACCTTGCAGACAATGGAAATCGGCTTCAAACTGGCGATGGTCTTCGGCGCGCAACCGGCGAAATCATTGGTCAGATTGGTGCCCCAGCCGAAGCTCATGCGCACCCGGCCTTCGAAATGCCTGTATGTATCGACGATGGCATCGACATCGAGACCATCTGAGAAAATCAGCATCTTCTTGCGGGGGTCACGGCCCATCTTCTGCCACCACTCGATGATCTTTTCCCCGCCTTCGATCGGCGGCGCGCTGTCGGGACGGAAGCCCGTCCAGTCCGCCACCCATTCCGGCGCGTTGCGCAGAAAGGCCGCCGTGCCAAAAGCATCGGGTAGCACGATCAGCAGGTTGCCGCCGTAAAGCCGGTTCCAGTCCTTCAGAACCTGATAGGGTGCTGCGGCCAGTTCCTCGTTGGTTTGCGCCAGCGCCGCAACCACCATCGGCAATTCATGCGCGTTGGTGCCGACCGCCTCAAGGTCTGAATCCATGGCGAGAAGGACGTTGCTCGTGCCGGTGAAGGCAGGGCCGATGCCTTCCTTCAGCGCCTCGACGCACCAGCGCTGCCACAGAAAACTGTGGCGGCGACGGGTGCCGAAATCGGAAATTCGCAGGCCCGGCAGTTCCCGCAACCGTTCGACCTTTTCCCACATCTTGGCCTTTGCGCGGGCGTAGAGAACATCCAGCGTGAAATAACCAAGCGAGCGCATTGCGCTGCGCGAGCGTAGCTCATTGATGATCGCCAGTGCCGGGATTTCCCAGAGTGTCGTATCCATCCAGCGGCCGTGGAAATTCAGCTCATATTGCCCGTCGCGCTTGAAAAGCTCGTATTCGGGCAGTTGGTAGCTCGAAAGCCAGGAGAGGAATTCAGGCTCGAAGATTTGCGAGCGGCCGTAGAAGGTGTTACCCGCAAGCCAGATGTTTTCCTTCTTGGAGAGGCGCAGGGTACGCGCGTGATCGAGCTGCTCGCGCAGTTCCATCTCGTCGATCTCTTCCGCCAGCCGCACCGTCTTCGTGCGGTTGATGAGCGAAAACGTCGCGTCGACTTCCGGATAGAGTTTCCAGATCATCTGCAACATCAGCAGCTTGTAGAAATCCGTATCGATCAGGCTGCGGACGATCGGATCGAGTTTCCAGGTGTGATTGTGGACACGGGTTGCTATATCGGTCTTCGTCATGCTTGCATTCCCCAGCATCGGCCCAGAACATCGGCAGGGCCGACGTCACCCCGCACCTCGGCAGGTATTATCAACCTGTCATGTCAAAGATTTATCTGAAAAAGCAACAACAAGTCCAGAGTGCGGGCGGCGCAAACGCCGCTTTAAGTCATATTACTTCAGAAGGTCGGGTCGACTGGATTGATGCCGGGATACCAGTCCTTGGAGATGGGATTTCTGCCACCGAAGCTGGAGATGCCGTTCTCATCGGTGCAGCGATAGCCCTGAACCGGCAGACCGCGACTACCGAAAACATCCCGGTATGGGCCGCGGGCATATCCAGTTACACCAAGTTCGCTATGGCAATTGTAACGCACCTTGGGCTGTAGCGTTCGCGGGTCCTTGACACCCGGCAGGTTCGCATAGGCATCTGGAGCCGGAGCAAAACCATTCTGAAAAACGGTCTGCGCCTGCGCGGAAGCGCTCATTAAAAGCGCTGCCAGCATCGTTGCCAATCGTGTTGCCATTTTTGTGTTCATCGATGCCGGTCCCGTACCATCATTCAACCGATGTAGGCTTTCGGCTGTGGTCGCACAAAGGGCGAGGCAGGCACAATTTCGTGAAGCCGCCGCCTCAGCCTTCCAAACGCCGGAAAGCCGTCGGCTTTTCGTAAAGCCAGCCGATGCGCTCGATGGCCTCATTGAGATTTTCGCGTGCAACATTCATCGTGTGGCCATTGGCATGCAGCAGCGTCTCTTCGTTTTCCATGAGCCCGACATGGCCCTTCCAGAAAACCAGATCGCCGCGGCGCAATTCATCGCGTTCTATTTCCACGCCGAGCGATTTCACCTGCATGTCGGTATCGCGCAGAACCCGTCGGCCCGTCATCGCCATGGACAATTGCACGAGGCCCGAGCAATCGATGCCAAAGCCGGAGCGGCCGCCCCAGAGATAAGGTGTCTCGATAAAGCGCAAGGCCACCGCAACATAGTCCTCTTCAAGAGCGGCATCGGCTGGTCGGCAATGGGCGGCGATAATGCCTTCGCCTTTTTCGGTCAGCAGATAGCGGGTGCCGCGTGTCTCGGCCTCACCAACGATCCGGACCATGCTGCCCATGGAAATGGCTGCGACCGGCGGTTTGCGCAATTCGGCGGAAGGATAGAGGAAAGTGCGTGGCGCAACCACCTGGTGGGTAACGGCAACGACATCGCCGATTGCCGTCTCCGGCACGTAACCGGCATAACCATCCGCATCCGCCTGCACCCAGGCGAAGCCATTCGCCCGGTCGAAAATGCGCACGGTTTCACCAAACAGCAGCTCCGTATCGATGCCGGCGGCAAGGTCAGGCGTTGGCCGCAGGCCAATAACCGGCACCGCGATCTGGGCGGGCGAACCGCTGACGAAACGCTCGGCCTGAACCACGCCTTGCAGTTTCTCATCGGCCAGATCGGAGCGGAAGACATTCAGGCGGCGGTCGAGCATCATGGTTTCACATCCAGAGGTTAGATCTTGCGTGCCTGATCAATAATCAGATCGCCGAATTTTTCCAGATAGAGCGCACCTGCCACGGTGCGTTTTATCACGACATTGCGCTTGTCCCGTTCGTCCCGCACCCTGTCAACCAGCCCGAGCGCTCCCAGACTGTCGAGTGCGCGGGTGATGACCGGTTTGGTCACGCCCAGCAAGGCGGCGAGGCCCCGGACTGTATGTGGCGGCGGCACGAGGTATATCTGCAGCAGGATTGTAGTCTGGCGCAAGGTCAAATCCGGCGCATCGGCCGTGACCTGCGCAGCAGATACGCGATGCCAAAGCCCCAAGGCCTCCGTAGGCGAAAGTTCTGCAGGCAAACCGGTAACCTTCCAGTCGTTATCCCACCGTTTTCATTCAACGGAGCGGAAAACTCAAGAAGCATACCGCACAAACAGAACCGCCGCGCCTTCGCAGATCATAAAAGATCGCGCGGCGCGGCGGTGTTGTTTAAACCCGTTTTTCGGGCCTCTAATGTCCCCTCTGGACTTGCAAGATGAGATGCAGGAAGCGTGCCAGTTTTACTGCAGCGCACAAATACGAGCAAAAACAGGTGCTTGGGGTATAACTTCGATGTTATGTTCAAATTTTCCGCAAGGCGGAAATAGCAACAAAAACAGGCAATCAGCAATTCAGTGCTTAAAAACTGCCTTCCGCCGTAACAGCGGAAGGCTGGGATCGGGATGGATCAGATTTCCGCACCGCGTGCGGCATCGGTCGCATCTGCATTGTGCCGCCGGTTATGTCGGATCGACGACCAGAGCGAAATGCCGATCAGGGTCGCGCCACCAAGGCCGGTGATGACCTCCGGAATGTGGAACATCGTCTGCACGTACATGATGACGGACAGGATGAGGATCGCGTAGAAAGCGCCGTGTTCCAGATAGCGGTATTCGGCGAGCGTTCCCTTTTCCACCAGCATGATCGTCATCGAGCGCACGTACATGGCGCCGATACCGAGGCCGATGGCGATGATGAACAGGTTCTGCGTCAGCGCAAAAGCACCGATGACGCCATCGAAGGAGAAGCTTGCATCGAGCACCTCGAGATAGAGAAACGCACCGAAGCCGCCTTTTGCAGCGCCTTCGAGCACTTCCTGGCTACGATCGAGAATACCGCCGACGACTTCCACCAGCAGGAAGGTCAAAAGACCCCAGATTGCCGCATGGAAAAAGGTGTTGGCCGCAACCGGACCAAGCTCCGGATTGTCGCTGGCGCCGATGATACGAGAGAAGGCCAGCATGACGACCAGCACGAAGGCGATCTCGATACCCTTGACGGAGGAATAGACCGCAGCCTTTTCCTCGATCCAGCGCACCCAGTGCACGTCCTTCTCATGGTCGAAGAAGAAGTTGAGACCGACCATCATCAGGAAGGTACCGCCGAAAGCAGCGATCGGCAGATGGGCGTCACGCATGATTTCTGCATAACGTTCCGGCTGCGTGGCCGCCATGACGAGCGCCGTCCAGGGGCCGACATTGGCGGCAACGACCACGATCAGCAGCGGGAAGACGATACGCATGCCGAAAACGGCTATCAGAATACCCCAGGTCAGGAAGCGATGCTGCCAGACTGGCGTCATCTCTTTCAGCTTGTTGGCGTTGACGATGGCGTTGTCGAAGGAAAGCGAAATTTCCAGCACGGCAAGCACCGCACAAATGAAGAAGATCGTCGCTGTTCCACTGACAGTTCCGGTCATTTCCCAGCCGAGATAGCCGCCAAGGATCAGACCGACGATGGTGACGATAAAAGCCCACTTGAAGTAGGAAAGTGTGGTTTTCTGGGCGGCGCTCATGTCCGGTTACCTCCGGTAACGAGAGCGATTGCGGAACGACGCAGGACGTCGGGCCGCACGCAGAAAGCACGCGCGCGAAGCACATTCAGGTTTTTCATAGTTTTTAATCCGCCGGCCAATTTTTGCAGGCGGTACCGACATCACGAGAGCGCCGTAAAACTCTCGCCAGAGGGGCCCGGCACCTTTGTTTCCTCTGCCCTTGCGAGACATATGATCGCAGGACCTTCTCTTACTCCTCGAAGATCACCTCTTCGTCAAGTCCCGTGATGATTTCGGCGGCAACATCACGGGTAAACAGAGGAAATGTCTAGTCCGCAGCCAGTATATCCACCTTTTCGCGACCGCGTTTGAGCGTATTTTCACGGAAGAAAATATAAAGGCCGGAAAGAACGATCAGGCCCGCACCGACGACGATACTGGTCTGCGGCACATCACCAAAGAACAGCCAGCCAAAGACCACCGCCCAGAGCAGCAATGTGTATTGCAGCGGCGCGACGGTCGCGGCGTCCGCGAGCTTCAGAGCGCGGTTGACCAGCACATGCGCCGCCATGGCGACCACGCCGAGCAGGCCGAGGAAAGCGAGATCGAAACCGGACTGGACCGGCAACCAGCCAGACGGCGTGACGAACACCGCAACGAGGCCCGCAAGCCCCGCACCGATGATCTGCCAGAAAGCGAGCACCGTATCGGGCGTGTTGCGTAGCTGGCGTCCGGACAACATCATGAAGGCGAAGGCGGCGCTGCCGAGAATGGAAAACAGTGCGGCCGAGGTGAGGCTTGCCGAGCTTGGCTGCAAGGCAATGAGAACACCGACGAAACCAATGGCGATGGCCGTCCAGCGACGCCAGCCGACCTTTTCTCCCAGGAGAAACGGCGATAGAGCCGCCACATAAATGGGGGCGGCGAGCCAGTAGGTCATCACGTCTGCCAGCGGCAGAGCAGCGACTGCGAAATAGAAACAGAAAAGCTCGGCGGTGGAGAAGAATACGCGCGCCACCTGGAGAGACGGTCGCTCGATTTTCATGAGGCCGGAAAGACCGCCTTTCCACACGATCGGAACCAGAATGACAAGGGCAGCGACGCTGCGGATGAGGATCACCTGCCCCTGGCTGTAGGTCGAAACTAGCCATTTTCCCATAGCGTCGTTCAACGCGAAAAGCAGCATTCCAAGCAGCATGACGGCCACGCCGAGGCCAGTCGGCGAAAGCTTTCGTAATATATTCGGCATGTCAGGTTCCGTTCTCTCCCAATGGCTGCATTGGTCGTTCAGCCAGCCCTCGTTTGTCAAGCCCGAAGCGGGAGGAGTCGCGTATTAATAGTACTAATAAATCGGCAATTTCGATGTCACGCGAACATGCGCTTCTCTTCGGCAACGAGTTCCTGGAGAAAATCGACCACCGTGCGCACGCGGACCAACTGACGGGCGGATTCGTGATAGGCCGTCCAATAGGACCGGCTTATGCTCATATGCGGCATGATCCGCAGAAGTTCGGGATATTGTCCGGCAATGTAATTATGCAGGATGCCGATACCGGCGCCCGAGCGCACCGCCTCGGTCTGACCGGTGGCGCTGGAGATTTCAAAGGCGGCGTCCCAGTCGCGCATGATCTCGCCGGTATAGTTCAGAGAAGGCGAGAAGATCAGATCCTCGACGTAGCCGATGCGCCGATGGCGCTTGAGTGTTTCCACATCCGCCGGCGTTCCATATTCGGAGAGATAGGACTTCGATGCGTAGAGCCCCAGCGAATAGTCGGTGAGCTTGGAAAACATCAGCCTACCCTGTTCCGGCCGCTCGATGGTGATGGCGATATCGGCCTCTCGCTGCGACAGGGAAAAGGAGCGCGGAACCGGCACGAGCTGGATTTTTAGGTCGGGATAACGCGCGGTCAGCCGGCCAAGCCGTGGCGCAAGAAAAGAAACCCCAAGACCATCGGGCGCGCCGATGCGCACCGTTCCCGCCACTGCCGTATCGACACGACCGAGATTTGCCTGCGCATTCAGCATTTCGGTTTCCATGCGCTCG
Organism: Agrobacterium tumefaciens; assembly: GCF_013318015.2. Classification (NCBI taxonomy): domain Bacteria; kingdom Pseudomonadati; phylum Pseudomonadota; class Alphaproteobacteria; order Hyphomicrobiales; family Rhizobiaceae; genus Agrobacterium; species Agrobacterium tumefaciens. The sequence continues at coordinate 2,700,041 of NZ_CP115841.1, read as the reverse complement.
GCGGCGCCCAAAAACAACTGACCTTCTTCGGTCAGTTCGCAACCGTTCGTCCGGCGGATAAATAATTGGGTCTTCAGTGCCTGCTCCAGCGACGTCAATCGCCGCGAAAGCGTTGCGTGGTTGAGTCCGAGCCGTTTCGATGCGGCAAGGATCTGCCCGGAGCGGGCAACGGCGAGGAAGATGCGGACGTCATCCCAATTCATGGTTTGCTGCGCAGCATTATGGGTTCGACGTCAAGCAAGGTCAGCGACGTCACCATTCCTGCCACACCCTCTTTGTATTTCAGAAAATGCGGCGTTTGCAGATGCGCTTCATATGCCGCCCGGTCCGCGTAGACTTCGAGGATGCGAATCTTTTCCGGGCTGCCTTTAATTGCCACCGCATTTAATGCAAGCACACCAATTTCCAGGCTGACCGAAGCTTCGATCTCTTCTGCAAGCAGTCTGCGATAGGCATCCAGCTGGGTTGGATCGATTTGGATTTCAGCCATCCGCACGACCGGTTCATCGCTCATCAAGCTTCTGACCTTCTGTTGAGCGGCGAACGTGTGGGTGTCGGAAATCCGCCGCTACCCTCAAAATGCTCGCCTTGCTTCAATTTACGCACAACGGTTTCTTATCTGAGTTCATTGATTTGTACAAATTCAAGTGCAATGCTGCACCCATCAAAAAATAGCGGAGGAAAGCCCCATGAGGGAAATCGGTCATTTCATCAACGGCAAGCATGTGTCCGGCACCAGTGGACGCACATCTAACGTCTACAACCCGGCAACCGGCGAAGTGCAGGCGACTGTCGCGCTTGCCAGCGACGCCGAGCTGCGCGCTGCCGTGGAAAGCGCAAAAGCGGCACAGCCGAAGTGGGCCGCCACCAACCCGCAGCGCCGCGCCCGCGTTTTCTTCAAGTTCGTCGAACTTCTGAACCGCGACATGAATGAACTGGCGGTGCTGCTCTCCAGCGAGCACGGAAAGACCGTCGAAGATTCCAAGGGCGATATCGTGCGCGGCCTCGAAGTCTGCGAATTCGTCTGCGGCATTCCGCATCTGCAGAAGGGTGAGTTCACCGAGGGCGCAGGTCCCGCCATCGACATGTATTCGATCCGCCAGCCGGTCGGCATCGGTGCGGGCATCACGCCGTTCAACTTTCCCGGCATGATCCCAATGTGGATGTTTGCGCCGGCAATCGCCTGCGGCAACGCCTTTATCCTCAAGCCTTCCGAGCGCGATCCGTCCCTGCCGATCCGCCTTGCCGAACTGATGATCGAGGCAGGTCTTCCGGCCGGCATCCTCAACGTCGTCAATGGTGACAAGGGCGCTGTCGACGCCATCCTGACGGATCCGGATATCGGCGCGGTTTCCTTCGTCGGCTCGACGCCGATTGCCCGCTACGTCTACGGTACTGCCGCCATGAACGGCAAGCGCGCACAGTGCTTCGGCGGCGCGAAGAACCACATGATCATCATGCCTGATGCCGATCTCGATCAGGCCGTGAACGCCTTGATGGGCGCCGGTTACGGTTCGGCCGGCGAGCGCTGCATGGCGGTGTCGGTTGCGGTTCCGGTTGGCGAAGAAACGGCCAACCGTCTCGTTGAAAAGCTCATCCCGCAGATCGAAGCACTAAAGATCGGCCCCTACACCGACGACAAGGCCGATATGGGCCCGCTCGTTACCAAGGAAGCGCAAACGCGCGTCAAGGGTCTGATCGACAGCGGTGTCGAGCAGGGCGCGAAACTGCTGGTCGATGGCCGCGACTTCAAGCTCCAGGGTTATGAAGACGGCTATTTCGTCGGTGGCTGCCTGTTCGACCACGTCACCCCTGACATGGACATCTACAAGACGGAAATCTTCGGACCTGTTCTCTCCGTCGTTCGCGCCAAGAACTACGAAGACGCGCTGGAACTGCCGATGAAGCATGAATATGGCAACGGTGTTGCGATCTACACCCGTGACGGCGATGCTGCGCGTGACTTCGCCAGCCGCATCAATATCGGCATGATCGGCATCAACGTTCCGATCCCTGTTCCGCTCGCCTACCACTCCTTCGGCGGCTGGAAGGCCTCGAGCTTCGGCGATCTCAACCAGCACGGAACGGATTCGATCAAGTTCTGGACGAAGACCAAGACGATCACCTCGCGCTGGCCGTCCGGCATCAAATCGGGTGCCGAATTCGTCATGCCGACGATGAAGTAAGCAATGCGTCTCTAAACAATCAACCGGCGGGCGATTGACCCGCCGGTATCCTAACCGGTCACAGGTGTGCAAACGGCGTCAATTGGTCGGGCCGTCGTTGAAACCCACTTCGTCCACCAGCTCGGATGCCTGTTTGCGGTGGGCGGCAATATCCGTCAGTGGCAGCTTGTCCGGATTGATGGGGCCGAAGCCCTTCACGACATCGGAAGGCTCCGCGCCGGGCAGCACCGGGTATTCGAAGACCTGCTTGGCATAGATTTCCTGCGCCTCGCGCGATGCCAAGAATTCCATCAGCTTCAGCGCATTGTCCTTGTTGGGTGCGTATTTGGTCAGCGCCATGCCGGAAATATTCACATGCGTTCCGCGATCTCCCGCATTGGGAAAGATCACCCGCACCGATCCCGCCCAGACCTTTTCCTCCGGCTCGCGGTCGTTGGTCAGCATCAGGCCGACATAATAGGTATTGCCGAGCGCGATATCGCATTCGCCGGAAAAGATCGATTTGGCCTGGCTGCGGTCTGTTCCATCAGGCTTGCGGGCAAGATTGTTCTTAAGGCCGGTCAGCCATGTCCGGGTATAATCGACGCCATGATGGGCGATCATCGAGGCGATCAGCGCGATATTGTAGGAATGCTGGCCGTCGCGAATGCAGATCTTGCCCTTCCATTTCGGATCGGCAAGCTCTTCATAGGTGATGTCTTTCTGGGTGACCCGCTCCTTCGAGGCATATACCACGCGGCCACGCGTCGTCAGGCCGAACCATTCGCCTTGCGGATCGCGCAGATTGGCTGGGATATCCTTTTCAATGACGGGATCGTTCAGCACCGGCTGTGTGACGCCGCCTTCTTTCGCCTCGACAAGCCGGGCGATATCGACCGTCAACAGCACGTCGGCCGGCGAATTGACGCCTTCTGCCTGAATGCGCTCCACCAGACCCTTGTCGAGGAAGAGAACGTTGGCCTCTATGCCCGTTTCTTTCGTGAAGGCATCGAGCAGCGGCTGAATCAACTCGGGCTGCCGGTAGGAATAGACGTTCACCTCGCCGTCCGCAAAAGCAGCGGGCGCGGCCGAGAGGATCGTCAGACCCGAAAAAACGGCAGCGGAAAAACACGATTTCAAGCTTGCCATTAAGAATGCCTCCATTACATTCAGATTCTTGACTTGTTTGTTCATGAATCATCAAAGCGGTCAACAAGGCTGTCCGAGAAATATCGGATCGCTGCCAGTTTTTTCAGTTTCTGGAATTGTTCTAAACTGAAAAAGAGACTATATAACTCCACATTGAGAGTTAGGAGACCAGCATGCGTTTGACCAAACAGACCAACTATGCCGTTCGCATGTTGATGTATTGCGCCGCAAATGAAGGCAAGTTGAGCCGCATTCCGGAGATCGCCAGGGCTTATGGCGTATCTGAGCTGTTCCTTTTCAAAATTCTGCAGCCGCTCAACAAGGCCGGTCTGGTGGAAACCGTGCGCGGCCGTAACGGCGGCGTGCGTCTTGGTAAACCCGCTGAGAAAATCAGCCTGTTTGACGTGGTGAAGGTGACCGAAGACAGTTTTGCCATGGCGGAATGCTTCGAGGACGGTGCTGTCGAATGTCCGCTTGTGGATAGCTGCGGCCTCAACTCGGCGCTTCGCAAGGCGCTCAATGCCTTCTTCGATGTGCTGGCGGAATATTCCATCGACGATCTCGTCAAGGCGCGGCCGCAGATCAACTTCCTGCTCGGCATCGACACGGAAATGCCGAAGATCGCCGCCTTGCCGGCCGCCTGATCATCCCATTGCCCAAGCAACAATTGCGCTAGCCCGTGTCCGCAGGTCACGGGCTTTTCTTTTATAGAATACTTCGGAAATGCAATATTTTTGGTCGAGCGTGTTGACGCCAGGAGACGAAGCGGCGCATTTGGTCGCGAGCTTTTTTGAAGCAATCAGCCAGCGTCGCAATGATCATCAAGCCTGAATTCCATACATTTGCACTTACCGCGCTCGTCGGCAGCATGGGTGCGCTGCTTGCCAGTCTCCTTAACGTTCCAGCGCCGTTTCTGTCCGGTCCGGCGCTCGCCGTGACGATTACGGGACTGGCGGGCGTGAAGCTTGGGATTCCCGCCTTCATCCGCAATGCCTGTTTCGTTGTGGTCGGCATTTCGATGGGAACGAGCGTAACGCCGTCGGTGATCGATGCCGCGAAGACATGGCCACTGAGCTTCGTCATCGTGCTCGTTGCAGTCGTCATCATGCTGTATGTCGCCTATTGGATCCTGCATTACGGCTTCGGATACGACAGGACGACGGCAATGCTGGGCGCTTCGCCCGGGCACCTCAGCTATATCATCAGCCTCGGCGCCGAGACGAAAAGCGACCTTGCGACCGTCAGCATCGTGCAAAGCGTGCGAGTGCTGGCGCTGACGCTTTCCGTGCCGCTGATTGTTGAATATTTCGATCTCGTCAGCACGGAACCGCTCATCGCCAATCCACCGATGGGCCTGTTCACACTGGCCCTGACCATTGGCGCGTCGCTTGCGATGGGATGGCTGTTCCTTCGCTGGAGATTTCCCGCAGCCCTGCTGCTGGGCGGCGTCGCGGTTTCCATCGGCACCCATATTACCGGCCTTACCGAGGGCGGTGTTCCGAGCTGGCTCAGCCTGCCGGTCTATGTGCTGATCGGCTGTCTCATCGGCACGCGCTTTTCGAATGTGTCGCTGATGGATGTGCGAAAAGGCTTTCTGGCAGGTTTCGTCGTCACCATCGCCGTGATGGTGATCGCCGGAAGTATCGCCTGGATGATTTCCAACATTACAGGCGTTCCGCTCAATGCGGTGATGATTGCCTATTCGCCGGGCGGTCTTGAAACCATGGCGGCGATGGCCGTGATGATGCATGCCGATACCGCCTATGTCGGATCACATCACGTTCTCAGACTTCTGTTCCTGTCGGTTCTCATGCCGCTGGTCATGGGCAAGGATGCGCGCAAGCGGGACGGCGAAATCTAAGCCGGGCCAGCGCGCTCGCCATTCAGGTAAAAAACGCCAATGGCGTTGCAACCATTTGTTCCTCTGGCCGTTCATGTTTCTCCGCAATTGCGGCGGCGATTTTTCGCGTGTTCGACAGGCTGACCCACCGGAGGACTATTCATGAACCGCTCGATGATGTTGACAGGCGCCGGATTTGCGCTCGCCCTTTCTGTTTCCTTCGCTCAGGCGCAGGTGGTGGTGTCGTCTAAGATCGACACGGAGGGCGGCGTTCTCGGCAACATCATCCTTGCCGTGCTGAACAAGAACAATATCGAGACGACGGATCGCATCCAGCTTGGCGCTACCCCGGTCGTCAGAAAAGCGATCACTGCCGGCGAGATCGACATTTATCCGGAATACACAGGCAACGCCGCCTTCTTCTTCTCCAAGGCGGACGACCCGCTCTGGAAAGATGCCGCCAAGGCTTACCAGGAAGCCAAGACACTCGACTATGACGCCAACAAGATCGTCTGGCTGACACCATCGCCCGCAAACAACACCTGGGCGATTGCGCTGCGCAAGGATGTTGCCGACAAGAACAATCTGAAGACGCTTTCGGATTTCGGCAAATACATTACCGGTGGCGGTGACGTGGTTCTTGCCGCCTCCTCGGAATTCGTCAATTCCGCAGCCGCCCTGCCGGCATTTCAGACCACCTACGGCTTCACCATGAAGCCGGATCAGCTGATCACGCTTTCCGGTGGCGACACGGCTGCCACTATCGCTGCCGCCGCAAATCAGACGAACAATGCCAATGCGGCCATGGTCTATGGCACCGATGGTGGCATAGCGCCGTCCGGTCTTGTCGTGCTTGAGGACGACAAGCATGTGCAGCCCGTCTACCAGCCTGCGCCGATCATTCGCGAGGAAGTTCTGAAAAAGAACCCCAATATCGAGACATTGCTGAAACCCGTTTTCGAAAAGCTGGATCTGGCAACCTTGCAGGAGCTGAACGCCCGCGTGCAGGTGGGGGGCGAACAGGCCAAGGCAGTTGCGACCGACTTCCTGACGAAGAACGGTTTCCTCAAGTAATTGCCATAGAACCGTTAGGGCGGGATATCGGAAACCATGTGAGGTTTTCACCATCCCGTCCGAACCTATGATCCGGGGAGCGGAATTTGACGAAATGGCCTGACAAGGTAGGCGTGCTGATTTCGTGCCTGCTTCTCTACGCGCTTGCAGCGTCCCCCTTCATGACATTCCGAGCTAACCGGATCATTCAGGGTGAAACGCGAACGATCTTCGAAGCGCTTCCGGTTGCTGCTGCTACCCTCCTCGTCGCCATCATTGTTGTCGCCGCCTTCATCGCCTTTTTCCGGTTTCCGGCGCGCCTGAAACTCGCCGCTGCGCTGGTCGGTCTCGCGGCACTGGCGATCTTCGTCGGGCAGGCGGCGTCTGCGCTGACACCCGAGGGCAACAGTTTTGCCCGCGTATCGCCCGCCAGCGGTTTCTGGTTGATGTTTGCAGGGCTTGCATTGCTCGCCGCCGATTGCATTGCACGTCTCCAGCCGAAACCCACTTTGCGGATTTTGCTGTTGCTGGTGGCAACCGGGACGCTTGCGGCGGTCCTGACAAGCGGCCTCTGGGACGATCTCTCCATCATCAAGGAATATAACGGCCGGGCAGATATCTTCTGGACCGAAGCACTGCGGCATGTGGAACTTGCCATCGGGTCGCTGGTTGCAGCCACCCTCGCCGGTATCCCGCTCGGCATTCTCTGTTACAAGGTCGAGCGTTTGCGCTCCGGTCTACTGAACGCTCTCAATATCGTCCAGACCATTCCCTCCATCGCGCTTTTCGGCCTCTTGATCGCGCCACTCGGATGGATGGCAGCCAATGTGCCGGGTGCGGCGAAGATCGGCATCGCCGGCATCGGCATGGCGCCGGCCTTCGTGGCGCTATTTCTCTATTCGCTGCTGCCCGTTGTCTCCAATACGGTCGTCGGCCTGTCCGGCGTTTCGCAGGCAGTGCGGGAAGCCGCGCGCGGGCTTGGCATGACGCCACTGCAAAGGCTGCTGCGGGTGGAGTTTCCACTCGCCATGCCCGTCATCCTCACCGGCATCCGTATCGTGCTGGTGCAGAATATCGGTCTTGCGACCATCGCAGCACTGATCGGCGGCGGTGGATTTGGCGTTTTCGTGTTTCAGGGCATAGGGCAGACCGCGATGGACCTCGTACTGCTCGGCACCGTGCCGACCGTTCTGCTCGGCTTCGCCGCCGCGATTACGCTCGACGCCCTTATCGACAGCAATCTCTTCAGCGCAGGCGGAAGGCAAAAGGCATGATCGAGATCGACACCATCACGAAACGATATGGCGATACGGTCGTGGTCGACCAGGTCTCCCTGACTGTGGCGCCGCGCACCGTCACCGTCATCGTCGGCACTTCCGGGTCGGGAAAAACCACACTGCTGCGCATGATAAACCGGCTGGTGGAGCCGACCTCCGGCACTATCCGCATCGACGGAGACGATGTGAGCACCATGCCGGGCTACAAGCTGCGCCGTCAGATCGGCTATGCCATTCAGGGCCATGGGTTGTTTCCGCATCGCACCGTGGCGGAGAATATCGCGACGGTTCCGCAGCTCATCGGCTGGGACCGCAAGCGCATCGATGCGAAAATCGACGCGCTGATGCAGCTCTTCCAGCTGGATCCGGCGCTTTATGCCAACCGCTTTCCGCATGAGCTTTCAGGCGGCCAGCAACAGCGTGTCGGCGTGGCGCGCGCGCTTGCAGCAGAACCGAACATTCTTCTGATGGACGAACCTTTCGGTGCACTGGACCCGGTTATCCGCGCCAAGGCCCAGAACGATCTTCTCGATATCCAGAAGAAGCTCGGTGTCACCATCGTTCTTGTCACGCATGATATGGACGAGGCCTTTCACCTGGCGGATCGTATTGCCGTTATGGACAAGGGCCGTATCGTTCAGGACTGCCCGCCGGCCGAGCTGGTGCTAAAACCGGCAACGAATTTCGTCCGCACCATGATCGGCGAAAACGAGCGCGCCCTGAAACTTCTATCCGTCCTGTCGGTTGCAGACGTCGTGGAGCCGGGAAGCGCCGAAGGCGAACCTTTGAATGAACATACCAGCCAGCGCGACGCCCTGTCTGCAATGTTGTGGGCGGGCTGCGATACCTTGCCGGTGCTGAAAGACGATGGCAAACCCGCAGGTATCGTGCGGCGCGACGTTCTGCTCCAGCGGGCTGCCGGAACCCCATGAAAAATGCCGCTTCGTTTTTCGCCCCCGGGGTTCTGGTGCTGGCGCTGATCGCCTTTCTCGCGGCGCCGCAGGTTTTCGCACCGATATTCCGCCCTCTTGTGCAGACCAATGCGCCGGCGATCTACACGCAGGCCAATCTGCTTTCCCTGACACTGTCGCATCTGACCATTGTCGCAATCGCAACGGGGCTGGCCACGCTGGTGGCGGGGGCCCTTGCGGTTCTCGTCACCCGCCCTTTCGGCGCGGATTTTCTGCCGCTATCGCGCAGCATCGTCAATATCGGCCAGACCTTTCCGCCGGTGGCGGTGCTGGCGCTTGCCGTGCCGATGATCGGTTTTGGCGAGAAACCGACGCTCATTGCGCTGTTTCTCTATGCGCTTTTACCGGTTTTCGAAAATACGCTGACAGGGCTGACCACGCTGCCGCCAACCGTCATGGATGCCGCAAAGGGCGCCGGCATGACCGGCTGGCAAAGACTTGTCAAAGTGGAGCTGCCACTTGCCCTTCCGGCGATCCTCGCAGGCATCAGGCTTTCGGCGGTGATCAGCCTTTCGACAGCAACCATCGGTTCCACGGTCGCGGCCCGCACGCTCGGAGAGGTGATCATCGCCGGCCTGCAATCCAACAATCTCGCCTTCATCCTTCAGGGCGGATTGATCGTCGCTGTGCTGGCAATCCTGATCCACGCCAGCTTTTCTGCACTGGAAAAGGCAGCGGCCCGCAAAACCGGGCACTGACAAATGCAAGCTCCTCATTTTTATGTTCCCGACATCCGCCGCGCATGTTAGGGGCTGACCGTCGAAACAGAAACATTCGAGGTTCGGGTGACAAAGGCAATCGTCGTGATGGGAGTGAGCGGCTCTGGCAAGTCCACGGTCGCAGAGGAACTGGCGGAAAAACTGGGCATTGCCTTTATTGAGGGCGACAAGCTTCACCCGAAATCCAATGTCGATAAAATGTCAGAGGGCATTCCGCTGACCGACGAAGATCGCTGGCCCTGGCTCGATCTGATTGGCGCAGAACTGCGCAAGGGAAACGAAAATAACGGTGTCGTCGTTTCCTGCTCGGCGCTGAAGAAAATCTATCGCGACCGCCTTCGCGAGGCTACCGGTGGCCCGCTCGCTTTCGTCTATCTGGACGGCAGCCTGGAACTTCTCAGCAGGCGTATGGGCGAACGCAAGGGGCACTTCATGCCGCTCTCGCTGCTCCAGACCCAGCTTGCCACGCTGGAAGTGCCGACCGGCGAACCCGGCGTCGTAACCGTCAGCATCGACGCCACGCCGGAGGAAATTACCGCAAACGCACTTTCGGGCCTGAAAGCGGTGATTTTTTAAAATCCGAGCCTGTCGCGCAGGCCGTACCACCATGCACCAAGCACGGTCAGCGGCACGCGGAACGTCTTACCGCCTGGGAACGGATAATTCGGCAGGGAACTCCAGACATCGAAACGCTCGGCGTGGCCTGCAACGGCCTCGCCCAATATCTTGCCGAGCAGATGCGTGGTGGTGACACCGTGGCCGCTGTCGCCATGCGAAAAATAGACATTGTCCGACAGTTTGCCCATATGCGGGATGCGCGTCAGCGTCAGCGCGAAATTGCCGCTCCAGGCAAAATCGATCTTCGTCTTTTCCAGTTGCGGGAAAGTCTTCAGCATATTCGGACGGATTACCCCGGTCAGATCCGCCGGATCGCTGCCGCCATAACCGATACCACCGCCATAAAGCAGGCGGTTGTCGGAGGTGCGGCGATAATAATCGAGAATATAATTGGCATCCTCGACGCAATAATTGGCTGGCAGGAGTTCCTCGATCAGATCGGCATCAAGCGGCTCTGTCGCCATGACCTGGCTTGAGACCGGCATCATCCGGTCGCCGATTTCCGGCAGCAGCTTGCCGAGATAGGCATTGCCGCAGACGAGAACATATTTCGCCTTCACGCTGCCCGTCGCCGTGCGCACGACAGGGTTTACGCCCTGCTCCAGCGAAATGACCCTCGAATTTTCGAATATGCGCGCACCGAGACTTTCGGCCGCCGCGGCTTCCCCCTGCACCAGATTGAGCGGATGGATGTGGCCGCCGAAACGGTCGATCATGCCGCCGGCATAACGATCGGTCCGCACGTATTTTCCAACATCGGCTTTGGAGACCATCTCAAGCCCGCCATGGCCGTGTTTTTCCCAATGGGCCTTATGGGCCTCCATCTCGCGAATCTGTTTCGTCGTGAAGGCCGCAAAGAAACCGCCATCGACGAGATCGCAATCGATAGCGTATTTCGAAATGCGGCTGCGGATGATCTCCCCGCCTTCCAGCGACATTTCGCCGAGTTTCACCGCCTTGTCGTGGCCGTAACGACTGGCGATTGTTTCGAGGTCGCGGCTATAGCCATTGACGATCTGGCCGCCATTGCGCCCCGACGCGCCGAAGCCGACCCGCACGCCTTCCAGCACGATAACGGAATAGCCGCGTTCGGAAAGTTCGAGTGCTGCGGAAATCCCGGTAAACCCGCCACCGATGACGCAGACATCCGCTTCCATTGCGCCTTCAAGCGTTGGCCGCACGGATTTGACATTGGCGGAGGCCGCATACCAGGAGGATGTGTGGCCGGGATTGGGAATAGTCGTCACCTCAGCCATCTCACACCGTCCTGATATAGGCGTCATATTCGACGTCGGTTACACGCAGGGAAAATTCGGAAAGTTCCTGCTGTTTGCAGGCAGAAAACAGCGTGCGATAGCGCTGGCCAAGCGTCGCATAGGCGAAACTCGAACGCGTGAAACGCTGCAATGCATAATCCCAGTTGGTGGGCAAAGGTTCGTGATTGATGGCGTGGCTGTCGCCGGAAATCGCGCCGCCCGGCTGGCGTTTTTCCTTCATGCCGGCAAGGGCAGCACTCAGGATCATTGCCACAACAAGATAGGGATTGGTATCGGCGCCGGCGACACGATGTTCGATGCGGGTTGCGGCCTTGCTGGCAGTGATAACGCGCACCGCCGCCGAGCGGTTGTCTATGCCCCAGGAGGCATAGGTGGGCGCATGTTCGCTGGGCGTCAGGCGGCGATAGGAATTGGCATGGGGAGCGAAGATCGCCATGCTCTCCCCCATGTTTTCCAGAAGGCCGCCGACCGAATGCATCAGCGCGTCCGATGGGCCGTTTTCCCCGGCGTAGATATTCCTGCCGTCACTATCGAGAACGGAAAAATGCACATGCATGCCATTGCCGGCCTGTAACCCGTACGGCTTCGCCATGAAGGTGGCGTCGAGATCGTGCCGCCGCGCCACACCCTTGACGATACGTTTCAGGAAAACAGCGAAATCGGCGGCCCGCAACGCGTCCGGCACATGATTGAGGTTGATTTCATATTGGCCAGGGCCGTTCTCCCGCAGCGTCGTATCGGCAAGAACACCCTGCGCCCTGCATGCGGTGGCGATATCATGGAAGACATCCTCGAAATCCTGCAATTCGGAAATCGACAGAACCTGTGTCTGGCCCGTGTGCCACCGGCCTTCGCGGCTGTGCGGCGGACGCACCGGATCGAGCGCAGAGCGAACCGGGTCGATCAGGTAAAATTCAAGTTCGGTCGCCACGACCGGCGTGAGGCCGGCCTTTTTGTAGGCTTCCAGCACCCTTGCCAGAACATTGCGCGGATCGCCATAAAACCCAGTTCCATCAGGATTTTTCATCGCGAGCAGGACTTGCGCGGTCGGCCGGCCGAGCCATGTCACCCGAGACAGCGTGCCGGGAACAGGAAAGCAGAACCCGTCCGGATCGCCCGTCCCTTCGGCGAGGCCTGCGGCATGCACATCGCGGCCCCAGATATCCAGCGCATAGACCGAGCGTGGGATCGCCATTCCCTTTTCAAGGACATCGATCGCCCTTTCGCGCGGAATCCATTTGCCGCGCGGCACGCCATTTGCATCTATGACGAAGGCTTCGAGAATTTCGATATCGGGGTTATCGTCGAAAAATTTCTTTGCTTTTTCAATATCATCCATCATGCACCAGCAGGCTGTTTCTCTTCTGTTTCGCGCGCAGAAGCGCTTCGCTAACGAAAATCGTCCTGCTGTTGATAGATGAGAAACCTCGCCGTCATGATGACGCTTGCCCCTTTTCCCTTTTTATAAGCCCATGTTACGTGGCCCGCCGCGGGAAGGCCAGCGGATTCGGCCATCAGAGCGGGATGGCGAAAAGTGTACACGGTTTTCGCCAGAGATGATTTCAGTTCATCAGGATCTAGGGATTGAACCTTTCGGGTCGATAGGCATCGATGGCGATGACCGGCGTTTCTCCCAGCATGGTTTCCGCCAGCACACGGCCAGTGATGGGCCCGAGTGTGAGGCCGTGATGGGCGTGACCGAACGAGAACCACAATGTCCTGTGGCGCGGCGCCTTGCCGATGATCGGCATCATATCCGGTGTGCAGGGACGCGCGCCCATCCAGGGTTCCGCATCCAGCCTGCCGCCCAGAGGAAAGACGGTGCGGGCGACCCGTTCCGCCCGCTCGATCTGCACGGGAGATTTCGGCGCATCGCGTTCGGCAAATTCCGCGCCGGTCGTCAGGCGGATGCCTTTGCGCATTGGCGCGAGGAAATAACCGCGCTCGGCGTCGATTAGCCAGTTGTTGAGCTTGGTTCCCTCCTGCGGCGCATAGTGCATGTGATAGCCGCGTTTCACGCCGAGCGGAAAGCGGTAACCGAGCCGTTCCGTCACCGTATCCGCCCAGGGGCCTAGTGCGACAACGGCATGTTCAGCCTCCACCGCCCCGGTCTCGGTGCGTACCGTCCAACCACTTGTCGTCTGGCTGAGCGTGGATGCATCACCCCGGACAAAGGTTCCGCCAAGGCTCTCGAACAGTTTGACATAGGCGAGCGTCAGCGCATGTGGATCGCGCACCGACCATGGATCATTCCATTTTAAACCGCCGACGAAATCGCGGCTGAGATGCGGCTCCGCCGCGGCGAGTTCCGCCCCATCGAGTTTCGTGTGGGAGATGCCGTGGTCGCGCGCCAGACGTTCGGCGAAAGCAAAGTCTGCATCCCGCCTTTCGGCGGTCCTGTAGGCCTCCATCCAACCGTTTTTCACGATTAGATCGCCGGCCTTGGCTTCATCGATCAGGATGCTGTGTTCGGAGACCGAGTGCTCGATCAGTGGCGCGTAGGCGCGGGCAATTGCTGCGTGGCGCGTGGCTGCGGAATTATACCAGTAGCGGCCAAGAAAAGGCGCGATCTTCGGCAGGGCCGAGAGATGATAACGGGCATCGATGCTGTTGTTCAGGGAATAGCGGAGAAGCCGGCTAACTTCCTGCGGGAAGGCGTAGGGAACGACACCCTCTCTCTGGATCAGTCCGGCATTGCCGAAGGAGGTTTCCTCACCCGGTCCCCGCCGGTCCACCAGCACCACCGATTTGCCCCTGCGGGCCAGTTGCAAAGCGACGGAGACCCCGATGATCCCCGCCCCCAAAACGATCACATCCGCTGCCATGGCATTCAATCCGTTTGCGTATCTCGTCCCCTCAACATGGGTCGGCATTTTGCGCAAAGCAACAGAAAAATCATCGTCTTAATAGAAACAGCAATGCGCCTGCTACTGGCTCACCGCTTTAGTTTCGACTGCCTCGATATTGAAAGCAGCAGCCAGCAGGGCCTTGGTATATTCCTGTTGCGGATCGGCGAATATCTCCGCTGCCGGGCCGCTCTCCACCACCTTGCCGTTGCGCATAACGATTACGTCGTTGGCAAGCGCTTTAACTACCTTCAGGTCGTGGCTGATGAAGAGATAGGCGAGTTCGTGGCGGGCCTGAAGATCGCGCAAGAGATCGACCACCTGTGCCTGCACGCTCATGTCGAGCGCCGATGTGGGCTCGTCCAACATGACGAAGCGGGGTTTCAACACCATGGCGCGGGCAATGGCGATACGCTGACGCTGGCCACCGGAAAATTCATGCGGATAGCGCCAGCGCGTCGCCGGGTCGAGCCCGACTTCTTCCAGCGCCTGGGCGACACGGGTATCCCGCTCATCGGCGGAAAGCTGTCGCTCGTGCACCTTCAGACCCTCGGCAACGATTTCGCCCACCGACATGCGTGGGCTGAGCGAACCATAAGGATCCTGAAACACCACCTGAAGCCGATTTCTGAGCGGCTTCATCATTTCATAGGAATAGCTGTCGATCGACTGACCGATAAAACTGATACGCCCCTCAGACGCTATAAGACGCGATAGGGCGAGACCGAGTGTCGTTTTGCCGGAGCCGGATTCGCCCACGACGCCAACCGTCTGTCCTGCGCGCAGGGTAATATCGATACCGTCAACCGCCTTCACGTGGTCGACCACCTTGCGCATCAGCCCCGCCTTGATCGGGAACCAGACTTTTATGTCGTCGCCCTGCATGACGACAGGTTTGCTGGCATCGGAAAGCGGCGGCTCGCCCTTGGGTTCGGCAGCCAGAAGATGGCGGGTATAGGCATGCTGCGGATCGGTAAACACCTGCTCCACCGTGCCGGTCTCGACGATCTTTCCCTTGGTCATCACGCAGACACGATCGGCAAACTTACGGACAATGCCGAGATCGTGGGTGATGAACAGCATGGACATGCCGTGCCGGTTTTTGAGGTCGCTCAGCAGTTCAAGGATCTGCGCCTGAACGGTTACATCGAGTGCGGTCGTGGGTTCATCTGCGATCAGCAGTTTCGGCCGGTTGGCAAGCGCCATGGCGATCATCACGCGCTGCCGCTGGCCGCCGGACAATTCATGCGGATAGGCCTTCAGGCGCTTTTCCGGCTCGCGGATGCCCACCTGCAATAACAGTTCCAGCGTGCGCGCCCGCGCTTCACCGCCGGTGATTGCCTGATGCAGCTCCAGAATCTCGCCGATCTGCCGCTCGATGGTGTGGAGCGGGTTGAGCGAGGTCATCGGCTCCTGGAAAATCATGGTGATGTCGTTGCCGCGAACAGCGCGCAACGCGCGTTCCGACAGGGTCAGCATATCCTTGCCGTCGAACAGGATTTTGCCCGAAGGATGGCTCGCCGCCGGATAGGGCAGCAATTTGAGAATGGAGTTCGCCGTGACCGATTTTCCCGAGCCGGATTCCCCGACTAGGGCGACAACTTCGCCCGGCATCAGGTCGAAGGAGACATGATCTACGGCGACGCTGGTCGCTCCACCCTGATGAAAGGCAACGGAGAGATCACGGACGGAGAGAAGCGGCTGGGTCTTTGTTTCCATCATGGCGATCACCGGAACGTCTTGCGTGGGTCGAAGGCGTCTCGCACCGCCTCGCCGACGAAGATCAGCAGCGACAGCATGATGGACATGGTGAAGAAGGCCGTGAGGCCAAGCCAGGGCGCCTGAAGATTGTTCTTGCCCTGCGCGATCATCTCGCCCAGCGACGGCGATCCCGGCGGCATGCCGAAGCCGAGGAAATCGAGCGAGGTCAAAGTGGTGATCGAGCCGGAGAGGATGAACGGCAGGAAGGTCAGTGTTGCCACCATGGCGTTTGGCAGAAGATGCCGGAACATGATTGTCCAGTTGCCGACGCCAAGGGCGCGGGCGGCGCGGACATATTCGAAGTTTCTGGCACGCAGGAATTCCGCCCGCACGATGCCGACGAAGCCGACCCATGAAAACAGCAGCATGATGCCAAGCAGCACGAAGAAACCCGGCGGCAGAATGGCTGCGATGATCAGCAGGATGTAAAGCACTGGCATGGATGACCAGATTTCAATGAAACGCTGCAACAGCAGGTCCGTCCAGCCGCCGAAATAACCCTGGATGGCGCCGGCAGTCACCCCAACGAGGGCGGAAGCGATCGTCAGCGTCAGGCCGAAAAGCACGGAAATACGGAAGCCATAGATCATCCGCGCCGTGACGTCGCGCGCTTGATTGTCGGTTCCGAGCCAATTGAGATTGCCGAGCGTACAGCCGGGATCGGCATTGCCCTGCGGATAGGCCGAGCAGCGGTCCTTTTCATCCATCAGCCAGAAGGGTGCCGTGGGGGCGGAATGCGGAATGTTGGAATTGACCGTCTGATAGGAATAGCGGATCGGCGGCCAGATCATCCAGCCATTGGCGTTGATCTCGTCCTGAATGAAGGAGGATTTGTAGTCAGTCTGGGCAAGGAACCCGCCAAACTTTTCCTCCGGATAATCGACCATGACCGGCACCAGAAATTCGCCCTTGTAAGAAGCGAAAATGGGTTTGTCATTGGCGATGAATTCCGCAATCAGGCTCAGGAAAAACAGGATCAGGAACAGCCAGAAGGACCAATAACCGCGCCGGTTTGCCTTGAAATTCTGCCAGCGGCGCTTGGTGGTTGGTGAAAACCACGGGCGCTTCGGCTTTACCAACGTTTCCGTTGCGGCGGTATGGGCAAGCGTCATCACACGTCCCTCCGCTCGAAATCGATTCGCGGATCGATCCATGTGTAGATAAGGTCGGATAGGAGGCTGACCACGAGGCCCATCAGCGAAAAGATGAAGAGCGTGCCGAACACGATCGGGTAGTCGCGATTGACGACCGAGAGATAGCCGAGGCGGCCTAGGCCATCCAGCGAGAAGATATTCTCGATCAGCAGCGAGCCGGTGAAGAATGCCGAGATGAAGGCGCCCGGAAAACCGGCGATCACGATCAGCATCGCATTGCGGAAGACGTGGCCATAAAGAACTTTGCGTTCGCTAAGGCCCTTGGCGCGGGCGGTCACGACATATTGCTTCTTGATCTCGTCGATGAAGGAATTTTTCGTCAGAAGCGTCGTCGTCGCGAAAGCCGAAAGCGATAGCGCGATCAGCGGCAGGGTCAGGTGCCAGAAATAGTCGATAATCTTCTGCCACCAGTTCAGCTGGTCAAAATTGTCCGATACCAGACCGCGCAGCGGGAACCAGTCGAAGAACGATCCGCCGGCGAAAAGCACGATGAGAAGAATGCCGAACAGGAAGCTTGGAACGGCATAACCGATGATGATGATGCCTGATGTCCAGATATCAAAGGTCGAGCCGTCGGAAACGGCTTTCTTGATGCCGAGTGGAATGGAGATCATGTAGGAGATGATCAGAATCCAGAAGCCGAGCGACATCGAGACCGGCAGCTTGTCGATGATGAGATCGATGACCGAGGAATTGCGGAAGAAGCTGTCGCCGAAATCGAAGCGTATGTAATTCCACATCATTTCGAGAAAACGGGTGAGCGGCGGCTTGTCGAAACCGAACTGTTTCTCGAGCTTGGCGATCAGCTCCGGATCAAGGCCCTGCGCACCGCGATATTTCGAGCCGCTTTCATCGAAACCGCCGGACTGGCCCATAAGATCGCCGCCGCCGGAGAGGCGGTCGGAGGCGCTGTCGCCCTGCCCAGTCAGTTGCGCGACGACCTGTTCCACCGGCCCGCCCGGCGCGAACTGGATGACAAGAAACGAAATGCCCATAATGCCGATAATGGTCGGGATCATCAGCGCCAGACGTCTGAGAATATAGGCGCCCATCAGCCTTTGCTCCCGGCTGATACGTCAGCGGTTTTCGTTTCTGTCAAACCCGGTCCTTTCCTGAAAGCGCTGCCTTGCGCGATCCAAGCGATTCGTCTCGCCCTATGTGAATCAAGCCTTCGGCGCGAAAGCAAGCGCGGCGTCAGTTCGCGGCCTGGCTGGACCACCATGCCTCCGGGAAACCGACGCCATATTGCGGCAGGTTTTCCGGACGGATGAGCGTGTTCCAGTAAGCGATGAACATCTCGCCGCGATAAAATTGCGGTATGACGTAGCTGTTTGCCAGAAGCACCCGGTCAAGCGCCCGCGCGGCGGCCACCTGCTCATCCCGGTTGGGCGCAAATATGACCTTCCTGACCAAAGCGTCGACGGCAGGGTTCTTGATGCCGGCGAGATTGTTGGAGCCCTGCCGGTCGGCCGCCGCCGAACCCCAGAAATCCGCCTGTTCGTTTCCGGGATTTGCCGACGTCGCCCAGAGCTTGACCGCAACGTCGAAATCGAAGCTGCGGGTACGGTTGGTATATTGCGAGGCATCGACGGTGCGGATGGTCGCATTGACGCCGATCTTCTTCAGGTTCTGGACATAGGGCAGGATGGTTCTTTCCATGCCGGAGGAATCGATCAGAAACTCCATATCCAGCGGCTGCCCGCTCGCCGCGTTGACCATGCGGTTGCCGCGAAGCTCATAACCGGCCTCCTTCATCAGCTTGACCGCCTCGCGCAGATTGTCCCGCTGTTTGGCGGGTTCACCCGCGACGGGATTGCTATATTCGGTGGTGAAGACCTCCGGCGGCACCTGATCCTTCAACTCCTGAAGAATTTCGAGTTCACGACCGGTCGGCAGGCCGGAAGAGGCGAGCTCGCTGCCCATGAAAAAGCTGTTGATGCGCTGAAACTGACCGTAAGCCAGCGTCCTGTTCAGCTCTTCGAAGTCGAAAGCATAGTTGAGCGCCTTGCGCAGTTTCGGGTTCTGGAACTTCTCCCGTCGCATGTTCGGCACGAAGGCCTGCATGATGCCGACGGCGCGATAGATGTTCGGCAATTCCTCCTTTGTGACGCGGCCCTCCTTGACGGCCGGAAAATCATAACCTGTGACCCAGCGGCTGGAAGAAGCTTCCTGCCGGAAATCGACTGTGCCTGATTTGAAAGCCTGGAACTCGACGTCCTGATCGGCAAAGAAGGTATAGGCGATTGTTTTGAAATTGTGCTGGCCGACATTCACATTGATGTCCTTGCCCCAATAGTCGTCACGTCGCTCATAGGTCATCGTCGATCCGGGAGACAGCGACGCTATTTTATAGGGGCCAGACCCCATCACCGGCTCCAGCGTGCCACGCGATATGTCGCGCGGCTTGCCATCCGGACCAACGCCCTCCCACCAGTGTTTGGGAACAATCAGCAACTGCCCGACGATCTGCGGCAATTCGCGATTGTTCTTTTCATCGAAGGTAAAGGTGATGTCCCTTTCACCCGTCACCTCTGCCTTGGTGACATGGGTGTAATAGGTCGCAAGCTGCGGGCTGAGATCTTTGGCTTTTTCAAAGCTGAAGACGACATCTTCCGGCGTCACTGGCTTGCCATCGGCCCATTTTGCTTCCGCGCGCAGCCGGAAGGTGGCTTTGGAGATATCGTCGGGATAGCTCACGCCCTCTGCCAGGAGACCGTAGGAGGCCGAGAGTTCCTCTTCCGTCGATTTCATCAGAGTGTCGAAAACCAGTGAAAGACCTGTGGCCGCCTCACCCTTGGCGAGCAGCGGATTGAGCGTGTCGAAGGTTCCGGACGTCGACAGGCGTAGCGTGCCGCCTTTCGGCGCCTTGGTGTTCACATAGTCAAAATGATCAAAACCATCGGGATGCTTCAATTCACCGACCGTCGAGATTCCCTTTCGCCACACATCCGCAGACTGTGCGGAGGCGGCCGCCGGCATCAGCATGGCGGAGGCCACAAGAGCGACGAGGAGTCGGGATTTCAGCGGTGCCAATTTCATTCGGGACGTTCCCTGTTTTCGTGTTTGTTGAAGAGAGCATAAAACAAACATTGGCAAAAAACAGATGCTCCGGCTCACAAGCTCTTTATTGAGGCCTTTATTCGCGTGCCTTGGTGCGGGCGGCTTGAAACATGGTTTCAACAAAATCCCGATCCAGTTTATCCTGAGGGGCGAGAGAATCATTTAGTCGGAACGGGCACGAATATATGACGGCGGGATCATCCAGAGTTTTCAAGGCGGCCATGCTGGCGATTTCGGTCGTTTCGGCGCTCCAGTTGCAGACGCAAATCGCATCGGCCGAGGACAGGCCCGCGAAAGAAGTATTCGGCCACATCGACCTGCCATCTGCGAATAGCTCCCAGCCGATCGGCTCCTATGCAAAGGGATGTCAGTCCGGCGCCATCGCCATGCCCGCAGATGGCCCGACGTGGCAAGCCATGCGCCTTTCCCGCAATCGCAACTGGGGCCAACCGCAGCTGATTTCCTTCCTCGAGCGGTTTTCGCAGGATGCACAGAAAATCGGCTGGCCGGGCCTGTTGCTTGGCGATATCTCACAGCCGCGCGGTGGACCGATGCTGACAGGCCATGCCTCGCACCAGATCGGCCTCGATGTCGATGTGTGGTGGCGGCCCATGCCGAACCCGAGGCTGACGGTGCAGCAGCGCGAGACGCTGCCTTTCATTTCCATGCTTGATAAGTCCAAGTTCCTGACGGTCGATGACCGCAAATGGTCGCCGCTCAATGCACGGCTGGTAATGATGGCAGCGAGCTATCCGCAGGTGGAGCGGGTCTTCGTGAACCCGGCAATCAAGCAGAAACTCTGCCAGACATGGACCGGCGACCGCACCTTCATGGGCAAGATCAGGCCAATCTACGGTCACGACGAACATTTCCACATCCGGCTGGAATGCCCGCCCGGCGCGCCCAACTGCAAACCTCAGGCCGAAGTTGGCAAAGGTGACGGTTGCGACAAGTCGCTGGCCTGGTGGTTCACCAAGGAACCATGGGCGCCGCCGAAGAAAGACCCCAATGCCAAGCCGGTGAAACCCCGTCAGGTCATGGTCTCCGATCTGCCCGCAGCCTGTGCCGCCGTGGCCGCCGCCCCATCCGCCAATACGGAAGGTTTTGCTGCGCAGGCATATTCCCCGGCCCAGGCCGTGCGCCAGCAAGGCGTGGAACAGATCATCCAGAACGCTCCGGCCATTCAGCCACCTGCGGATATTCCGCTTCCGACCCAGCGCCCGACATTGAACTGAAACAGAAATGCGGCATTAAACAGCTTCCCTTTTCAAATGGGGACAAGCTGTTATAGAAGGCTTCAAATCGATTTAATTCTTTACGGGAACAGGCTGGGGACATGGCAGAACAACGCTGTATCGCACTCATCGCTCACGACGAGAAAAAAGACGATATGGCGGATTTTGCGCGTCATCACCAAAAGGCGCTTTCCGGCTTCAAGATCGTCGCCACCGGCACCACCGGCGGGCGCGTTCAGGAAGCATGCCCCGGCCTCAGCGTCATTCGCCTCAAAAGCGGCCCGCTTGGCGGCGACCAGCAGATCGGTGCGATGATCGCCACCGGTGAGGTCGATATGCTTATCTTTTTCACCGACCCGCTGACGGCGATGCCGCATGATGTGGATGTGAAGGCGCTGACGCGGCTTGCCACGGTTTACGACATTCCCATGGCGCTCAATCGCGCCACCGCAGAAAACCTGATCGACTTCAACCTCGCCGAATGACGCGCCAACATGGAACAGGTAATGCCGAAGACGTCCGATACCGAATATCTTTCCTTTCCGATCCTTCTTGGCGACATCGGCGGCACCAATGCCCGCTTTTCCATTCTGATCGATTCCTTTGCGGAACCGGTGCACCTCACCACCGTGAAAACAGCGGAATATCCGACAATTGACGACGCCATCCAGCAGGCGGTTCTGGACAAGACCTCGCTTCAGCCCGTGTCGACCATACTTGCGATCGCCGGCCCCATCGAAGGCGACGAAATTCCGCTGACCAACTGCCATTGGGTCGTTAAGCCGAAAGATATGCTGGCCAAACTCGGCCTGAAGGATGTCATCGTCATCAACGATTTCGAGGCGCAGGCACTGGCTATTGCCGCGCTCGACGACGACAACCGCGAGTCTATCGGCTCCGGCAAAAAAGACATGCTGGCATCGCGCGTCGTTCTCGGACCAGGCACGGGCCTTGGCGTTGCCGGTCTGGTTTACGCCCGACATATGTGGTTTCCCGTACCCGGCGAAGGCGGCCACATCGATATCGGCCCCAGAAGCGCGCGTGACTATGCGGTCTTTCCGCATATCGAGACCATCGAGGGCCGTGTCGCCGGCGAACAGATCCTTTGCGGGCGCGGGCTGGTCAATCTTTACCGGGCCATCTGCACCGCCGATGGCATCGAGCCGATCTTTTCCGATCCGGCCGACATAACCTCGCAGGGGCTTTCGGGCCAGAACCCGCAGGCGAAAGAGACGCTTTCGCTTTTCAGCACCTATCTCGGCCGTGTGGCGGGTGACCTTGCCCTGATCTTCATGGCCAAGGGCGGTGTCTATCTCGCAGGTGGCATTTCGCAGAAAATCGTTCCGGCGCTGAAAAGCCCTGAATTCCGGGCGGCGTTCGAAGACAAGGCGCCGCACAGTGCCCTGATGCGCAGCATTCCCACCTTCGTCGTTACCCATCCACAGGCGGCCCTTTCCGGTCTCGCCACCTACGCGCGCACCCCTTCGGATTTCGGCCTTTCACTCGACGGGCGGCGCTGGAGAGCCTGATCTGCGCTTGGGACAGGCTTGCGAAGCGGGCGGGCGGTCTTTAACGTCGGTGAGGTATGGGTCAGTCAATTGAATGGCGACCTTGAACGGCAGGACGTGAAAAGTGAGTGAAGGCATGAGCGGCAGCGATATGAAACTGGTGGTGGTTGGTGCGGCGGGCCGCATGGGACAGGCGCTGATCCGCCTTATTCACCAGACACCGGGTGTAACGCTGCATGCCGCCGTGGCGCGCGAAGGGTCTGCTTTTGTTGGCCGCGATGCCGGCGAGATTGCCGGTCTCGGACCAATCGGCATCGAGATCACCAGCGATCCCTTGCAGGCATTCCTGCATGCGGAAGGGGTGATCGACTTCACCTCGCCTGCAACCAGCGTCACTTTCGCCAGTCTCGCCGCGCAGGCCCGCATCGTGCACGTCATTGGCACCACCGGTTGCTCACTGGGCGACGAGGAAAAATTCAAGGCAGCGTCACGCCATGCCCGCATCGTCAAATCGGGCAATATGAGCCTCGGCGTCAATCTGCTCAGCGTTTTGACGCAGCAGGCCGCCAAGGCACTGGATGCGCAGAACTGGGATATCGAAATCCTGGAAATGCACCACAAACACAAGGTGGACGCGCCCTCCGGAACAGCGCTGCTGCTCGGCGAAGCGGCGGCAGCGGGCCGTAAGGTCGATCTCGCCACCTCCTCCGTTCGTGTGCGTGACGGGCATACGGGTGTGCGCGAAGCGGGCACAATCGGTTTTGCGACGCTGCGCGGCGGCTCGGTGATCGGCGAACATTCGGTGATCTTCGCTGGCGAGGGAGAGCGCGTCGAGCTTTCCCACTACGCCGGCGACCGCTCCATCTTCGCACGCGGCGCGATTGCGGCGGCGGTCTGGGCCTTCGACAAGAAGCCGGGCTTCTATTCGATGCTGGATGTTCTCGGCCTTTCGCAGGCAGAATAACGCTTCAGTCTATGTCTGCGCCTTAATTTTCCACGGTAAACTCAACCGTATCGGCCGAGAACCGGCTGATGGCATATTGCACGGGAATGCTGTCCATATCCGCGTTCAGCGCCTGAGTGACGAGCAGTATTGCGCCCGGCGACAATTCGAGATCGGCCAGATCCTGCGTATCAGCGTGGCTCGCGGAAATGACGGTAGAGATGCGCACATAATCCGCGACGCCCAGCATTTCGAAGGCGGCGGTGATCGACCCACTTTTTTGATAGGCTTCCCCTATCCCTGAAAAACGGTCCGCCGGAAACCACGTGGTCGAGCGGGAAACCGGCCGGCTGTCGGCCTTTCGCAGGGTTTCCAGACGCACAAGCGGTGCACCCGGCTGTAATTGCAGCCGTGCCGCCAAGTCGGCATTTGCCGGCTCGGTGGTGTGGGAAAGAAGCAGCGCCTGCATATCCTTCACCTGATCGCTGATACCGGCCGTGAACCGTGTGCGCAGTGAAATCGGAAAGCTCAGTCGTTCCTTGCGCGCAATCATCGTGCCGCGCCCCTGCCTCGCCTCGAGAATGCCTTCGCTTGCCAGCGCGGCAATGGCGCTCCTGACGGTATGGCGGTTGACACCGAATTTTTCGGCCAGCGTCATTTCTGGCGGCAACATGCCGGTTGCGTCGTGATCGCCCGCTGCGATCTCGCCCCTGATCCTGTCGGCGATCTGTCGCCAGAGCGCCACGCCGTTCTTTCTTTTCATCGCTGCCGAAGGGCTCATGTCACACGCTTGTCATTCATCGACGTTAATTGTAACTTATATTGTATAGTTGTCTATATCAATATACATTAGAGGTCAAGCGATGAATAACGAAGCTGCGAATTCACATGCGGAAAGGAAACGGGTGGCAGCACTTCTTGCCCGCGCCACCGTTCAGGAACTTGAGGCCGTCTGGAGCCGGCAGGATGCCAGCCCGCAGACGGAAAACGTGCGGGGGCCTGAAACCGGCCTCGTGATGGTCAAGGGCCGTATCGGCGGCGGCGGTGCGCCCTTTAATCTGGGCGAAACCACCGTGACCCGGGCAACCGTGAAGCTTGCATCCGGCACCGTCGGCCATGCGCATGTGCTCGGCACCGGTCGCAAGAAGGCCTGGTACGCTGCGGTTTTCGATGCGCTCTGGCAGGAAAACCCGACACGCGGCTTTATCGAGACCGAGCTTCTTTCACCGGTCGAAAAAAGACTGGCCGAGGAGAAAGACCGGAAAACGAAAGAAACAGCCGCAACTCGTGTGGATTTCTTCACCATGGTTCGAGGAGAGGATTGATGGGCGTGAAAGCGGAAGCATTGACGGGCGGTTTTTCCGACGCCGTTTTCGATTCACAGCGAATCTTCAAGAAGCTCATGGACGGCATGGCCCGGCCAGGCACAGCGCAAACGATCGAAACAACAGTTGCCCCGCCGCTGCCGCTTGGTGCGGCCAGCGGCGCCGTTCTTCTTGCACTTTGCGACCATGACACGCCGGTCTGGCTGAGCGGCGCGCTACGCAAAACCACGGTGCCGGGATGGATCGGGTTTCACACCGGGGCGGTTACAACAGAGGAAAAAAGCGCGGCGCATTTCGCCGTCATTGAGGCGGGAAGCGCAATTGCCTCCTTCGGTCTCTTTGCCCAGGGCAGTCAGGAATACCCCGACCGTTCCACGACGGTCATCATTGAATTGCCCGATCTTGACGGCGGACGGGAACTGCTGCTGTCCGGCCCCGGCATCCGCCATATCAACATCATTAGCCCATCCGGCCTGCCGGACATATTCCCGAGGCTATGGGCGGAAAACAACGCCATCTTCCCGCGCGGCATCGACATCATCCTGACGGCTGGCGACAAATTCGTCTGCCTGCCACGCACAACGCGCATTCAACCCGTGGAGGCATAAGATGTATGTTGCTGTCAAAGGCGGGAAAACCGCCATCGCCAACGCCCACCGGCTTCTGGCCGACAAGCGGCGCGGAGACCGCGACCTGCCCGCCATGACGGTAGCGCAGATCGTTTCGCAGCTTTCGCTCGCCGTTGACCGGGTCATGGCGGAGGCTTCGCTTTACGACCAGTCGCTGGCCGCCCTTGCCGTCAAGCAGTCTCGCGGCGACATGATAGAAGCGATTTTCCTGCTGCGCGCCTACCGCACGACCCTGCCCCGTTTCGGCTATTCTGTTCCCGTGGATACTGCGAAGATGACGGTCGAACGGCGCGTTTCGGCAACCTACAAGGATTTGCCGGGCGGGCAATTGCTGGGACCGACCTTCGATTACACCCACCGCCTGCTCGATCCCTCGCTGCTGGAGAACGGAGCTGTCGAGATCCCTGCCATCCGTGAGGGCGAGACAGAATACGTCATGCGCGTATCCGACATTCTCGCCGAAGAAGGCTTGATCGAAAGTGACGGCGACATGCCGGATGACCACGTTGCCGGCGATCTGACACGCGAACCAATAGAGTTTCCGATGGCGCGCGACCTGCGCCTGCAATCGCTTGCACGCGGCGACGAGGGCTTTCTTCTGGCGCTCGCCTATTCGACGCAGCGCGGTTACGGACGCACACACCCGTTCGTCGGTGAAATCCGCATCGGCGAGGTGGAGGTCGAACTGGATGTGCCGGAGCTCGGTTTTGCTGTCTCGCTCGGCGACATCAAGGTCACCGAATGTCAGATGGTCAACCAGTTCAAGGGTTCTGCCAAGGCACCTCCGCAATTCACCCGCGGTTACGGTCTGGTGTTCGGCCAGAGCGAGCGCAAGGCGATGGCCATGTCACTGGTCGACCGTGCGCTACGCGCCGCTGAATTCGGTGAGGATGTGGTTGCCCCGGCGCAGGACGAGGAATTCGTCATCTCGCACGCCGACAATGTGCAGGCGACGGGCTTTGTCGAACATCTGAAATTGCCGCACTACGTGGATTTTCAGGCCGAACTGGGCTTGGTGCGCAAAATGCGCGCCGATTTCGACGCGACCGACACCGATGCCGGGGAATGGATGAGCGATGCCGCCGAATAAATCAGCGACTGTGCTGCTCGCCGAACCAATAGGCGCAAAAGACGGTCAATGCTGCAAAAGCGGCAAAGAACACGGCTGCAAGAATTCCAATCTCCATGAGCTTGTACTCCTTTTTTCGCAAGGTTAACGCGCAATGCTTAAAGAAGTTTCATTCGACGACGGGCTGGCTGCCTACAACTTCGCCTATCTGGACGAACAGACCAAGCGGATGATCCGCCGGGCGATCCTGAAGGCAATTGCCATTCCCGGTTATCAGGTTCCCTTCGCTTCCCGTGAAATGCCCATGCCTTACGGCTGGGGCACCGGCGGCGTGCAGGTGACCGCCGCCATCCTCGGTCCAGACGATGTCCTGAAGGTTATCGACCAGGGCGCCGACGACACCACCAACGCCGTTTCCATCCGCGCCTTCTTCCAGAAAGTCGCTGATGTCGCCGTCACCACCCGCACCAAGGATGCAACCATCATCCAGACGCGGCACCGCATTCCCGAAGAAGAACTGCATTCGGGGCAGGTCCTTGTCTATCAGGTTCCCATTCCTGAACCCTTGCGGTTCCTCGAGCCGCGCGAGACCGAAACCCGCGTCATGCATGCGCTGGAGGAATACGGCCTGATGCACGTCAAGCTTTATGAGGACATCGCCCGCAACGGCCGTATCTCCACCACCTATGCCTATCCGGTGAAGGTTGCGGGGCGCTATGTGATGGACCCCTCGCCAACCCCGAAGTTCGACAATCCGAAAATGCACCTGTCGGACGCCCTGCAATTGTTCGGGGCCGGGCGCGAAAAGCGCATCTATGCCGTGCCACCCTACACGGATGTCGTCAGCCTGGATTTCGAGGACCATCCGTTTGAAATCCAGAGCTTCGACAAGCCCTGCGCGCTGTGCGGCGGGGAGAATGTCTATCTGGACGAGGTGGTGCTGGACGACAAGGGCGGGCGGATGTTCGTCTGCTCCGACACCGACCATTGCGAAGACCGCCGCGCCCATGGCCACAAGGGCCATTTGCTGGCGGATGTGAAGGAGGCCGCAGAATGAGCGACGCACCGCTTCTGAAAGTCAGGGACGTTTCGAAATATTACGGCGACCGCGCCGGTTGCCGCAACGTCTCCTTCGAGCTTTATCCGGGCGAAGTTCTGGCAATCGTCGGTGAATCCGGCTCCGGCAAGACCACGCTTCTCAACTGCATTTCCACACGGCTCGTGCCGACGGCTGGCAGCGTGGAATATCGCATGCGCGATGGCTCGGTGCGAGACCTCTATCATATGGGCGAGGCCGAACGGCGTTTCCTGATGCGGACAGACTGGGGTTTCGTGCACCAGAACCCAGCGGATGGACTACGCATGGCGGTTTCGGCGGGCGCCAATGTCGGCGAGCGGCTTATGGCTGTCGGTAACCGGCATTACGGCAATATCCGGCAATCAGCCAGCGAGTGGCTGGAGCGGGTGGAAATCGGCACAGACCGCATTGACGACCAGCCACGCGCCTTTTCCGGCGGCATGCGTCAGCGTCTGCAGATTGCCCGCAACCTGGTGACCTCACCGCGCCTCGTCTTTATGGACGAACCGACCGGCGGCCTCGATGTCTCGGTGCAGGCACGCCTGCTCGATCTCGTGCGTGGTCTCGTCAACGATCTCGGCCTCGCCGTTATCGTCGTCACCCATGATCTGGCGGTCGCGCGGCTGCTTTCCCATCGCATGATGGTGATGAAGGGTGGTGACGTCATCGAACACGGTCTGACAGACCGGGTGCTGGATGATCCGCGCGAACCCTACACGCAATTGCTTGTTTCCTCCATTTTGCAGGTTTGACGCCATGCCGACACCCCTCATCGTTTCGGAAGTCTTCAAAAGCTTCACCATGCATCTTCGCGATGGCATCGAACTGCCTGTTGTCCGCGATGTCAGTTTCTCCGTGTCCGGCGGAGAATGTGTCGTGCTCGGCGGCCCGTCCGGCATCGGCAAAAGCTCGATCCTGAAAATGCTCTATGGCAATTATGCCATCGACAGCGGCCAGATCCTCATCCGCCACGAGGATCAGGTCATCGACATGGGCAGCGCCTCGCCGCGCACCATCCTCGAGATTCGCCATCGCACCATCGGGTATGTCAGCCAGTTTCTGCGCACCGTGCCGCGCGTTCCGGCGATCGACGTCGTCGCCGAGCCGCTTTTTGCGCGCAAGGTTGCCGCGGAAGAGGCCCGCAAGCAGGCAGCCGTTCTGCTTTCGAAACTCAACCTGCCGCGGGAACTGTGGTCGCTGCCGCCAGCAACCTTTTCCGGCGGCGAGCAGCAGCGCGTCAACATCGCACGCGGTTTCATCACCGATCACGCGATCCTGCTTCTCGATGAACCGACCGCATCCCTGGATGCCGCCAACCGACGGGTGGTCGTGGAGATGATCGCGGAAAAGAAGCGCAAAGGGACGGCCTTGCTCGGTATTTTCCATGACGAGGAAGTGCGGGAAGCCGTGGCCGATCGCGTTCTGGATGTCTCGCAATTCTCCCCCCGGA
Source organism: Agrobacterium tumefaciens (assembly GCF_013318015.2). Taxonomy (NCBI): domain Bacteria; kingdom Pseudomonadati; phylum Pseudomonadota; class Alphaproteobacteria; order Hyphomicrobiales; family Rhizobiaceae; genus Agrobacterium; species Agrobacterium tumefaciens. The sequence continues at coordinate 2,670,914 of NZ_CP115841.1, read as the reverse complement.
AGGCAGCGGCATGAGTGTGAAGGTCGGTCTCGAACCTGTTGTCCACGAAAGTGCCCGCGTCACCAATTCATCGATCGGCCGCTATACCGAAATTTCGGAACGCTGCCGCATCGAGGAAGTGGAGATGGGCGACTATTCCTATGTCATGCAGGACGGTGCGATCTGGTGCGCCACCATCGGCAAATTCGTCAACATCGCCGCATCCGTCCGCATCAACGCGACCAATCATCCGATGTCGCGCGCCACACTTCACCATTTCACCTACCGCGCCCGCAATTATTGGGACGACGCCGATGATGAAAATGACTTCTTCGCCGCCCGCCGCGCCAAGCGCGTGGTGATCGGCCACGATGTCTGGATCGGCCATGGCGCGACCATCCTGCCTGGCGTCACAATCGGAAACGGTGCGGTAATCGGGGCCGGTGCGGTCGTGTCGAAAGACGTTGCGCCCTATACCATCGTCGGCGGCGTACCCGCCCGGCTGATCAGGAACCGCTTCCCGGCGGACCTTGGCCAGCGCATGGACGATCTCAAATGGTGGGACTGGGACCACGCAACGCTGCGCGGCGCACTGGACGATTTCCGCACCCTCGCCGCCGAGGATTTCGTGGCGAAATACGCCGGGTAAAATCGCCCCACACCGAAGAAACTGCAGATTCCGGGGGCATGCTCCGGGGTCTCCCTAACCATGTCTGCGAGACACAGCGCGGGCTTCAAGCCCTTGGCACGACTACTAAAAGGTTCGCAGGCGACCACGCGCACGCCTTATCTGCGCATTCTGTAATATTTTCTTCATCAAACTGACATTCACGCTTCACGCACCGCTGTTAGGTCGAACCCCATCAGAAGAAGATTGGACGGGGAAATGAGCTTTCACCTGAAGCAAGTCACGCGCCGTTTCGGCAACCACACTGCGGTCGATTCCGTGAATGTGGAAATTCCGCAAGGCCAGATGGTTGGCGTGATTGGACGTTCTGGCGCAGGAAAGTCAACGCTGCTGCGCATGATCAACCGCCTCGTCGATCCCTCCTCGGGTTCCATTCATTTCAACGACACGGAAGTCTCTTCGTTGAAGGGTGCCGCCCTGCGCAACTGGCAGCGCGACTGCGCGATGATCTTTCAGCAGTTCAATCTGGTGCCGCGTCTCGACGTGCTTACCAATGTCATGCTCGGCCGCCTGAACCACCGTTCGACCGTGCTCAGCCTGTTCAACATCTTCACGGATGAAGAGCGCCTGATGGCGATTGCCGCCCTCGAGCGGCTCGGCATCGAGCACGTAGCCATGCAGGCGGCGGGCACGCTTTCCGGCGGCCAGCAGCAGCGCGTCGCTATCGCCCGGGCACTAATGCAGTCTCCGAAGATGGTTCTCGCCGACGAGCCGATCGCCTCTCTCGATCCCCTGAACGCCAAGATCGTCATGGACGCCCTGCGCGACATCAACGAGCGTGAAGGCATCACCGTCATCACCAATCTGCATACGCTGGATACGGCGCGCAATTATTGCGAACGCATCATCGGTATGTCGCAGGGTCGAGTCGTTTTCGACGGAACACCCGCCGAACTGACGGCGGCGGCGGTCACCGAGATTTATGGCACGGATTCACACGGCGCCGGCATCGACGAGACCATGACCTCGACCAGCATCAATATTCCCGGCGCGCAGCTTGCCGCGCGTCCGGTTCAGCAATCTGCCGGTCCCGAACCGCTGGCTCTCGCCGGGCTCTGAGGAACCGCTCAGCATCGTTTGCGCCCGCGTCAAGGGCCGATACTTCACAACAAACTCCGGCTCGCCGGGAAACAGGAGAAAGTCCATGTTGAAGAAAATCCTTCTTTCGGCAGTCGCCCTTGGCGTTCTGGCCGGTTCGGCCATGGCTCAGGACGTCAAGGTCCTGCGTATCGGCCTCGACGGTTCGGAAAATGAAGCCGACCAGATCCGCAACACGAAGTGCGTTGCCGATGGCCTCAAGGCTGCAACCGGCGTTTCCGAAGTTCAGGTTTTCCCGTCGCCGGACTATAACGGCGTTATCCAGGGCCTGCTCGGCGGCACCATCGACATTGCATCCATGGGCGCTTCTTCCTACGCCAAGATCGCCATTGCCGATCCCAAGGCCGTCGATCCGATCCTGACCTATACCGGCTCTGACGGTTCCAGCGGCTACTACACGATCATGGTTGCCCGCAAGGACAGCGGCATCAAGTCTCTGGCTGACGCCAAGGGCAAGAAGATCGGCTTCGCCGACCCTGACTCCACCTCGGGCTTCCTCGTCCCGAACGTATCGATCCCGAAGGAAACCGGCGTTCCGGTCAAGGAATATTTCTCCGAAACCGGCTTCGGCGGCGGCCATGAGAACCTCGTTCTCGCCGTTCTCGACAAAAAGTTCGACGTCGGCACGACATTCGGTTCGGGCGTCGGCAAGTGGGAAGAAGGCTACTCCGGCGGCAACCTTCACCAGATGGTCAAGAAGGGCAACCTCGACATGGACGATATCGTTCAGGTCTGGAAATCCCCGCTGATCCCGAACGGTCCGCTTCTCGTTGCCAACAAGATCGGTGACAGCATGAAGCAGAAGGTCGAAGACTTCTTCATGGAACTGCCGAAGAAGGATCTCGCCTGCTTCCAGGGTTACACCCAGGGCAAGAACACTGCCTACATCAAGGTCGACCCGGCTTTCTACCAGACGATCATCGACGCCCGTAAGTCCGTTATCGGCGGCTGATCCTCAGATTATATCCGGAAGCGGCGGTGCCTTGCGGCACCGCCGCTTTTGCCAATAAAGGAAAGCGGCATGGCGACCACACTGCAACATGGTACCCTCACGCCCGAGGGATTGAGCGCATCGTCCCGAACGGTGATGCGTCATTATCAACAGCAGCTTAGGACACGGCGGATTTATACCGTTATGTCGCTCGTTATCTTCCTCATCGTCCTTGCCGCCTCACTGAATTTCGCCAATGAGGCCAATTCGGGCAAGTTCTTCGAGCGCCTGCCATATTTTTTCGACTTCATGAAAACATTCGTGCCGGATAGCCCGCTCGAGGTCTTCCGGGCGATGTTCGACCTGCCGTCGCCCTATGACAACGGTTCGCTGAAATACAACTATGTCGCGGATCGCGTTTACATCACCAACGGTTTCTACATACCGCACTTCATCTATCAGCTGATCATCACGCTCAACATCGCGCTGGTCTCGACGATAATAGGCACGACCTTCGCATTTGTGCTGTGCTTCTTTGCCTCCACCAACCTTATCGGTGCCGGCCTCGTGCGCTGGGTTGTACGCCGGGTAATGGAGATCCTGCGCGCTTTTCCGGAGATCGTCGTCGCGGGATTGCTGACTGCCATCTTATCGATCGGGCCGATCGCGGCGATCATCGCGATTTCCGTGCACACCATCGGGGCTCTGGGAAAGCTATTCTTCGAAGTCGTGGAAAATGCCGACATGAAGGCGGATGAAGGCCTGCGTGCCGCGGGTGCCAACTGGCTGGAGCGGGTTCGCTTTGCCATCGTGCCGCAGGTCCTGCCCAATTTCGTGTCCTATGCATTGCTGCGTGCCGAAATCAATGTACGCGCCTCGACCATCATCGGCGCCGTTGGTGGTGGCGGTATTGGCGAGGTCTTCCGGCTGTCGATCGGTAACGATCACGCTTCCAAGACCTATGCCATCATCATCCTGCTGCTGATCACCATCATCGCCGTAGACCAGTTTTCCAGCTGGTTGCGCCGCAGGCTGATTGGCCATCAATCCTTCGAATTCGGACGGGGAGCGGCCTGATGTCGTCCAGCTTCATTCTCAATACCGCAGACCGCGAGAGGCTGACGGCCGCACATCCCGCAATTTTCAATCGCGGCTTCATGCAGCGATACGGCTTGCTGACCGGTATTGTCGCCGTCCTCGTCTATCTCACCGCCTGCTTTTTCTTCTTCAATGTCGGCCCCGCTTTCATGCAGGGTCGATGGGATCGCGCTTCGAGCTACATTCAGGACTGGTATTCCTGGCGGGCCCAGCCACGCCTTCGTTTCGAAGACGGCAAGGTGAACCCGCAGTGGTCAAGCCGGATGCAATATCCCGCCGATGCGCCGATCGACTGGCTGCAACCCTTGCCGGATGGCGGCTACAGCGTCGTTTACGCGGGCACGCAAAACCGTCTCGACGTAACGCCGACCCGGGTGGACGTCTATGTGGACGGCAAGAACTATCCCGTCATCATCAATGGCGACAAGGCTCTGGCGCCTGAGGTCCTGCCGCAAGAGATCACGCAGGACGGCAACAAGGTTCTCGTGCACTACGGTTTTGCCGGACAGGCGGAAATCCGCACCAGCCAGGTTTACGTGCAGCGGCGGTTCCTCGGGTGGGCGAACTTCCTGTTCGATACCAAATCGGAATTCTGGGGCAAGGGCTACGGCGACCTTGCCGCACTGGCGCTGTGGGGGGAAAGGCTCGATCCCACGCGCTCAAACATCAGCCACATGGTCGATGATTTCCTCGACAATGGTGTCTGGCAGCACGCCGATATTCTTTCCAAGCTGATGCAGACGCTGGTGATGGCCTTTGTGGGTACGCTGTTCGGCACGCTCGTTGCCCTGCCGCTCGCTTTTCTCGCCGCACGCAATATCACCGCCAACAGGGCCGCCAACTGGGGCATGAAGCGTCTGTTCGACTTCCTGCGCTCGATCGACATGCTGATCTGGGCGCTGTTTTTCACCCGCAGCTTCGGTCCGGGGCCGATCCCCGGGATTGCCGCGATCTTCTTCACCGATACCGGTGCGCTCGGCAAGGTCTATGCCGAGGCGCTGGAGAATGTTGACGACAAGCAGCGCGAGGGCGTCAAATCGGTTGGCGCTTCTCCCATTGCCGTCAATCGTTTCGGCGTGCTTCCGCAGGTCCTGCCGGTCTTCATTTCCCAGTCGCTTTATTTCTGGGAAAGCAACACCCGTTCCGCCACGATCATCGGTGCGGTTGGCGCTGGCGGCATCGGTTTGAAACTGCTGGAAGCGATGGGTACCAATGCCGACTGGGACAAGGTCGCTTATATGGTGCTGCTCATTCTCTTCGTGGTTTTCCTGTTCGACCACATCTCGAATTCCCTGCGATCGCGCCTGATCGGGAAAACCCAGCATTAATTCATAAAGCGGGAGCGGGGTTTGGTTATCCCGCTTCCCGAGACGTGCGCAAAACCGGAACCTCTTTGCAAAGTCAGATACATCCCCTCAATGCGCCAGCATCCGTCTTGCGGACATTCGAGAGACACGCGGCGTTTCAAGCGCTTTTTTTCCTGGGGCATCATCATTCTGTCACGGAAAGCGATTACCTCGCACTCCTGACCTTGCGGGAAGCGGGCGAGTCACGCCAAATAGCTTTTCATCCAGGTTTTCCATGACACCGAAGAGTGCTTGCCGTGCGCTACGCCATCTATTTTTCTCCGGCTAAAGATCATCCACTGACTGAAGCGGCGTCGCGCTGGCTGGGACGCAATGCGTTTTCCGGCGCGCAACATGATGACCATGCCGCTTATGCGGAGATGACGGAGGAGCCGCGCCGTTACGGTTTCCACGCGACGCTGAAAGCCCCCTTCGAGCTTTCCGAAAAATACAGCGAAGCGGAACTCGTCGCCGCCCTCGAACAGTTTGCGGCCAGCCAGTCCGTCTTCGATATTCCGCGTGTTGTCATCGGCGCACTCGGGCCGTTTTTCGCGCTCGTTCCGGATCGCACCTACCAGCCGCTGCAGGATTTTGCCGCTGAGATCGTCGACCATTTCGACCGGTTTCGCGCGCCCTTGTCCGAGACCGACATTGCCCGCCGGCGCCCGCAAAACCTGACCGAAAGCCAGCGGCAAAATCTTTCGCTCTGGGGTTATCCGCATGTCATGGACGACTTCCGCTTTCATATGACGCTGACGGGCCGCATCGACGAAAGCGACGCGCCCGCTATCGAGGGTGTGCTTTCGACAAAGTTTTCCGAGTTCGTCGACCGGCCTCTCACCATTTCCGGCCTCGCTTTGTTCGTTGAGGAAACGCGCGGCGCACCATTTACCGTTCATCGCTGGCACCCGCTTGGCCAGCCGCCAAAGAAAGATGCTGACCCATGACCGAGCATGCCCTTTCCAACGCCCGTATCGTTCTGGAAGACGATATTATTCTGGGATCCGTTCTGATCCGTGACGGCAAGATCGCCGATATCAGCGAAGGCGCCTCCAAAACCGGTGAGGATCTTGAAGGCGATTTCCTCATCCCGGGTCTGGTGGAACTGCACACCGACCATCTGGAACAGCACTATTCGCCGCGTCCCGGGGTTATCTGGGATAAGATCGCCGCCATTCAGGCTCACGATGCGCAGGTCGCGTCATCAGGCATTACCACTGTTTTCGACTGCCTGCGGCTGGGCTCCGACGAAGATGGCGGGTTCAAGAAGGGCGAGATGCGGGAAATGGCGGATGCCATTGAAACCGCTGCCGATCAGAACCGCCTGCGGGCAGATCACCTGCTGCACCTGCGCTGTGAAGTCGCCTCCGCCGATGTGCTCGAGCATTTCGAAGATTTTGAGACCGATCCGCGTGTACGGCTGATTTCGATGATGGATCACTCCCCGGGACAGCGCCAGTTCCAGTCGATGGACCAATATATCTTCTATTACCAGAAGAAGCGCGGACTGAGCGACGAGGCTTTCGCCGAGTTCGTCAGACGCCGGCAGACGGCATCGGCGGAGTTTTCTGCCAAGCACCGGGATTACCTGGCGGCCCGCTGCGCCGAGCGCGGCATAACCGTTGCAAGCCATGACGACGCTACAGAAGCGCATGTGGGCGAAGCGATCGGGCACGGCGTGAAACTCGCGGAGTTCCCCACCAGCGTCGAGGCGGCTAAGGCTTCGCACAGCGCCGGCATGAGCGTGCTGATGGGCGCACCGAACATCGTTCGCGGCAAGTCCCATTCCGGCAACATCGCCGCGCGTGATCTTGCCGAACTTGGCGTGCTGGATGTTCTCTCTTCCGACTATGTGCCGTTCAGCCTGCTTTACGCACCGTTCCTGCTCGCCGACCAGGTGGAAGCCATCACTCTGCCGGAAGCGTTGCGCATGGTTACCTCCACGCCGGCACGAACGGTGGGCCTTCGCGATCGCGGCAGCATCGCAACGGGATTGCGGGCCGATCTGGTCCGAGTTCACCGTGAGGACGGCGTTCCCGTCGCCCGCTCGGTCTGGCGTCAGGGCAAACGTGTGGCATGACCGGCAACGGACAGGATAGCCGGCTTGACGGCCAGACACTGGGTACGGTGCCCGGAACCATGATCGTAATTGTCGGCCCGAGTGGGGCCGGCAAGGACACGCTGATGGATTATGCGGCAGCGCAGCTGTCCGGGCGGCCGGGCTTCCATTTCACCCGCCGGGTCATTACCCGCAGCGGCGATGCCGGCGGCGAAAATCACGATGCGGTTTCCATGCACGAGTTCAACCGGCTGGAAGAGGAAGGTGCTTTTGCCGTTTCCTGGCAGGCGCATGGGCTGAAATATGGCATTCCGGCCGCCGTCTATCGTCATCTTAATGCGGGAGACGTGGTCATCGCCAACGGCTCCCGCTCGGCCCTGCCCCAGTTCGGCACCGCCTTTGCGCGCCTCAAGGTCGTGAACATCGTTGCACGGCCGGACGTGCTGGCGAAGCGGCTGGAGCAGCGCGGGCGGGAAAGCCGGGAGGATATTCTCCGGCGGCTGGAACGCAGTTCGCTCACGGTCGTCGGAGATTTTGATGTGACGACCGTGGACAATAGCGGTTCCATGGAAGATGCGGGCAAAACCATCATGCAGGTGCTGGAGCAGAGCGCCTGCCGTCGCCACATTTAAACTCCATAGGCCGAACTGCTCGACAAATGGCTTCCCAACGCTTACCATTAGGCGACAATTTCCAAACATGGTACGCCAAGGCGAGGGATGCCTGAAAAGAGGGTCAGCGACGAGATAACAGTGGTGGCCGGTCTGGCCGCCGGCGTCGCCAATTATGCACGGTCGCGGGGCATCGATATTGCCCCCATCTGCAAGGCTCTCGATATCGATCCCGCCACTTTCGGCAGCGTGACGGAGCGCATCAGCCTCGACCGATTTTGCCGCCTGCTCGAGACATGTGCGTTGATTTCCGGCGACGACGCCTTTGGTTTGCAATGCGCGTCCACCTTTCCCGCCGGCGCATCCGGCGCATTCGGATATGGCCTGATCAGCGCGCCGACAGTGCGGGCTTTCCTGCGTTTTCTTCAGGATCACGTTTATTACGCGACCAATAACAGCAATTTCACCATGGTCACGGATGCCGCGCACGTAACCCTGTCGTGGTCCTTTGCGCCTGTCATCGCCAAACGCGATCAATATGTGGATTTGTCGCTGACAGCTCTGATCCAGCGCCTTCGCGATATTCTGGGGGAGCGCGTCAACCTGATCGAGATCGGTCTGGAACGGCCGAAACCGGTTAATATTCAGCTATTTAAAGAAAGAATGACCAAGCGCGTCAGCTTTTCGCAACCCATCCATACCATGCGTCTTCCCACATCACTTCTGGACGTGGTCAACCCAAATGCAGATGAGCGGCTGTTCGAGCTGATGAACTTGCAATGCCGGATGCTGCGGCCGGAGACATCGGCAGACGCCACGCATTTCATCGATCAGGTGAAGCGTTACATGCAGGTGCGGCTGTCGGATGCCGAGCTTTCGCTGAGCGAGATCGCCCCCTATTTCAACCTGTCGGAACGCAGTTTTCAAAGACGGCTTGCCGAGCTTGGGACTAATCTCAACGAGATAAAGGACGCCATTCGCAAGAATGCCGGCTTCAAGCTCCTCGTGGAAAGCGATCTTCCGGTTTCCGATATCAGCTACAGGCTCGGCTATTCTACGCCGGGTGCGTTTTCGCGTTCCGTTTCCCGCTGGTTCGGGGCAACGCCCACGGATATTCGCAAGAAACACGCGCATCATTCCGCCGTATAGGACGCATTCCCAGCATCAATATTCCATATATCCAAAATAAAATTGGGAAATATGTCGGCGTTCATTGGATTATGTATCGAAACATAACAATAAAAACGCAAAACTTGGCGTGAGATGTTATTCTCTTGAGATGGCAGACCGCCTAATAGAACGCCGCAATATGCCTTCGGGCATGACGGAAAACATTCCAAAGCTTTGAATTTTACATTGTTCTGGACAAGAACCGATTTCAGGTTTTTGGGAAGGACGATGCAGTCATTCTTTCATCGCCGAGGATATGCCCATGCCGGGACCGGCTGGCTGCGAGATCAGCTGCTTACTGCCTGGTTCCTGAGGCCACATCCGGCTTTGGGAAGGTCAATCTCTTTTGAGGCTGAAAGACTATGTCGTCAAAAACGCAGCATGAACGTCATCAGGCGCGTGAAATCGTCCTTTCGGATCGTGAGCGGCAATATCTGGGGCTCGTTGCGCGAGGCCGACATCCTTCTCACATTGCCTTGATAACGGGAGCGGACGAAGCGGATGTTAAAGATACTCTGGAACGGGTCCGCCTAAGGCTAGGTGCGGCCAATCTGCTGAATGCCGTCAGCATCGCCCTGCTGCGTGGACTGATCGAACAGGATATTTAGAGCTTCCCTCTCGCTCCAAAAGCTTACGCGAAATCGTCCCCTTCCCGTAAGCCAAAACCGGATGTGTTGCTTTCTGCGCCAAAAACCCACCATTTCGATGGCGGGACGGCGGACCAAAAGGCGGGTCGGAAATGATTTCCGGCCTATCGGCGCAACTGCAAGGCAGCCATACACGGTTTACCCGGCGGACTTTCCGGTCCGCCGGGTTTTCATTTTCAGTTCCTCACAGCGACTGAATCTCGGCAAGAATATCGCTTTCGACGATGATACCGCTTTCCAGCGCCTGCCTTCGAATGCCCTGGCTTCGCCGACCGGGCAAACGCACGTTTTCCTGCTTCTCTATCTCTCCGGCGATAAGCGCCAGTCGCTCGGTAAAGGCCGCACCGCCCGACGATACGGGGTCTATGGCGATGATCGTGTGGCCGAGAGAGGGTGGCGCACCCTTGTCGTCCAGAAGGGAAGAGGCCTCGAAGGCGAAGCTTCCACCGGTGAGCGCGGCGGCCATGATCTCCACCATCAGCGCCAGGGCAGCACCCTTGGCCTCGCCCGCAGGCACCATCGTTCCGGCTAGGGCTTCTTCGGGATCGGTCGTGGGCCGGCCATTCGTATCAAGCGCCCAGTCGCCCGGAATGGTTTCGCCCTTCTGGCGGGCCGCCATGATCTTTCCGCGCGCAACCTTGGAAAGCGCCAGATCGATCACCAGCGGATCTGCCTCGCCAACAGGGCTGGCGAAAGCAATCGGATTGGTGCCATAGAGCGGTTTGGTGCCACCCCAAGGCGCCATGGATGCAGGCGCATTGGCGAACATCAGCGCCACGAGGCCCATTTCCGCGAAACGCTCGACTGTAAGTGCCATGACGCCTGCATGATGGGAGCGATGGATCGCGGCGAGCGCGATGCCCTGCTGCCGGGCCATGTCCGGCAACTCGTCTACGGCGCAGTCGATCGCGGGATAGGCGTAACCGTTGTTAGCGTCGATTGACAGCACACCCGGTTTGACACGACTTGCCACCGGCCGCGCATTGCCATTGACCTTGCCAACCCGCGCCTGACGGACATAAACGGGGATACGCCGAAAACCGTGGCCGCCCTGGCCTGCAGCCTCGGATGCCACGAGCGCCTTCGCCACGGAGCGGGCGTTTTGCGGCAGAACGCCGTTACGCTCAAAGATAGAGGATACGAGATCCTCCGCCTCTGCGATTGAGAATTTCATTCCGGAATGCCTCTGCGTGTTAAGTCGACAAGACCTACACCATCGAAAACATTCGCGAAATGCAATTCAGGCCCGAATGGATATCTTATCGAGAATAACGGTCGGGCACGCATTCGCCCTTTGGCAGGGCGTCATACCAGGCAAGAGCTTATTCCAGCAGAACCGCGACGTGGCCTTGGAATCGATCTAGCGGATGCTGATCGGCAAGGTGATTGTCTTATTTGCATCCGGTGGCGGCGCGGGCACGGGTGACGCGCTCTGGATCCAGGCCGCAATCTGCTGGTCGATGGAGGAATCACCAGTGGACTGCACCACACTGACACCGCTGATGGCGCCTGTATCGTTAACCCGGAACCGCACGGTCGCTGTCATCGCATCGCTGCGAAGCGAGCGGGGCTTACGCCTCTGGATATGCGAGCGAACCTTCGATCCCCATTTTGCCGGCGAGGCGGAGGATGAAGAGAAGAAACCGGCATTGTTGCGCGATGCCGCCGTCCGGTCGGATTGCTGTGTCTCGGCCTTGGCCGTTTCGCGCAGTTCCGATGCCTGTTGCGGTTTGGGGCGCTGGCGCTCGACCTTCTTCTTGTCGTCCGGTTCTTTCTTCTCCACCTTCTTTTCGACCGGCGGCGGCGGCGGCCGGATGACGGGCAAGGGAACCTCGACATTTTCGAGTTCCGCCATCATCTGTTCCTGCACGGGATCGATCGGCTCCACCGGTTCGGGAATTTCCTGCGGCTCGACGATCTCCTCGACCGGCGGTTCCGGCGGCTGCACGGGTTCCGGCGGCGGCGTTTCCACAACCGGCTCAGGCGGCGGCGGCTCCTCCGGGGTGACTTCCTCTACCGGCTGGCTGTTGTCGCTCTTTACCTCTTCGGCATCTTCAACGTCCTGCGCAGGCGTCGTTTCCTCGGTGTTGACGGCTTCCGGTATGGCTGCCATTTCGATCATGATCGCGGCAGGCGGCGGCCCGCCGGCATCCAGTTCCTCTGGTTCCTGCATCAGGTAATAGGCAAAACCCGCATGAACGCCCAGCATGAGCAGTGCTGCGGCGGACCACAACGCCGCTTCCCCGAGGCGGGAATGTCGGGACTGCGGGTAGCCGTTTTCAGTCATGGCGCGGTTCCTGGCACTGCGGGCGCGGCGGGCGGAACGGCACCGGCTGGCTGCGTTGCCGCAGCGGCATTTTCCAGCCCTACCAGAGCGATTTTCAGATATCCGGCATCGCGAAGCAGGTTCATGATTTCCATGAAGTGGCCATAGTCGACGGCTTTGTCGGCGCGCAGGAAAATTCGCGTATCTTTCTTGCCGCCCGTCTGCCGGTCGATCGCCGCTGCCAGGGCTTCGCGGGCAACCGCATCATTGCCGAGATTGAGCGACAGATCATCCTTGACGGTCAGATAAAGCGGCTCTTCCGGGCGCTCCGCCGGCTTGGCGGTGGATGCGGGCAGATCGACATTCACATCCACGGTCGCCAGCGGTGCGGCAACCATGAAGATGATGAGCAGAACCAGCATCACGTCGATGAAAGGCGTGACATTGATTTCGTGGTTTTCGGAGAGATCGTCTCCGCTATTTTCGCGAATACCGCCAGCCATGACCGATCACCGCCCAACCAACGACACAGCGGGCTTGCTGCTGCCCGGCGGAATGCGGCGGAAATCGAGGTCGCGGCTGACGAGGCGTTCCACGCCGGCTGCGGCATCCGCCAGCAAATGCCGGTATCCCGTGATCGAGCGGGCGAAGACGTTGTAGATCACCACCGCTGGAATAGCAGCAACAAGGCCGATTGCCGTGGCAAGCAGCGCCTCGGCAATGCCGGGTGCCACGACGGCAAGATTGGTGGTCTGCGATTCCGAGATGCTGATGAAGGAATTCATGATGCCCCAGACGGTACCGAACAGACCGACAAAGGGAGCGGTGGAGCCGATGGTCGCCAAGGCGCCCGTTCCGCGCGACATGCGGCGACCGGCGTGGGTTTCAATGCGTGACAGGGCCGAGGATACACGCTCCTTGATGCCGCCGCCGTCGGTGTGTTCGACCACCGCGTCGGAAAGCTGCATTTCGTGAGTTGCCATGCGCAACATCAGCGCTGCCGGCCCGCCCTTCTTTTCGACGGCCTCAGTCGCCTCGTTCAGGGTTTTCGCCCTGCGAATAACCTTGAGCGTCGCACCGGCGCGCACCCGTGCACCGGCCAGCTCGATAGACTTCGCCACCCAGACCGTCCAGGTGACGAGCGATGCGAAAGCGAGACCGATCATCACGCCCTTCACGACCCAGTCCGCCGCCATGAACATGCCCCAGGGAGACAGGTTGTGCGGAATGTCCGCACGATGTCCGGCACTTGCGGGTTCGGCGACTACCGGTTCAACCGGGGTGGAGACCTCGTTCGGCGCTGCCGTACCGTTCGTCGGAGCGGGTTGCTCCGTCTGTGTCGGCTGCGGTGAAACACCTTCGGCTGCCGGCGTGGGATTACTTGCGGCGGGCGCAGGCTGGGCCGGCGCGGGCTGTGTGGGCGCGGCAGCGGAAGGCGGCACAGGCTGGACTGCCGGAGCGCTCGGCGTCTCAGCCGGCGACTGCGCGGGCTGCATCGTTTCCGTTGCCGGTGCAGGTGCAGGTGCTGGTTGGATCTGGGTTTCGGATGCCGACTGAGCAAAAACCGCTCCGGCACTCAAGCCGGCCAGCAAAGTGACCGTCATGGCAAGTGAGATATGCCGTGTTTTGTTTGCTCTGGTGAAGCACGCGGAAGAAGTTGAGGTCTCAGCTGACATAATTTTTATCCCGGATTTCCGTCGATGAACTCATCCGCAGATTGACCGGTTCATTAAAACCGGGGCCATGAACGGATGCCGTCGTGAAAGCTTGACGTTCCGATAATAAACCTGAGTTCTTTTGACAACTATTATATTGCCAAAAGACGACCCGTAAACTCTTCTTTACAAAAAATTGACCGACCTGCGGTCTTCAGGTGTTTTGCGAAGGCGAAAACTGCGCCACCAGCGCGTGTCGGTCGCCGGGATAGGTGACCCGAACACTGGTGACATAATCCGCTCCGTGCCAGGTGCGGCGGTGGATGACCAGACACGCCGCACCGGAAGCAATGCCGAGCGCGGTCGCATTTTTGCGATCAGCGGAAACTGCGCTGATGCGATGTTCCGCGGCACTCCAGGGAACCATTTTCAGCAGCCAAGTGCCCGGCCCGATCTGTGAAAAATCCGCTGCCTCAGCCTCCGGAACGGCGGTGACATTGATGATGCGTTCCTCGAGGCAAAAGGGAACGCCGCCGGCAAAATGCGTGCAGGTGAGTTCCAGAACCGGGGCATCCGCGGCAAGCGCCATGGCCGCGCCGTCTTCTTCCCCCGCAGGGCGCAGTCGCCGTCTGTCGAGACGGTAACCGTAAACGAGGCCGAGGGCCTGCACCTCCCGCTCGATATCGTGGATTTCCAGCACGGCCGATTGCGCATGGGGCTGGCGAACGAAAGTGCCAAGACGACGGCGTCTTTCAATCAGGCCACGCTGCACCAGTTCGCCGAGCGCCTTGTTCACCGTCATGCGCGAGCAGGCATATTGCCGGGTCATCTCGTGTTCGTAGGGAATACGGTACCCCGGCGGCCACTCGCCCGACATGATGTGGCGCTCGACATCGTTGCGGATGCGCTCGTGCAGTGATTTTTCCTGAAGATCGGCGCCTATACTCCTCATACCGATGCTTCCTTCCTCCCGGTTCTATGGATCAACTATCCATGGGCAGCGGCGGCAATCGCCTCGCTGCGAATTTCCTCCGTCAACTTGGCGCGTAGCTGCGAAAACTCCGGGCTGGCCTTGACGGTGTAGTGACGCGGATGCGGCAGGTCGACCGGCATGATCGACTTGATGCGCCCCGGCCGCGCTGACATCGTCACAACCCGCGACGCCATGAATACCGCCTCCTCGATGTCATGCGTCACAAAAATGACGGTCTTCTGCTCGCGCTCCCATATGCCGAGCAGCAATTCCTGCATCAGTCCGCGCGTCTGGTTGTCGAGTGCGCCGAAAGGCTCGTCCAGCAGCAGGATTTTCGGGCCGTTTGCCAGAGCGCGAGCGATGGCTGTTCTCTGCTGCATGCCGCCGGACAGCTGTTTCGGCCAATGGTTCTCGAAACCGCGCAGGCCAACCTTGTCGATATAGCTGTCGACGATCTCCCATTTTTCCTTCTCGGCCACACCACGCTCGCGCAGACCGAAGGCGACGTTTTCCCGGATCGTTAGCCACGGAAACAGCGTGTAGGACTGGAACACCATGCCGCGATCCGCCCCCGGCCCTGTCACTGCCCGGCCGGACAAACGGACTTCACCCGTCGTTGGACGGTCAAGACCGGCGATGATGCGCAGCAAGGTCGACTTTCCGCATCCGGACGGGCCGAGAATGGTGACGAAATCGTTGCGGGAGATTTCCAGATCCGTGGGCTGCAAGGCCAGCGTTGGCTGGCCGCCCTGAACGCCGGGGAAAGTGCGGCTGACGCCCTTGATAACGAGTTCGCTCATCAGGCAAGCCTCCAGGCGAAAAGCTTCCGGTTCAGCGATTTGAACGCGAAGTCAGAAATAAGTCCGATGACACCGATGACGATGATGCCGAAGATGATCTGCCCGGTCGCCATCAGCGCCTGGCTGTTGATTATCATATAGCCGATGCCCGACGACGCGCCGATCAACTCGGCAACAATCACATAGGTCCAGGCCCAGCCGAGGACGAGACGGAGAATTTCCGCAATATCGGGCGCATTGGCGGGAATGAGAACGCGGCGGACCACGCCCCGGTCTTTTGCGCCAAGTGTATAGGCAGCCTCCACCAGATCGCGTCTTGTGCCGGCAACCGCCACGGCAACCATGAGAATGATCTGGAAAACTGCGCCGATGAAGATCACCAGCAGCTTCTGCATCTCGCCGATGCCGGCCCAGAGAATAAGCAGCGGCACGAAGGCAGAAGCCGGAAGATAGCGTGCGAAGGAGACGAAGGGCTCAAGCAGCGCCTCGACCGGCTTGTAAGCGCCCATGGCGATGCCGACCGGTACGGCAACGAGCGAGGCCAGCACGAAGCCGCCGACAACACGCCAGATCGTCATTCCGATATCGCTGGCAAATCCCTGATCGGTTAGCAGATAGATGCCGTCCTTCAGCATGGTGATCGGGTCAGCCAGAAAGGTCGGCGATACGAAACCGCCGAGCGTGGCAAAGCCCCAGGCGGAGAAAAAAAGCACGAAGAACAGAATGCCGAGAAAAATCCGCGTGCTGTTCTTTATGGGTTGAAGAGGTTGCATTCTGTCGCCTGTCCGGAAAACGGGCGCGGCACTCTATCGCCGCACCATCTAGGCGCCGTGCGTCGTCCATGACGCACAGGCGCTGTAAGGCTTCTCACTGGCTGCAATAATCCCCGAAGGAAAAGCAGCAGTTTGCTTCTGTTACTTGATGAAGGACGTGTCCGCGAGTGTCGAAAGATCGGGTTTCGATTTTATCACGTCGATTTCCAGAAGCAGATCAGCCGATTTTTCGGAGAATGTCTTGAATTCACCGTCGAAGAACTTCTGGTTGGCGGCCTTGTCCTGCCATTCCAGGAATTTCGCCGAAGCTGCGAATGCCTCGCCCGTCTGTTTTACGTCCGCTCCCATGGTCTCATAGGATTTTGCAGGGTCCGTCTTGATGAGCTCGAGCGCCTGGAAATAGCTGTCCGCAAGGGCTTTTGCCGCCTGCGGATTGGCCTTCAAGAAATCCGGCGTGCAGCCGAACGTGTCCATGACGGCGGGATAATCCAGCGTCGTCGCAAGGATTTTCCCCTTGTCCGGTGCAGCGCGCACTGTGGACAGATAAGGCTCGTAGGTCATGGCGGCTTCATTCTGGCCGGCGACGAATGCCTGCGCGGCCGGTCCCGGCTCAAGGTTGACGACCTTCACGTCCTTCAGGGTCAGGCCGTTTTCCTTCAGTATCCAGGCAAGGAAGAAATAGGGGGATGTGCCCGGTGCAGAAGCGGCAACCGTCTTGCCTTTGAGGTCCGACACCTTTGCAACATCACTGCGCACCGCAATGCCGTCGGCTCCGTGCGACTTGTCCATCTGGAAAATCTGGGTGGACTTCACGCCGTTGGCATTCCACGCGATCCATGTTTCGACCGTGGTGGCGGCGCACTGGATGTCACCGGAAGCAAGCGCCAGATGCCGGCTTGCCTGCGGAATCTTCTTGATATCGACCTTGAGGCCATTCTTTTCGAAAATGCCGGCCTGCTTGGCAAGCGTCAGTGGCGCAAAGCCGGTCCAGCCGGACATGCCTATTGTAACCGATGTTTCGGCATAGGCGGAAGCAGATGAAGCAAGCGTCGCGATTGCGGCGATAACCCATGTTTTTTTCATGATCGGAACCCCTTTTTGATTTATTTTTGTGCGATATTTTTTTCGCTTTATTTGAGGCATGCTAGGCAGGGATTTTACATTTGTCTAGACGAAATAGAGGCGCTCAAACGCTTCCAGAAAGATTGCAAACAAGCCGCCCGGCGTTCTAGACATAGGATAGCACAGCCCGGCGCATCGGCCCGCTGTTTTCCATATCGAGCTTTCCATGACCAGACAGAGACGCCGTAACATCATCAGGGCAAGGCGCACCGGCACCGGCATTGCGCTCGTCGCCGCCATTTCATTCATCGCCGGAATGACAGATGCGGTGGGTCTTCATCTTTCCGGCGATTTCGTTTCCTTCATGACCGGCAACACCACCCGCGCGGCCATTTCGATGGAAGCTGGCGTTTATTCCCATGCGGCGAAATTACTCTTCGCGATCATCGCTTTCGTGGCGGGCAATGCTGGCGGTATCGTGGTCGCGCATAAATTCGACCGGAGCATCTTTGCCGTTCTCGTGGCCGTCGGGTCGCTGGTGGCGATTGCCGCATTGCTGCGCGGCGATGCTTCCGCCCTGGCGCAGTTTTATCTTGTCGTTTTCGCCATGGGGATGGTCAACGCTGCCGTCGAACATATTGAGGGGCTGCCTATTGGCCTCACCTACGTGACCGGCGCCCTTTCCCGTTTTGGCCGTGGCATCGGTCGCTATCTTCTGGGGGAGCGAAGCCTCGATTGGGGCATCCAGATCGTGCCCTGGCTCGGTATGATAAGCGGCGCAATCTGCGGGGCGGTGTTGGGCGCCACGCTGCAGTACGATGCCCTGTGGGTGGTTGCGGCAACCGTTTTTGCGGTCGCCATCGCCACACTCGTCATTCCGCGTTCGCTTCGCCACCGCTATAATCAAAGGGTCCGGATCAGGCGCATCGCGCCCTGACGGCTGCGTCGTCACTTGCGTGAGATGGTGACGAATTTCGTGCCGCGCACCCGCACCGTCATCAGGCAGGCTTCCTTGTCGGTTCGATCGCAATAACGCGGGTGCATCTTCAGTACGAAGACCATGTTGCCGAAACGTTTGATGAAATCGTAGCCGTAAATCCGAGCCGTCGCGATCATCAGATATCCGCCCTCTTTGACCTGGACGTAAAAATTGTAAGGGCAACCTTCGTCATCGCAGCTGCGGCCTTTTTCGCCATCGCAATCCAGCACGCCGTGATTGACGACGGCATCCATCAGGCCATCATTGTTGATATCCAGTCTGGTGATGAAATCATCGCCGAAGCCAGCCGTCTTGCACTCCTTGCGGAAATGATCCTTTTCATAGATCTCGGGATCGTTCACCAGCTGCTGCTGTGCCGCCAGCGCGACCGGAAACACCAAGAGGACCAGCGCCTGAAGAGCGGCAACGATAGCGATTCGCACGGCATTTTCCTTTGCATCCGTTTCGTTTATGGATGTTGCGATCATCCGGGCGGCCAGCCTAGAGTTCCGTGCTTGCGCGACACTGACGCAAACGCATCCAAATTTCCGGGGGGACCTTTTCCATGACACTGCTGGGTTTTCTCGATTATGCCGGCGTTGCCGTGTTTGCCGCAACCGGCGCATTGGCCGCCTCGCGCAAGCAGCTCGACCTGATCGGCTTCCTGTTTTTCGCCGCCGCGACCGGGATCGGCGGCGGCACCGTGCGCGATCTCGTGCTGGGCAGGGCGCCCGTGTTCTGGGTGTTGAACCCGACCTATATTCTGGTCTGCGTATCGGTTGCGGTCCTACTTTTCTTCACCGCCTACCTGTTCGAATCCCGGTATCGGGTGCTCATCTGGCTCGATGCCGTCGGCCTCTCAGCCTATTGCGTCATGGGAGCCGCCAAGGGTCTGGCTGCAAGCGGCTCCGCAACCGTGGCGATCGTGACAGGCGTTTTGACAGCGACGTTCGGCGGCGTATTGCGCGATGTTCTCGCGGGAGAACCCTCCGTGCTGCTGCGCCCGGAAATCTACATCACCTGCGCGCTTTTGGGCGCCTCCATCTTCACCGGCGCTTATTTCCTCGGAGCGCCGCTTTATGTCGCGTCGGGCATCGGCGTATTGACGGCTTTCGGTGTCCGGTCCGGAGCGTTGATCTTCGGATGGACCTTTCCGCCCTACAAGGGCAAGCCCGGCAGACGGCCTGAAGATATATTGAAGTGAGGCGGCGAAGGCTGCCTGAAACAAAAATGGCGCCCACAGGCGCCATGTTTTTTTGTTTATCAAGCCGAAGCTTCAACCGCGCTTGCGACGCAGGCGAATGACCACGTCCACATGGGCGATTTCCATGCCTTCGGGCGCCTCTGGCAGATTGTCGATCTGGAGATTGTTGACGGGGATGTCGAGAACCTCGTTCTCTCCTTCCACGAAGAAGTGATGGTGGTCGGACACGTTGGTGTCGAAATAGGTGCGGGCACCCTCGACAGCCAGAACGCGGATGAGACCGGCTTCGGTAAACTGATGCAGCGTGTTGTAGACCGTCGCGAGAGAAACGGGCACGCCGGCGGTCACCGCCTCGTCATGCAGCTCCTCGACAGTCAGGTGGCGATCACCCTTTGCGAAAAGAAGATCGCCCAAAGCAACGCGCTGGCGCGTGGGCCGCAGCCCCGAGCGCCGCAGCCTCGTCCCGATATCCAATGTGGCGTCAAATGCCATGCAATCCCATTCCAAACACAGGGTGAAACCCATCAATTGCAATAGCATATATCTTTTGCGGTGAATGCTTTCAATAGTTTCAGCGTCGCCGAGTGTCGCAAATGGCTGCAAACCGGCCATTCTTGCAAATTTCCTCTGGTTCCTGCCGGATGGTTCCTGTATGCGGACGGCATATTGAGGTAATGACTTCACTAAAGAAGGTTTGAAGACAAAGAATGGGGGCATAATGGCCTCTGCCCTTGCAGCGCTTCATTTTGAACCTAACTTGCTCTAGTGAAGTCGATAAACACCAGTGATTGAGGAAGTGAAAGCGGTATGGCAACGAGGCAATCAAGTTACAATTACGAGGAGATCCTTTCCTGCGGACGCGGCGAATTGTTCGGCCCGGGAAATGCCCAGCTTCCGTTGCCTCCCATGCTCATGGTTCACCGCATCACCGAAATTTCCGAAACCGGCGGCGCGTTCGACAAGGGTTTCATCCGCGCTGAATACGATGTCAGCCCAGACGACTGGTATTTCCCCTGCCATTTCCAGGGCAACCCGATCATGCCGGGTTGCCTCGGCCTTGACGGCATGTGGCAGCTGACCGGCTTCTTCCTCGGCTGGCTGGGCGAAGAAGGTCGCGGCATGGCGCTCTCCACCGGCGAAGTCAAGTTCAAGGGCATGGTTCGCCCGGAGACGAAGCTCCTCCAGTACGGCATAGATTTCAAGCGCGTGATGCGCGGACGTCTCGTTCTGGGTACCGCAGACGGATGGCTGAAGGCAGACGGCGAAACCATTTATCAAGCGACGGACCTTCGTGTGGGGCTGTCGAAGGAAAAGACCGCCTGAAGCGGACGGAATAGTCCTGGCAAACGCCGGGCGGCTTCGGTCGTCCAGCCGAAATCTTAAGAAAAGGTCCATTTCATGAGACGAGTTGTTGTCACCGGCCTCGGCATTGTTTCTTCCATCGGTGGTGATGCCGCCGAAGTCACCGCATCCCTGCGCGACGCCAAATCCGGCATTTCATTTTCACCGGATTTTGCTGAACACGGTTTCAAGTGCCAGGTATGGGGCAAGCCGTCTCTCGATCCGACCGAGCTGGTCGACCGTCGCGCCATGCGCTTCCTTTCGCAGGGCGGCGCATGGAACCACGTTGCCATGAAGCAGGCGATTGCCGATTCCGGTCTCGAGGAAAGCGACATCAGCGGCAACGAGCGCACCGGCATCATCATGGGTTCGGGCGGTCCTTCCACCCGCACCATCGTCGAAGCCGCCGATATCACGCTGAAGAACAACAGTCCGAAGCGTATTGGCCCGTTTGCCGTGCCGAAGGCCATGTCCTCGACCGCATCGGCCACACTTGCGACCTGGTTCAAGATCCACGGCGTCAACTATTCGATCTCTTCCGCCTGCTCCACATCGGCGCATTGCATCGGCAACGCCGCCGAGATGATCCAGTGGGGCAAGCAGGACGTGATGTTTGCTGGCGGCCATGAAGACCTCGATTGGTCCATGTCCAACCTCTTCGACGCCATGGGCGCGATGTCGTCCAAATATAACGAGACGCCAAACCTCGCTTCCCGCGCCTATGACGTCAACCGCGACGGTTTCGTGATCGCCGGCGGTGCTGGCGTACTGGTTCTTGAAGAGCTGGAACATGCAAAGGCGCGCGGCGCCAAGATTTACGCCGAGATCGTCGGTTATGGCGCAACCTCGGATGGTTACGACATGGTGGCTCCTTCCGGCGAGGGCGCGATCCGCTGCATGCGTCAAGCCCTTTCCACCGTCAAGGGCGATATCGACTACATCAACACCCACGGCACCTCGACGCCGGTGGGCGACAGCAAGGAAATCGGCGCGATCCGGGAAGTCTTCGGCGACAAGATCCCGCATATCCAGTCGACCAAGTCCCTCACCGGCCACTCGCTGGGCGCAGCAGGCGTTCAGGAATCGATCTACGGCCTGTTGATGATGCAGGAACGCTTCATCGGCGAGAGCGCGCATATTTCCGAACTCGATCCGGAATTTGCGGGCGTCCCGATTGTTCGCAGCCGCATCGACAATGCCAAGATCGACACGATCCTTTCCAATTCCTTCGGCTTCGGCGGCACCAACGCCACGCTGGTCTTCCAGCGTCATAACGGATAATTGCCATGAACGGCATCATGCAGGGTAAACGCGGCCTCATCATGGGCGTCGCAAACAATCACTCTATCGCCTGGGGTATCTCCAAGGCTCTTGCGGCGCAGGGCGCAGAGCTCGCCTTCACCTATCAGGGTGAGGCGCTCGGCAAGCGGGTAAAGCCGCTCGCCGCCGAGCTCGGATCTGACTTTATCGTGCCTTGCGATGTCGAGGATATCGCCTCGGTTGACGCGCTTTTTGCGGCAATCCGAGAAAAATGGGGTACGCTGGATTTCGTCGTGCACGCGATTGGCTTTTCCGACAAGAACGAGCTGAAGGGTCTTTACGCGGATACGACCCGCGAGAATTTCAGCCGCACTATGGTCATCTCCTGTTTCTCGTTCACGGAAATCGCCAAGCGTGCCGCCGAACTGATGACGAATGGCGGATCCATGCTGACGCTGACCTATAACGGTTCGCAGCGGGTTATCCCCAACTACAACGTCATGGGCGTTGCCAAGGCCGCTCTCGAAGCGTCCGTGCGTTATCTCGCTGCCGACTATGGCCCGCGCGATATTCGCGTCAACGCCATCTCGGCCGGACCGGTCCGCACACTGGCGGGCGCCGGCATTTCCGATGCGCGCGCAATCTATGCATGGAACCAGAAAAACGCACCGCTGCGGCGAACAGCGGATATCGACGATATCGGCGGATCGGCTCTTTATCTGCTGTCCAACATGTCGCGCGGCGTTACCGGCGAGTGCCACTACGTGGATTGCGGCTACAACATCACCTCCACACCCACCCTTGAGGTTCTCTCAAAAGCGGATGCGGAATAAGCTATCGTTTTTCCAGTAAGTAAAAGCCCGGCGATATGCCGGGCTTTTTGCGTTTATTGCCTGTGCCATTTTTGCGAACTGATAAAGTATAACTCGTCGGGGTAACTGAATTTAAACACCGGCTGGTTATGGTCCGCAACAAATTCAACGGTTGCGCTTGCCGCATATTCTAAAGATCGACACCCACATATGCGACTGGCCAAATTGAAGCCATTGCTGGAAAAATTCGGGCTCTCGCGTGACGGGACAGCAGCCATCGAATTCGCGATCCTGGCGCTTCCCTATTTCCTCGTCGTCTTTGCGATCATCGAAACTTTCATCGCCTTGATGGCGGAGCAGGTGGTCGTCAATGCTACCGACACGATGGCGAGGCGTCTGCGCACCGGGCAGATCAGCAGTTCGATTTCCAAAGAGGATTTTCGCAAGAGTTTCTGCAACGAAGTTTCGGTGATTATCACCTGCTCGGCTGATGAGATCAAAAAAGAACAGAAGCTTTATATAGACCTTCGCTCCTTCACCGCCTTCAAGGATATTCCAACTACGATACCCTTGAAAGCTAACGGCGAATATTACGATCTCGACACGGCGCAATTCGGCTTCAAGCCGGGTGGACCGGACACGATCAATATGCTGCGCGTCTATTATCGCTGGCGTGTAGTCGCAGATATCATCCGACCATATCTTACCAAAATACGCCCAGCCGACGGGTCGATGCCCTCGCATTTCCTCATTGTCGCGACCGATGCTTTCATGAACGAGAAATACACCACAAGCGGGGGCTCATGATGGCAGGGCTTGTTTCCACCATCACGAACGGTCGACTTCGTTTTATCGCGCTCGTCGCACGCTTCGCAAGGGATCGCCGTGGCGTGGGTGCGGTAGAATTTGCAATCGTCTTCCCGATATTGCTTGCGCTTTATCTGACGTCCTTCGAACTCACCATCGGCTATAATACCTACAAGCGGGCAAGCAGCGCCTCCGCAACGATCAACGACCTGATCTCCAAAACAAATTCCGTCGACAAGGCTTATCTGACAAGCATGCAGGACGTAACGGCTGCCGTCTTTGCGCCTTATAGCACCAAGGGTCTGCAGCTGAAGATCAGCGGCATCAAGATCGACAAGCAGAAACAGGCGACTATCGCCTGGTCCTGGAACGAGAAAAACGCGCGGCCCTATGTGGTGGGATCGCCAGTCTCCGTTCCCACACGTTTGCTTGTAGCGGACAGTTTCCTCATCCACGTCGAGCTTTCCGTGCCGCATGAATTGTTGATGTTCATGCCAGATATTTCTTCGTCCGGCGTAAGATCGATCACGATCGCACGCGATTATTTCTTCAAGCAGCGCGACGCTGAGATAACCTGCTCCAATTGCTGATGCGCCTCAGCGCGTTGCTCTAATAAACATCGCGCAGATACCGTTTTTCGCGCTTCAGCCCGTTTACATAGTCGCTTGCCGCTTCCGCAGAGATGCCCGCCTCGTCAATAACGATCCGGTGCAGGGCATCGTCAACATCCTTCGCCATGCGGGTCGCATCGCCGCAAACATAGAAATGGCCGCCCTCTTCGAGCCATTGATAGAGTGCCTTGCCGTTTTGGCGCATACGGGTCTGAACATAGATCTTTTCGGCCTGATCCCTCGAGAAAGCGAGATCGAGACGGGTTAGCACGCCATCGCGACTCATCTTTCCAAGTTCGTCTTCGTAGATGAAATCCGACTGCCGGTGCTGATCGCCGAAAAACAGCCAGTTCCGGCCCTTTGCGCCCCGCGCCTGCCGTTCCTGCAAAAATGCCCGGAATGGCGCAATACCCGTGCCGGGTCCCACCATGATAACAGGTGCGTCATTGTCCTGAGGCACGCGAAACGCCTTGTTCGGAGAGACGAAAATCCCGGCACTCTGCCCCGCTTCTACCCGGTCCGCGAGATAGGTGGAGCACACGCCGCCACGCTCGCGACCTTCGGCGCGATAACGCACGCTGGCGACTGTCAGATGCACGCTGTTGTGCGAGGCCAGAGGGCTGGAAGAGATCGAATAGGCGCGGTGCTGTAACGGCTTCAGGAACGTCACGAATTCAGCAAGGTCGAATACGGGTTTTTCACCGAGACTAAGCAGGTCGAGAATATCCTTGCTCCAGAGAAAGGCGGTAAGCTGTTCCCTGTCTCCATTCGCAAGGATGTGGCTGAGTTCATCGTGACCTGCGCGCTTGCCGATCTCCGCGACCAACTCACGCGACGGTGTCGATATCTCGAACATATTGAGAAGCGCATCGCCGACCGGACGGTCGAGTCCGGCGACTTCACCATCCGCGCTCACTCCGAAGCGTGCGAGCAGCGCGCCCACCAGTTTCGGGTCGTTTAGGGGAACGACGCCCAGAGCATCCCCCGCCTCATAATCGAGACCACTTTCGCCGAGATCAAATTCGTAGTGGCGAATTTCCTTGGACGAAGCAGGCCCGGAAAGAAGGCGATTGACGCTCACCTGCGCGGCATAGGGGTTCTTGCGGCTCCAGCCCTGTTTTGCCCGCGCGGGCGCCTCGGCGATCGCCGGCACAACCGCCGCCTTATTGCCACCATCGATGGCGAGGGCGAGTGGCAGGGTCTCGCCGATCCAGTTGGCGGCGACATCTTCGAAATCGATATCGCAATCGATACGCGTCTTCATCCGTTTGCCGCCAAGCTGCTCGAAGCGGGTATCGATGAGCTTGCCCGCCTGGCAGAAGCCATCGTAACCGGTGTCGCCAAGCGCAAGCACGGCAAAGTTCATCTCATCCAGCCGGGGTGCGGCCTCGTTGGAAAGTGCCTCCCAGAAAAGCTGGGCATTGTCAGGCATTTCACCTTCGCCGTAGGTGGAGGTGACGACAATGACGCGCTTCATGACGCCCAGACTATCCATGGAAACATCGTCCAAGGCCGTCACCACAGGCTGCATGCCCTGGGCACGGGCGGCGTCGGCTATATCCATCGCCAGCGCCTCGGCATTGCCGGTCTGGGTGCCGAAGAGAATGTTCAGCACGCTGGCCGCCGCCTTGGGAGCGGCAGCGGCAACCGATGTGTCCATACCCATTGCTGCGCGGGAATGAAGCCCGGCCAGGAAGCCGGATAGCCAGGCGCGCTGGTCGCCATTAAAAGGGGCATCTTGAGGAATGTAAGGTATCTTCATCATGCTGCCCTGTTCTGGCTGGATGCGGTGGCAAGGTCGGGAATGGCACGCGCCGCGAAAAGCTCCTCAAAGCCCGGCAGACGACCGATCTTCTCGATGTTTTTGCGGTCCTGCTGAATGATCCAGCCATAGGTGCCGGGACTATCCACCGACCAGATGTTACGGCGCGCAAGCGCCTGCTTGTAATCGTCGAGCCGCTTGGCGGCGATCATCACCGCAAGCTGCTCGTCATCATGATCGGAAAGCGCCTCGCGCGCATATTTCAGCAGCCGCTGCATCAGCGCATAGTCCTCCGTGAGGACGAGATTGCGCACGGCTTTTTCGATGGCGGGATCGGAAGGACCGGATGCCATCGGCAACCGTTGGAGAGCAATAGCCTGCGCCATACTCAAAACCGTGTAGTTGTTGATGAGCGCATACATGTCTTCCGTATCCGTCTCACCATAACCAGGGACGGTTCCGTTCAACACGGCCTTGCGGTCGCGATAGGCCAGCTTGAACTTCCGCACCTGATGGGCGGCAAGCGCGGATGCCAGTTCCTCCAGCAGCTCCTTGCGGGGCTTGGCTTTCAGAATTTCGTCGCTGTCCTGATAAAGCAGCAGGGCGCGCGGCATGCCGTAGACGAAATTGTGCTGTTCGCTTTCCCAGTTTTCCAGAATCCATGCGGCCTTGGCCGACCCTGTTTCGTCGACATGCCAAGTCAAAAGCTGGTGAACGGCCTGATTGTGGATAGATGCCTGTTCGTCCTCGCCGGTGATGGAGCCGAGCAGGATGGAATCATGGCTCACCTTCTTCGGCAGATCGCCGTAAGGGTCATATTGATAGACGAAGCCGCCGCTCATGCCGTTGCCGAAACCCTTGCCGAAACTGCCGAGGTTAAGCACAGCGCCATTGGTCATATATTCGCAGGCGAAGTCGCCCACACCTTCGACAACGGCTGTCGCACCCGAATTGCGCACCGCAAAACGGTCGCCCGCCTGCCCTTCCACGAAAGTGCGGCCGCCGGTGGCGCCGAACAATGCAAAATTGCCGACCAGCACATTGCCATCAGCATCTTGCGAACCGCCACCGGGGGAGCGCACTACAATGGTGCCGCCGCAGGCGCTTTTGCCGACGCCATCATTGCAGGTACCGGTATGGACCATGACCATGCCGTCATTGCAGAAAGCGCCGAAGGACTGCCCGGCTGAACCTGATGTGTCGATGCGCACCGAACCCGCCTCCAGAAAACGGCGGCCACGGCTATCCCGCTTCACAGCCGGAAGCGCATCCGCCTCTTCGTCGGAAAGTTCGTGGTTCAGCATGCGCTCGATATCGACGGCGAGCTGGCCGCCAACGCTCTTGTTGCAATTGTTGAGGAAACGATTGCCGCCAAGCTCGATGTTTTCCCGTCTGCTGTCGATCAGAGCCGAGCGCACCAGTTCAATGAAGGCATCGTCCAGCGCGAAGTCCTTTTCCATATAGACAGGGCTGTCGATCTTCACTTCCTCCACCACCGAAAGCATCGCCCGCAGGTCAAGCTGGCCGACGCTCGCCGGGTGATCGAGGAGGTGAAGAAGATCGGAGCGGCCCCGAGCTTCGCGCAGCGAGCGCAGCCCGAGTGCGGCCAAGATCTCGCGGGTTTCATGGGCGATGTTCATGAGATATTGCGCCAGCGCGCGTGGATCGCCGTTGAAGGCTTCCTGATTGGTGGTGAGGCCGGCGGGGCACTTGATGTTGCAGTTCTTCGCCATGACGCATTTCAGCATCATCAGCGCCGTGGTGCCGAACTCGAAGCTGTCGCCGCCGAGAAGAGCCGATTTCACCACGTCGCTCGCCGTCTGGTGCGCGCCGGAGCAGCGCAGCAGCACCTTGGCACGAAGGCCTGTGGCACAAAGTGCCTGATGCACCTCGGCGATGCCGATTTCCGCCGCGCGGCCGGTATATTTGAGGCTGGTGACAGCGGCCGCACCCGTGCCACCGGTATTGCCGGCAACATTGATGACATCCGCACCCGCTTTCGCAACACCGACTGCAATCGTGCCGATGCCTTCCGACGAAACGAGCTTGACGATGACGCGCACGCGCGCCGCCTTGGCGTCGTGGATAAGCTGGGCCAGATCCTCGATCGAATAGGTATCATGGTGCGGCGGCGGCGAAACCAGCTCGACGCCTGGGGTGCCGCCACGGGCCGCGGCTATTTCCACCGTTACCTTGGGGGACGGCAATTGCCCGCCCTCGCCGGGCTTTGCACCCTGGCCGATCTTGATCTCTATTTCCTCCAGCATCGGGTCGGCAAGATAACCCGCCCAGACACCAAAACGGCCAGACGCGAACTGCTTGATGCGCGAGGCGCGGATGGTGCCGTAACGGGAAATATGCTCGCCGCCTTCCCCCGAATTCGACATGCCGCCAACCATATTGGTGCCATGCGCCACCGCCTCATGGGCGGCTGCGACCAGCGCGCCATGGCTCATCGCACCCGAAGCGAGGGTCTTGGTGATCTCGCTCGCCTTTTGCACAGCGTCGAGCGCAATGCTGTCAGGTGCGGTGTGGATCAGCGACAGATAGGTGAAAGCTTCACCCTTCGCCTGAACCAGAAGCGCGCCGCCCTCCAGCCAATGGCCGGCAATATCCTCACCGAAACGATCAAGCAGCGACTGTCCGAGTGCGGCAAGCCGGGCAAGCTCATGACCGTGCGGCCCGGTCAATTCCAGCCGGAACGCGCCTTCGCCCGCACTTTCGCAGAGCAATCCGCGCACCATGAAGCTGTTGTTGCCACGTCTGGAAAAGCGCCCCATCTCGCGGCGGAATTCTTCGGCCGAACCGGCAAAGGTCACATCAGCCGGCAATTCCAGAACATCACGCAGGGCTGCCGGGCGGCGGGCCCTTTCTTCGGCCATCATGCGTGCGAAGGCGCGGTAACCCGGCGTTACCTCGAAAGCGTCGATTGCTTCGGGCGTCAACCGGTCGAAGCTGTTGTGATAATAGGCCGCATCGTTGAGGCCGAAAGCATCCTCCAGCCGGTTGAGCGGCAGGAGACGCAGCGCCTCTTCGTTGTCGGTTCCCTTGTCGAAACCGATCTTTTCTTCCGTCATATCGACGAAACCGCGAACCGCCGTCGTGCCATAGGAATGGCCCGCACCTTCGGCGCGCTCCTTGAAGAGACCGAGCAGCGGAATGTCGTTTTCACCCTTTACCGACAGCGCCTTTCGATGCCAGTCCGACACCGCCTGCGCGATGACAGCGAAGGTAACGCCACCGACCGGCGTCTTAACATTGGGGAAATAACGCTTCAGCACAGGATCGTTGGTGTCGAGGAAGTTCGGTTCGAAGAACTCGCCGCCAATATAGCTTTCCGCCGTGCACAGCCCGACCTTGCCCATGGTCTTCATCAGCGACTTTTCAGCCGCCTTGGCAAAACGCTTGAAGGCCTTGTCAGCATCGGCACCAAATTTCTCCTCGGCACGGAACTGCACGCCGAGTGGGTAGACAGCCGAAGCCCCGAAACCAAGGCCCGCTGCGATGTGATGCGAGGAGGAAAATTGCCCACTTTCAACGATCAGGGACACGCGTAGCCGCAGACCCTCCTCGATCAGCCGCTGGTTGATGGCGGAGACGACCATGATCATAGGCAACGCCGCACGACCTGCCGAAACGTGCCGGTCAGTGACGACGGCAATACCGCCCTCCCCGGCCGCGAAAGCCACAACCTCACCGCAGAGGCCATCTATCGCCTGACCCAAGGCCGCTTCGTTGGCACTCGCAGCATCAAAGATCGGCGTATAAAGCATCTCGAAACGACGAACTGGCGTCTCCGACTGCTCGCGAATGCGCAGCATGTCGAGATGGGTCAGGATCGGGGAGCGCACGACAATCTGGCGGGCCGCTTTCGCACCGCTATTCGGCTTTGCGCCGAGCGCCACGCGCAGCGTCATGCCATCGGCCTCACGAATGCTGTCGAGCGGGGGGTTGGTGACCTGCGCAAAGCGTTGCGAGAAATATTTGGCGACCCCGCCTTCCTGATCGGAGAGCGCGTTGATGGCATTGCCATAACCCATGGCCGAGATTTTTTCAGCACCCGACGCCAGCATCGGATCCATCAGGAACTTGAAGCTTTCCTGATTGTGCGAATAGGCGACATAGCGCTGATGCCGTTCCAGATCGCCATTGTATCGAAGCGGCGATCCCTGCTTTTCGGCGGGCACCTCCGGCAAATCCGCAAGCATGACGCGCGCTTCAGACAATAACGACGGGTAGTCCCGCCGCGCCGCCAGAAGCTCCAGCGCCTCGACGGTGGAAAAGGCGCGCCGTTCGGCGTGGTCGTAATAAAGCATGCCGCCGGCCTCGATGCGACCGCGACGAATGACGCTTTCGGCCGGAAAGGCGATCTGCCCCGCCTCCGACATGACGCAGAGATAATCGTCTGTCTCGACGGTCCGCAGCGGGCGTAGACCGAGGCGATCAAGCCGTGCGCCGATGATGGTGCCGTCGCCGAAAATCAGCGCAGCCGGGCCGTCATTCTTCTCCTCGTAGAGCGAGAAATATTCCAGCATCGCCTTGACGGCGGGCGAGAGCGTGTCGTCGTTTTCCCAGGCGGGCGGCATCATCGAGACGACGGCGGTGACAAGGTCGAGACCGTCTTCCATCACCCGCGCCTGCAATGTCTGGTCCAGACGGCAGCTATCAGACTGGCCCTTCGGCCGGATGATGCTGGCATTTTTCGCCAGCGCCACGGCCGCTTCCGACAGCCGGTTCTTCTTGTCGGTGTTGAGTTCGCCATTATGCGCCATCAGCCGAAAGGGCTGCGCCATGGAGGGGTGCGGATCTGTATTGGTGGAAAACCGCGTGTGGAAATACATCGTATGCACTTCATGGCGCGGATCGGTCAGGTCGCAGAAATAGGGCATGACCTCATGCGAGTTCAAACGCCCTTTCAGAACCTGCGTGCGTGCGCTGAGCGACAGCGGATAAAAACCGGCAAGTTCCGGCGCAGTATAGGCAAGCGCCTCGATAGCGAGCAGCGCCTTGTGAATACGCCAGTCGAACTCGGCAAGGGTTGCGCATTCCGCTGGGGCCGAAAAGACCCATTGCCGGATCGGCAATTGGTAGGAAATGGCGGCCGCGCGGATGGCCGCGTCATTCACCGGTACATTGCGGACGAGCAGGATCGAGAAGCCCTGTTCCTCCAGAGCACTGCCGATGATGCCGATCGCCTGGTCATGAAAAGCAGGGTTCTGCGGCAGGAAAAAATTGCCGACGCCGAACCGGCCGGCTTGCAAGGAATCGTTGTCCGTCAGCTTCCGGAAAAATGAGAGTGAAAGATCGAGCGACACGCCAGCACCATCACCCACGCCCTCCGCCGACATGCCGCCGCGATGCGGCACGGCACAGAGCGCCTCGTGACCGCGCTTCAGCACATCATGCGTCTGCACGCCGTCCTTGCGGGTGATGAAACCGACGCCACAGCTGCTTTTCTCAAAAGCCGCATCGTAAAGGCCGAATTTTTGCTCCGTCACGCTCAAGGTTCTCTCCTCTCGTTGCGCATTCCGCGCGGCATCGCCCTTTTCCCGAAACCCGGCGCGTCAGCCGGCACTCTGCGGGCGGAGCCGCAGGCGACCTGGCTGCTCCTCTTCTTTTCTGCTTATCGGCGTTTAATGGCGCGAACGGTCGTTTTGCGGCCGCCAAACGGCGTGGCGGCATTGGCCGCTTTCTCGCAAATAATGATCGTCATCGTTCGCATTGCGTTCCCTGATGGCCGGCAATTCCGGCAGTGAGACACATTGAATTACGTCAGTATTGCTTACATAATATTTCATGATTGGCCGAGTCAAGATTAAAATCGGTCCCACGCAATAAAAAAACAAAAACGCCGCGAAATCCGACAGGATTCCGCGGCGCGATGGCTGCAGAGGTGTTTATATTGCCCTGTTCACTCCGAGGGCATGTCCAGTGTTCGGCTGAACCACAGTGCGACCAGTGTACAGACTGCACCCGACATCAGGTAAATGCCGACCGCAAACAGTCCGAATTTGGACGAAAATCCGAGCGCCACGAGCGGTGCAAAACCAGCGCCGATCAGCCAGGAAATATCCGAGGTGAGCGAAGCGCCGGTATAACGGTATTCGCGGCTGAAGCGGGAGGCAAGCGCACCGCCCGCCTGGCCGAAGGACAGGCCAAGCAATGCAAAGCCGACCAAGACGAAAAGATAGCGCCCTATATCGCCCGAACTCAGCAGAAGCGGCGCCACGAGGCTGAAAAGACCGATCAGCACTGCGGCGAAAGCCAGCAGCTTCCGCCGGCCGATTTTGTCGGCGAGAATACCAGACACGACGATCATGCCGCCGGCGATGATGGCGCTGACGAATTGCACGAACAGAAAGTCCGAAACCCGCTGGGTGGTATTGAGGGAAACCCAGCTCAGCGGGAAGACCGTGACAAGATGGAAGAGCGCGAAGCTTGCCAGCGGCACGAAAGCGCCCGTCAGCACGACCGGAAACTGCGAGCGCAGCATCTTGAACACGGGGCGCGGCTCCAGCTCATGCTGTGCAAGCATGGACTGGAATTCCGGCGTGACAATCATGCGCAGGCGGGCAAAGAGCGCGAGAACATTGAGCGCGAGTGCAACGAAGAACGGGAAGCGCCAGCCCCAGGCCAGGAATTCCGCGCTGGAGAGCTGCGTCACGAACACGATGAAGAATGCGCTGGCAAGACCAAAGCCCATCGCCGCACCAATTTGCGGCATCATGGCGTACCAGCCGCGCTGCTTCGGCGGTGCATTCATGGCGAGGAGCGAGACAAGACCATCCCAGGCACCGCCAAGACCAAGTCCCTGACCGATACGGAATACCGCCAGAAGACAGGGGGCAAGCATGCCGGCTTCCGCATAGGACGGAAGAAAGCTGATCGCCATCGTGGAACCGCAAAGCGTGAACAGGGCCGCCATCAGCTTGACGGCACGGCCGAACTTTCGGTCGATCTGGAGGAAGATCAATGAACCGATCGGCCTTGCGATGAAGGCCAGCGAGAAGACCGCAAAGGAATAAAGCGTCGCCGTCAGCGGATCGACGAAGGAAAAGAAGACATGCGGAAAAACGAGCGCGGAGGCGATGGCGTAGATGAAAAAGTCGAAAAACTCCGTCATTCTCGCAAGAATGACAGCAATTGTAATGCGATCCGGATCGACCTTGACCGGATCGGTCCCATGTCCCTTCGCTTCCGGCGCCTGCCCAAAAGATGGAGCAGCATCAGTATAACTCATAATATCCCTCCTGCGTCATGGACGAACCATTTCCTGTAACGCGCCGGCTCCTCTTCCTTAGCGTTACGATGCGACGGATTGTCACACGCACCCTACGTAACGTCAATTGAAGTTTGATAAGAAAGGCTTGCCCCGCAAGCTCCCTATGCGATAATGCAGCCGCTCCGCCTTCAAACGCGGCTCCGCTAAGCCTATGGTGCATCGCGAAGGTTTCGCTGCACCGCGACAATATACCTCATTTCAAAAATGATGTTCGGCAATTAATCGCGGCATAATCCAAACTGTACGAGTTCAAAGAACGTGCGCATGATCAAGAAAATCACATCTGCCCTTCTGGCAATCCCCGCACTGCTGCTGCTTAGCGGCTGTAACCTCGTGGTGATGAACCCTTCGGGCGACGTCGCCATCCAGCAGCGCGACCTCATCATCACGTCCACGGTTCTGATGCTGCTCATCATCGTCCCGGTTATCGCCCTGACGCTGTTCTTCGCATGGAAGTATCGCGAATCGGCGAAGGCCGAGGACTACGATCCCGAGTGGCATCACTCGACGCGCCTTGAAATGGTGATCTGGTCCGCCCCGGTCGCCATCATCCTGATGCTAGGCACGGTGACCTGGATTTCCACCCACCGTCTCGACCCCTACCGCCCGCTGGAGCGTATCGACGAAAACCGTCAGGTTACCGCCGAGACCAAGCCGCTTACGGTGGAAGTGGTGGCCATGGACTGGAAGTGGCTGTTCTTCTACCCCGAGCTCGGCATCGGCAGCGTCAATGAATTCGCAGCTCCGGTCGATGTTCCGATCAACTTCAAGATCACCGGCACGACCGCGATGAATTCGTTCTTCGTTCCCGCACTCGCCGGCCAGATCTACGCCATGGGTGGCATGCAGACCAAGCTGCACGCGGTCATCAACAAGGAAGGCGTTTATGACGGCTTCTCGGCCAACTTCTCCGGCCCTGGCTTCTCGCATATGCGCTTCAAGTTCCATGGTCTCAGCCAACAGGGCTTCGATCAGTGGGTTGCGAAGATCAAGGATGGCGGCAAAGGCTTCGGCCGCCAGGAATATCTCGACTTTGCCAAGCCCTCGGAACGTGAGCCGGTGCAATATTTCGCCTCCGTCGATCCGCAGCTTTACGATGCCATCCTCAACCGCTGTGTCGAGCCCAACAAGCTCTGCATGCGTGACATGATGCATATCGACGCCAAGGGCGGCGGCGGCAAGGAAGGCATCGATATCGCCAAGGCGCTGAACTCCGTCGTCTGTACACCGCTTTCACCTTACGGTGTCGCCAGCGGACCCCAATCCACTCCGGCTGCGATCGAAGGACAGACTTTCGAACCCGCGGCGCTGCCGGAAACGAAACAAGTCGCTGGCTGACGGATAAGTCCCGGCATTATGCGGCGCGGCCAATGGCTGCGCCGATCTTATGTCTTAGAATCGCAAGAGGCTAAAAATGATCGTCAATTCCGATCAAACGTCATTCCTGTTCGGGAAGCTGACATGGGAGTCCATCCCGCTTCACGAGCCCATTCTCGTCGCGACCTTCGCGGCAGTGGCTCTGGGCGGCATCGCCGTCGTCGGCGCCCTCACCTATTTCCGGCTGTGGGGTTATCTCTGGAATGAATGGTTCACGAGCATCGATCACAAGAAGATCGGTATCATGTACATCATTCTGGCACTCGTCATGCTGCTGCGCGGTTTCGCAGATGCCATCATGATGCGCGTCCAGCAGGCGATCGCCTCCGGCGGATCGGAAGGCTATCTTCCGCCGCACCATTACGACCAGATTTTCACGGCCCATGGCGTCATCATGATCTTCTTCATGGCCATGCCGATGATCACCGGTCTCATGAACTTCGTCGTGCCGCTGCAAATCGGCGCCCGCGACGTTTCGTTCCCCTTCCTCAACAACTTCTCGTTCTGGATGACCACGGCCGGTGCCGTCATCACCATGATCTCGCTGTTCATCGGTGAATATGCGCAGACTGGCTGGCTTGCCTATCCGCCGCTTTCCGGCATTGATGGAAGTCCGGGCGTGGGTGTGGATTATTACATCTGGGGTCTGCAGATCGCCGGTGTGGGCACGACGCTCTCTGGTATCAACCTGATCGTCACGATCATCAAGATGCGCGCACCTGGCATGACCATGATGCGGCTGCCGATCTTCGTCTGGACGTCGCTGTGTTCGAACATCCTGATCGTGGCATCCTTCCCGATCCTGACCGGCACGCTCGCCCTTCTGACCCTTGACCGTTACGTTGGCACGAATTTCTTCACCAACGATCTCGGCGGCAACCCGATGATGTATGTCAACCTCATCTGGATCTGGGGCCATCCCGAAGTTTACATCCTGGTGCTGCCGGCCTTCGGCGTCTTCTCGGAAATCGTCTCGACCTTCTCCAACAAGCGTCTTTTCGGTTATGCCTCGATGGTCTATGCGACGGGTGTCATCACCATCCTCGCCTACATCGTTTGGCTGCACCACTTCTTCACCATGGGTTCCGGTGCAAGCGTCAACGCTTTCTTCGGCATCACCACGATGATCATATCGATCCCGACCGGTGCGAAGATCTTCAACTGGCTCTTCACCATGTACAAGGGCCGCATCAAGTTCGACGTTCCGATGCTGTGGACGATCGGTTTCATGATCACCTTCGTCATCGGCGGCATGACCGGCGTTCTTCTCGCTGTTCCGCCGGCGGACTTCGTGCTCCACAACTCGCTGTTCCTCATCGCCCACTTCCACAACACCATCATCGGTGGCGTGGTGTTCGGTGTGCTTGCGGGTATCGTTTACTGGTTCCCGAAGGCCTTCGGCTACCGCCTCGATCCGTTCTGGGGCAAGCTGTCCTTCTGGTTCTGGTTCATCGGCTTCTACTTCGCCTTCATGCCGCTCTACATTCTCGGCCTGATGGGTGTGACCCGCCGTATCAGCCAGTTCGAAGACAATTCGCTACAGATCTGGTTCCTGATCGCAGCCTTCGGCGCCTTCCTGATCGCGCTTGGCATCGCTTCCTTCGTCATCCAGCTCATCGTCAGCTTCTTGAAGCGCGATCAGCTCCGTGACGTGACCGGCGATCCCTATCATGGGCGTACGCTGGAGTGGTCGACCTCGTCCCCTCCGCCTGCCTACAACTTCGCTTTCACGCCGGTTGTGCATGACGTCGACGCCTGGGCGGATATGAAGAAGCGCGGTTACGACCGTCCCAAGGAAGGCTTCATACCGATCCATATGCCGAAGAACACCGGTGCGGGCGTAATCATCAGTGCCATCAGCGTCGTTCTTGGCTTTGCCTTGGTGTGGCACATCTGGTGGCTGGCGGCTCTGTCCATGCTCGCCATCATCGCGGTCTCGATCGCCCATACCTTCAACTACAACCGCGAATACTACATTCCTGCCTCCGATGTTTCGACAGTCGAGGCGGAACGTACGAAGCTGCTTGCGGAACAGGCGTAACGAATATGGCTCATACACCTGCACAAAGCGCCGCGGGCGCGGAAACACCGGTCTTCTACCTGAAAGAAGACCACCATCCGGAGAACGGCACCTCGCTGGGCTTCTGGCTCTATCTGATGAGCGACTGCCTCATCTTCGCAACGCTGTTTGCCACCTATGCCGTTGTCGGCCGCAACTACGCGGCCGGCCCTTCGGGCGCAGATCTGTTCGATCTGAAGCTTGTGGCGATCAACACCGCTTTCCTGCTTTTCTCTTCCATCACCTATGGCTTCGCCATGCTGGAAATGGAAAAGCAGAAGGTGAAGACGACGCTGATCTGGCTCGGCATCACCGGTCTCTTCGGTCTCGCCTTCCTCGCCGTGGAACTTTACGAGTTCCATCACCTGATCGAAGAAGGTGCAGGTCCACAGCGTTCGGCGTTCCTTTCCGCCTTCTTCGCGCTGGTTGGTACGCACGGTCTGCACGTCACCTTCGGCGTGATCTGGCTCGTCACACTGATGTTCCAAGTCGCAAAACATGGTCTGATCGCCGCAAACAAGCGTCGCCTGATGTGCCTGTCGATGTTCTGGCACTTCCTTGACGTCATCTGGATCGGCGTCTTTTCCTTCGTTTATCTCATGGGAGTTCTTTGATGAGTTCCGAAGCACACGCACACCACGACGCGCATGGCGACGACCATCATCACCATGATGGCGCCAGCCACGGCACGTTCAAAAGCTACATGATCGGCTTCGTCCTGTCGGTCATCCTGACGGCGATCCCGTTCTGGCTGGTCATGGGCGACGTTCTTGAAAACAAGACGCTGCTGGTCATCGCGATCATGGGTCTCGGCGTCATCCAGATCTTCGTGCACATGATCTACTTCCTGCACATGGACACCAAATCCGAAGGCGGCTGGACCTTCATGGCGCTGATCTTCACCGTCGTGGTGCTGCTGATCACGCTCTCCGGCTCACTCTGGGTCATGTACAACATGAACAAGAACATGATGCCGCTGCACATCGAGGATGTGAAAAACCTGCCCTGAGCAACCATAGATCAACGGCCTGCCGGATTTCCGGCAGGCCGCTTTCTGCGCCAGCACACGATCCCGCAGCGCATAACCCCATGAATCGTCGGCGCGATTTATGGGGTTATTTGCTGGAAGACCCGGATGCCGACAGCCGACAGTGTTGCCGTAGCAAACCGCATGGCCTTGCAAGGACTGTGAAACCATGACCGATCCGTCGACAACCGCCCCGCACACGCGACGCGTCCGCCCCGCAGCAATCGTCGTCCTGCTTCTGACTATTGTACTGACAGGCTTCCTGCTGGCGCTTGGAACATGGCAGGTTCAACGCCTCTTCTGGAAGCTCGATCTCATCGAACGCGTCGAAGCTCGCGCCCATGCCGCACCTGTGGATGCACCGGCAGCCCGCGAATGGCCGGCCCTTGCCGATCCCGCAGAGTATGAATATCGCCGCGTGAAACTGTCCGGCACCCTCCTCAACGACAAGGAGGTCCAGGTCTATACGGTCAGCGATCTCGGGCCCGGCTACTGGGTGATGACGCCGCTGAGACGCGATGACGGATC
This sequence comes from Agrobacterium tumefaciens, assembly GCF_013318015.2. Classification (NCBI taxonomy): domain Bacteria; kingdom Pseudomonadati; phylum Pseudomonadota; class Alphaproteobacteria; order Hyphomicrobiales; family Rhizobiaceae; genus Agrobacterium; species Agrobacterium tumefaciens. The sequence continues at coordinate 2,632,709 of NZ_CP115841.1, read as the reverse complement.
GAATATCATCGTCAATCGCGGCTTCGTGCCTTCCGACAAACGCGATCCATCCTCGCGCCGGGAAGGGGAGCCAAGCGGGCAGGTCGAGATCGTCGGGCTGATGCGCGCGTCAGAAACCGGCGGGCTTTTCCTTCGAACCAACGATCCGGCAAATCGGCGCTGGTACTCCCGCAATATCCGGCAGATATCGCAGGCATCCGGCCTTTCCGGCGTGGCGCCCTTTTATGTCGATGCCGATGCGACGCCCAATCCGGGTGGCCTACCGGTCGGCGGCAAGACCATGCTCACCTTCCCCAACAACCACCTGTCCTACGCCATCACATGGTACATTCTGGCGGCCATGGTAATTGCCGCTGGATGGTACGTGCTGCGCAATCTCAACGCGCCGAAATCGAAACGGAAAGAGGATTGAACAGCCGGTTTTACCGGATGGTTCATAAAATCACTTCCTTCTTCACGTTTTGCTGATCTATAACGACAGCTCGGCCTGACATTGCCCGTCGGCGCATTTTCGTTTCGGTGAGTTATGGCAAGAGCATTTCTTCTCGTTCTGGATTCCTTCGGTGTCGGCGGTGCGCCTGACGCGGAGCATTATGGCGACCTCGGCGCCAATACGCTCGGTCATATCGCCGAATTCTGCGCGGCAGGTGCTGCCGACAGGCCGGGCCTTCGGGCGGGTCCGCTGAAGCTGCCCAACATGTCTTCGCTTGGTCTTCTGGAGATTGCACGACAATCAAGTGGCGACATTCCCGCCGGCATGGAGCCGCCGGAGCGTATTTTCGGCCTGCATGGCTCTGCCAGCGAAATATCGAAGGGCAAGGATACGCCCTCAGGCCATTGGGAGATCGCGGGCACGCCCGTCACCTTCGACTGGGGCTACTTCCCGACAGAAGGCGACGCCTTTTCTCCCGAACTGGTGGAAGCCATCTGCACGCAAGCGGATATTCCAGGCATTCTCGGCAACTGCCACGCTTCCGGCACCGAGATCATCGCAACGTTTGGCGAAGAGCATATCAGGAGCGGCAAGCCAATCTGCTACACCTCATCCGATTCCGTGTTCCAGATCGCCGCGCACGAGGCCCATTTCGGATTGCAGCGGCTCGTCACGCTCTGCGAGACGGTGCGCAAGCTACTCGATCCGCTGAATATCGGCCGTGTCATTGCCCGTCCCTTCATCGGCGAGACGGTCGCAACCTTCGAACGCACCGGCAACCGCCGCGATTTCTCCGTTCCGCCGCCCGAACCGACGTTGCTCGACCGCCTTGTGGAGGCTGGCAGGAAAGTGCACGCGATCGGCAAGATCGGCGATATCTATGCCCACAAGGGTGTCTCGCGCGTCATCAAGGCAAATGGCAACAGCGCCCTGATGGATGCAACGCTGCACGCTATTGACGAAGCCGAAAACGGCGATCTTGTCTTCACCAATTTCGTCGATTTCGACATGCTCTACGGCCATCGACGCGATGTTGCCGGTTATGCGGCGGCGCTTGAAGCCTTCGATGCGCGCATTCCGGAAATCCATCGCAAAATGGCGCCGGGCGACATCGCCATTCTTACCGCTGACCATGGTTGCGATCCCACATGGCGGGGCACGGACCATACACGGGAAAGAGTGCCGATCATGGCATTCGGGCCGGGCATCCGCTCCCGCGATGTCGGCATTCGTTCAAGCTACGCCGACATCGGCGAAAGCATCGCCCACCATCTAGGAATCGAGGCCGGTTCGCACGGCAGGAGCTTCATTTGACATCGCATTTGCTGAAAGCGGAAATTCACTGCCACCTGGAAGGTGCGGCACCCCCTGCCCTCGTCGCAAAACAGGCCGAGAAATACGGCATAGACACCAGTAGCTTTCTGCGCGACGGCCAGTACGTCTGGTCGGATTTTGCGCAATTCATCCAGTGCTACGATGCGGTGGCGCAGGTGTTCAAGACCGATGAGGACTATGCGGTTCTGACGCAAACCTATCTGACCGAACTTGCCGAGGCCAATACGATCTATAGCGAGCTCATCATCTCGCCCGATCATGGCGACCGCATCGGGCTCGGCGCTGACGCCTATCTCTCCGGTATCGCCGAGGGCATCCGGATCGCGAAAGAAAAGACCGGTATCGAAACCCGCATCATCGTGACCGGCGAGCGGCATTTCGGTCCTGAACGGGTCATTGCGGCGGCTGAATATGCAGCACGGACGAAACACCCGCTGGTGACCGGTTTCAACATGGCGGGCGAGGAGCGCATGGGCCGCGTCGCCGATTATGCACGCGCCTTCGACATTGCCCGCGATGCCGGCCTTGGGCTGACCATCCATGCGGGTGAGGTCTGCGGACCGGAAAGCGTCGTCGATGCGCTCGACCTCGTAAAGCCGTCGCGCATCGGCCATGGCGTGCGCGCCATCGAAGACGCCGCTCTCGTCGCCTGGCTGGTTGAGGCGGGAACAGTGCTTGAGGTCTGCCCCGGATCAAATATCGCGCTCAACGTTTATCCCGATTTCGGCAGCCATCCGCTGAGGGCGTTGCGCGATGCCGGGGTGCGCGTCTGCATCAGTTCCGACGATCCGCCATTCTTCTTTACCTCGCTTGCCCGGGAATATGCGCTGGCTGCGGATGCTTTCGGTTTCAGCGATGCCGAGATCAACTGCATGACCCGAACCGCACTGGAAAGCGCCTTTGTGGATGAAGTCACACGCGCCCGGCTGCTTGCGAAACTCGATAGCCACTAGGCATCGGTTGGCGGGGTAAAACCGCGAAGAAGGCTTGCGAAAAGCCTGCTTTCGGTGAATTACAGGGGCACAGGATAAAAAAGGAAGGCCAGTTTCATGGACGGCGTCACAGTCATCGAACATCCGCTGGTGCGGCACAAACTTACCATCATGCGCAAGAAGGAAACCTCGACAGCCGGCTTCCGCCGCCTGCTCAGGGAAATCTCGACGCTGCTCTGCTATGAAGTGACGCGCGACCTTGAAATGACGATGGAAACCATCGATACGCCGCTCGAAACCATCGAGGCTCCGGTGCTGGAGGGCAAGAAGCTGGTTTTCGCCTCCATCCTGCGTGCCGGCAACGGCCTTCTGGAAGGCATGCTCGAACTCGTGCCTTCGGCGCGTGTTGCGCATATCGGTGTGTATCGCGATCACGATACGCTGGAGGCGGTCGAATATTACTTCAAGGCTCCCGAAAGCCTCGATGCCCGCCTTATCATCGTCGTCGATCCAATGCTGGCGACCGGCAATTCCTCCATCGCTGCGGTTGAAAAGCTGAAAGAGCGGGGCGCGAAGAACATCCGCTTCCTGTGTCTGCTGGCTGCACCCGAAGGCATCAAGAATTTCCGTGAAGCGCATCCCGATGTGCCGATCTATACTGCCGCAATCGACAAGCAGCTGAATGAAAAGGGTTATATCGTTCCCGGCCTCGGCGATGCGGGCGACCGCATGTACGGCACGAAATAACACCGTTCATCATCGCTTAACCGTTTGAGCCATTCGCCGACCAACAAGCGGCGAATGGCTTTTTCTTTTAAGATTTCAGCACGTTTTGCGTCTATTCTGCATAGGGATAACCCTGCCTTCTCAGGAGCGACGACTTGCTGGCGCGTACGATTTTTCTGCTTATCGGTCTTTCGGTCAGCGCCACGCAGATTCCGGCGCTGGTGGAAAAATTTCAGCCGCGCCCGGAAGCCAAGGTGGAAAAAGCCGAAGTCAAATCGGAAGCCGTCAAACCGGAGCCCGTTTCGCTTGGTGGCGTCAATCTGAAAGCGGACGCACGCGGCCACTTCAACGCCGCCTTCCGTATCAACGGTAAATCTTTCGACGGGCTTGTCGATACCGGCGCCTCCATGGTTGCCATCAATGAGACGATCGCCCGGCGGCTCGGTTTCGGCGTCAACAGCCTCGATTTCAAATATCCGATCTCAACCGCCAACGGCCAGACCATGGCGGCCTATCTAAAGCTCGACCGGGTGGAAATCGGCACGATCCGCGTTCAGAATGTTGACGCCATGGTGCTGAAAGATAATGCGTTGAGCAACATGCTTGTTGGCATGAGCTTCCTGAAACAACTATCGTCATTCAAGGTATCGGGTGGCGAAATGAGGCTGGTCAGGTAATTCGCTCGAGGACCACAGTGCTGGTTTCCATCGCAGTGTCAGCAACCCCATAGCAGGCCGTAATCCTTTTGACGGCAAGTTCCGCTTCTTGCTTAGAGGCCGCATGGACGCAGGCGATTGGTTCGCCTTTTTCCACTTTTGTGCCGAGCGGCAGGATATCGGAGATCCCGACCGAAGGGTCAATCTTGTCTGACGGCATTCTTCTGCCGCCGCCAAGCTCGACAACGACCATGCCGAGATCGCGCGTCGCACAGGATGCCAGCCAGCCGCTGCGCTCAGCCGAAACCGGGAGAATAACCGGCGCCGATGGCAGGTAACGCGATGGATGATCGACAAAGTCCGCAGGCCCGCCAAGTGCTGCGACCATTTTCGCAAAGACTTCCATGGCACGCCCGGAGGAAAGGGCGGCCTCAGCCAGCACCTCGCCTTCATCCAGAGTGGCCGCGCTGCCCGCTTGCACCAGCATTTCCGCAGCAAAGGCAAGAACCACCTTTTCGAGACGTGTTCCCGCCTTGCGGCCAGCCAGAAAGTCCAGGCAATTGACGATTTCGACCGCATTGCCTGCGGCATCGCCAAGCGGCTGGTTCATGTCGGTTATAAGAGCCGTCGTCGGCAAGCCTGCGCCATTTGCCACATCGACCAGCGCGACGGCGAGATTACGGGCATCCTCCACACTCTGCATGAAAGCGCCGTTGCCGACCTTCACATCCAGAACCAGCGTCTGAAGTCCGGCCGCAAGCTTCTTAGACAGAATGGAGGCGGTGATCAACGGGATGGAATCCACCGTCGCAGTCACGTCCCTGATAGCATAGAGGCGCTTGTCTGCGGGGGCGAGATCGCCCGTCTGGCCGATGATGGCACAGCCGACCGTCTTGACCGTCCGGCGGAACAGGGCTTCGTCCGGCATCACATCGTAACCGGGGATCGCTTCCAGCTTGTCGAGCGTGCCGCCGGTATGGCCAAGACCCCTGCCGGAAATCATCGGCACCCCAAAACCGCAGGCGGCAACGATCGGGGCAAGCATCAGGGAGACATTGTCGCCGACGCCGCCGGTCGAGTGCTTGTCCGCCACCGGCCTGCCAATATCGTTCCAGGACAGGACATCACCGCTGTCGCGCATGGCGAGTGTCAGCGCCACCATCTCGTCGCGGTTCATACCCCGGAAAAACACCGCCATGGCAAAAGCAGCGGCCTGGCCTTCCGATATGCCGTCCTTGGACAGCGCCTCGATAAAAGCGGCAATCTCCTGCGGCGCAAGAGACAGGCCATCACGTTTGCGGCGGATGATTTCCTGCGGGATCAAGCTCAATACCCGCTGGCGGCCTTGGCCGGTTCGCCACCGGCCAGCACGTTCAGGACATCATCGAGAACGCCGGAAGCGCCGAAGCGGAACGTGGACGGCATGGCCCAGTCGGGCGCCATGATTGTTTCCGCCAGCCGCAGATAAAGCGTGGCGTCTTCCACCGTGCCGACACCGCCGGCAGGCTTGAAGCCCACCTTCTGCCTGCTGTCGCGGATCGCCTGCAACATGATATCGGCGGCTTCCAGCGTGGCGTTGATGGCGACCTTGCCTGTTGAGGTCTTGATGAAATCGGCCCCTTCGGCAATGGCGAGTTCGGAAGCACGACGAATGAGAGCCTTGTCCTTCAGCTCGCCGGTTTCGAGAATGACCTTGAGAAGAACGGGTGCGACGCAGACCTTGCGTACGGCAGCCACCATCTCGGAAACAGCCGTTTCATCGCCTGCTATGAACTTACGATAGGGGATGACCAGATCGATTTCGTCGGCACCGTCGCGGATAGCCGCCTCGGTCTCCGCCACCACGGTCGCAACATCCAGATCGCCCGACGGAAAATTGACGACCGTGGCGATACGGATCGCATGGTCTTTTCCGAAAGCGGCACGCGCCTGGGCGACGAAACGCGGCCAGATGCAGATCGCGGCGGTATTGCCGTATTCGGTATGAGCCCTCTGGCACAAAGCAGCAATCTGCTCGGGCGTGCAGTCTTCCTTGAGGTTGGTCAGGTCCAGCAAGGATAGTGTCAGGGCAGCCGCTTCGCGCGGACGCTGGAGTTCCATGGTCACGCTCCTCCTGCGATCATTTCTTTCAAGATGGCGGCAAGCCTCTTGCCGCCCACCGGGGCCATGTCCTTGGTTTCCTCATGGCTCAGTTCAGCGCCAGTCATGCCGGCACCGTAATTGGTAATAACCGATGCGGCGGCAACGCGCATCCCGAAAAAGCGGGCGAGGATGACTTCCGGCACGGTGGACATGCCGACGGCATCCGCACCCAGCAGCCGCGCCATGCGGATTTCCGCCGGCGTTTCGAAGCTCGGGCCGGAAAACCACATATAGACGCCGCCGAACAAGGGCACCGTCGCGCGGATCGCGGCATTACGCATGGCGAGCATCAGGTCTGGATCATAAGCCGTGGTCATGCCGACGAAGCGGTTGTCGCTCTCTTCGCCAATCAGCGGGTTCATGCCGGAATAATTGATATGATCGGTGATCTGCATGACCGAGCCGGGCGGTATGTCCTGCCTGACCGAGCCTGCAGAATTGGTGAGGATGAGCGACTGCACGCCAAGACCGGCGAGCGCCTCAATGACCGCGCGCATGGCGGCCGGATCGCCTTTTTCGTAATAGTGCACCCGGCCGGACAGCATCATCACCGGCTCGCCACCGAGATATCCGGCCACCAACTCGCCCGCATGGCCAGAAACGCCGCTTGCAGGGAAACCGGGAAGTTCGGCATAGGGCACGCGGATCGCATCGCTGACCTCGTCCACCAGCGACCCCAGGCCTGAGCCCAGCACGATGGCGATGCGCGGCATCAGGCCATTCAGACGCTCCACCAGAATATCGATCAGCGTATCCGGCATCAGGGCAGCTCGGTCTTGAAGCTGAAGGGCAAAAGTTCATCCATGGTCATGACTTTCTGAACACCGGTTTCGTCACAGAGATAGACCTTGGTGTCTGGCGAGGCGAATTCGGCGATCTTCTGCCGGCAGCCGCCGCAGGGCGGGCAAAGAGCAAGCTTTTCCGCGATGACGGCGATCTCGCTTATCTTCTTTGCTCCACCCATGATCATGGCGCTGATGGCCGAAGGCTCGGCGCACCAGCCTTGAGGGAAGGAGAGGTTCTCGATATTGGCGCCCTTGTAGATCTTACCGTCTTCAGCGCGGATTGCCGCACCGACAGGGAATTTCGAATAGGGCGCATGGGCAAAGGCCATGGCCTCCACCGCTGCCTCGAACAACTGATGGGACATTGGTTCACGGGACATGGATTTAACGCTCCTTCGCATAGGCAACGCCACCGGCCTTGGGGGGCTTGGCGACGCCGATGAAACCGGCAAGCAGGATGCAGGTCAGAATATAGGGCATGGCCTGGAAAATCTGCACCGGCACTTCACCGATACCCGGCACGGATTTGCCCTGCATGAAGTTGGCGAAAGCATCCAGGAAACCGAAGAGCAGGCATGCGAACATGACCGGCACCGGCTTCCATTTCGCGAAGATCAGCGCGGCGAGTGCGATATAGCCCTTACCGGCCGACATGTTGGCGATGAAGGCCGCCGATTGCGCGACGGCGAGATAGGCGCCCGAAAAACCGCAGAGGAAGCCGGCAACGATGACGGCGCGGTAACGCATCCATGTCACCGAAATGCCCGCCGTATCGACCGCGCCCGGATTTTCACCCACCGCGCGCAGGCGAAGGCCGAAACGGGTGCGGTAAAGCACCCACCAGGAAAGCGGCACCGCCAGAAAGGCGAGATAGGTCAGGATATTGTTGCCGGAAATGACATTGGCGTAGAGCGGGCCGATGAAAGGCACTTCGCGCATCGCATCCGCACCAGGCAGGATGATCGGTGCGAAACGGCCTTCGCCCGGCAATTGCGGCGTGCGCCCGCCCTGCCCGAACCACGCCTGCCCCAGAACCACCGTCAGACCGGCGGCAATGAAGTTGAGCGCCACGCCCGAAACGATCTGGTTGCCGCGATTTGTGATGACGGCAAAGCCGTGGATCAGCGAAAACAGGATGGAGACGGCGATGCCCGCAAGCAGGCCTGCCCAGGGATTTGCGGTGAGATAGGCGACACACGCCGAAGCAAAGGCTGCCGCCAGCATCTTGCCTTCAAGGCCGATATCGAACACGCCCGCGCGTTCGGAAAACAGCCCGGCAAGCGCCGTAAACAGAAGCGGGATGGTGAGACGGATGGTCGAGCCGAGAATGCTGACCAGCATATCGAAGAAATCCATATCAGCTCACCCCTTTGCCAAGCGCTGGTAGATGCGGACGATCGCCGGCCGGTACATGTATTCGAGCGCGCCGGCAAACAGGATAACCAGACCCTGGATGACGACGATCATCTCACGGGTAATATTCGGCATCTCGAAAGAGAGGTCTGCACCACCCTGATAGAGAATGCCAAACAGCAGCGCCGAAAACAGGATGCCGAGCGGGTGGCTTCGCCCCATCAGCGACACGGCGATGCCGACGAAACCCGCACCGCCGACAAATTCCACCTGCAAACGGGCGGACGCGCCCATGACCGGGTTCAGCGCCATCATACCTGCCAGACCGCCGGAAATGAGCATGGCAATGATGACGGTGCGCGCATAGGGAATGCCGGCATAGACGGCGGCCGAGGGGCTGACGCCGAGCGTGCGCATCTCATAACCGAGCTTGGTGCGCCAGATCAGCACCCAGACGAGAAAACACATGACCAGTGCGATGATGAAGGAGACGTTGAACGGCGCCGGCCCGAGCTTCAGGCCGAACAGCGCCATCAGCCAGTCGAGCTTCGGCAATTGCCCACCTGGCAGAAAGGTGCGCGTTTCCGGCGCCATCTTGCCCGGCACGATCAGCACGTTCACCAGCAGATAGACCATCAACGCCGCAGCGATGAAGTTGAACATGATGGTGGTTATGACGACGTGGCTACCGCGTTTTGCCTGCAGCCATGCCGGAATAAACGCCCAGGCCGCGCCGAAAACCGCAGCGCCGATGATGGCGAAGGGCATCGTCACATACCACGGCACATAACAGTCGAGCGCCAGCGCCACCAGCGCCGCGCCCAGTCCGCCAATATAGGCCTGGCCTTCAGAACCGATGTTGAACAGACCGGCATGGAAGGCGACCGCCACAGAGAGGCCGGTGAAGATGAAACTCGTCGTATAAAACAGCGTGAAGCCGATGGCATCGCCACGACCTAGCGCACCTTCGATGAGCAGGCGAAGCGCCGCGAGCGGATTTTCACCGATCGACCAGACGACGAGGCCGGAAATCAGAAATGCGGTAACTACATTTAAAAACGGCAGGAGGCCGTAGGTGATCCAGTTTGGCAGGGGTACGGAAGCGGTGCTCATTCATGCCTCATGCGGCGATGCCGGCCATCATCAGGCCCAGCGTCTGTTCTTCGGCTTCCGCCGTTTTTTCTCCAACGACACGCCCGGCGAACATGACCATGATCCGGTCCGAAAGGGAACGGATTTCATCGAGTTCGACCGAAACCAGCAAGATCGCCTTGCCGGCATCGCGCATTTCGATGATGCGGCGATGGATGAATTCGATGGCGCCGATATCCACACCGCGGGTCGGCTGGCCGATGATCAGCATCTTGGGGTCACGCTCGATTTCGCGGGCAACGACGATCTTCTGCTGGTTGCCGCCGGAAAAATTGGCGGTCTTCAGCTGCGGGCTCGGCGGGCGGATATCGTATTTCTCGATCTTTTCGACCGCATCCTTGCGGATGGCCTCGGGGTTGAGGAAAGGGCCTTTGCCGTATCGCTCGTCATGGTGATAGCCGAGGATGGAATTTTCATATTCCTCGAATTTCAGCACCAGCCCCATATGGTGCCGGTCTTCCGGAATATGTGCGAGACCGAGTTCGCGCAGAATGGACGGATCGGGTCGGTCAACCTTCTGCCCGGCCACCCATATCTCTCCCGAGTAAGGCTTGCGGATGCCCGCGATCGCTTCGAGAAGTTCGGACTGGCCATTGCCGGCCACACCGGCGATGCCGACGATTTCGCCGGCGCGGACATCCAGCGAGACATCGTCAACCATGGTGACGCCGCGGCTGTCCTTGACGGTCAGATTACGGATGGAAAGGAGAACCTCGCCCGGCGTCGTCTCGCCTTTTTCCACCCGCAGCAGCACGCGACGGCCGACCATCAGTTCGGCCAGTTCCTCAACGCTGGTTTCGGAGGTTTTGCGGGTCGCCACCATTTCGCCGCGGCGCATGACGGAGACGGAATCCGTGATCGCCATGATCTCGCGCAGCTTGTGGGTGATGAGGATGACGGTTTTGCCCTGCTCACGCAGGACACCGAGGATCTTGAAAAGATGATCGGCTTCCGCAGGCGTGAGAACGCCGGTCGGCTCGTCGAGGATCAGGATTTCGGCGCCACGATACATGGCTTTCAGGATTTCGACGCGCTGTTGCAGGCCGACCGGCAGTTCCTCGATCACAGCATCCGGATCGACTTCCAGCCCGTAGTCGTCTTCAAGGCGCTTCAACTCCTTGCGCGCAGCCGCCCTGCCCTTGGCAAGCGATGCGCCGCCTTCCGCGCCCAGCATGACGTTTTCCAGCACGGTGAAATTTTCCACCAGCATGAAATGCTGATGGACCATGCCGATGCCAGCACTGATCGCAGCCTGGCTGTCGCGGATCGATACCGGCGCGCCGTTTACCCGGATTTCACCGGCATCAGCCTGGTAAAAACCGTAGAGGATCGACATCAGGGTCGATTTTCCGGCACCGTTTTCCCCGATGATGCCGTGGATCGTACCCTTGGCAACGGTCAGGTTGATATTCTTATTGGCGTGAACGGCACCGAATTTTTTATCGATGCCCACGAGTTCGATTGCTGGGTCCATACTCAAACCGAAACCTCTCCGAAGGCTGGATATGAAAAGGGCGCAAGGTGAAAAATCACCATGCGCCCCAGACAAATATCATATCATTTCGGGCAGGAATTGTCCGCCATATAGTCATGAACCTTGATGGTGCCGGCAATGATGTCGGCCTTCGCCTTGTCCACGGCGGCGGTCATTTCCGGCGTGATCAGGGCCTTGTTGTTGTCGTCGAGAGCATAGGCAACGCCGTCTTCCTTGACGCCGAGAGCAACGATGCCGGGGGTGAACTTGTCGTCCTTGGCATCCTTGTAGGCGTTGTAGACGGCCAGATCGACGCGCTTGACCATCGAGGTCAGAACCGAGCCGGGGTGCAGGTGGTTCTGGTTGGAATCGACGCCGATCGAGAATTTCTTGTTGTCGGCAGCGGTCTGCAACACGCCGATACCGGTCGCACCGGCTGCCGCGTAGATCACGTCAGCGCCCTGGTCGATCTGGTTCTTGGTCAGTTCGCCACCGCGCACCGGATCGTTCCAGGCCGCACCCGTGGTGCCGGTCATGTTCTGGAAGACTTCGATCTTGTCGTTGGCAGCCTTGGCGCCCTGCGCATAACCACAGGCGAATTTACGGATCAGCGGAATATCCATGCCGCCGATGAAGCCGACCTTACCGGTCTTGGAGGCCATGCCTGCCAGAAGACCGACGAGATAAGAGCCTTCGTGCTCCTTGTAGACGACCGAGCGGACATTCGGCAGCTCGACGACGGAATCGACGATGACGAACTTGGTGTCAGGGAATTCGGCTGCAACCTTTTCCATGGCCGACGTCCAGGCGAAGGACACGGCAACAACCGGGTTAAAGCCCTTGCTGGCGAAGTTGCGGATAGCCTGCTCACCCTGCGTATCGCTGGTCGGTTCAAAATCGCGGAACTCGATGCCCGTTTCTGCCTTGAACTTTTCAGCGCCAGCCGCGGCGGCTTCGTTGAACGACTTGTCGAACTTGCCGCCCGTACCATAAACCAATGCCGGCTTGATATCGGCAGCAAGCGCGGAAGCCGACATGGCGGCGAGCGCAAAAAGCGTCAGAAGGGATTTTTTCATTGTGCAGCCCTGTTGTTGCAATTGATATTTTAAGGGTCCTCCCGCAAACCCGTTGACCGGGAATGTCTGCGGAACCGCCAGCCGTTATCCCGGCTGTGCTTGGCTCATATCCTTGCATGGCTCAATGAAAAATTCATCCGGTTTTTTTGACCCGGTGGAAAAACTTTATTCTGGCGTTTTTTTGGTCTTTCCACCTGGGCAACGTGCAAAAAATCTAGTCGATATTGCAGCTTACGCCGGTTCCCCTGAGGCCGCAGTAGCCGCCCGGATTCTTGGCAAGATATTGCTGGTGATAGTCTTCCGCGTAATAAAATGTTTCAAGCGGTCCAATTTCGGTGGTGATGGCGCGGCCATGCCCCGCCTCGTCCAAAGCCTGCTGAAAAGTGTCGCGCGCCTTCTGCGCCTGCTGCAACTGGCCTTCGGTATTGGCATAGATGGCGGAACGATAGGTCGTGCCGACATCGTTTCCCTGCCGCATCCCTTGCGTCGGATCATGCTCCTCGAAGAATATCTTGAGCAGCCCTGACAGCGAGATGACGGTCGGATCGTAGACGACCTTGACCACTTCGGCGTGGCCCGTCTGGCCCGTCGTCGTCTCCTGATAGGTGGGATTGCGGGTAAAACCGCCGGCGTAACCCACCGCCGTCACCCACACACCCGGCGTCTGCCAGAACAGGCGCTCCGCACCCCAGAAGCAACCCATACCCAGATAGATGATTTCCAAACCATCGGGATAAGGCCCCTTCAAGGGCCGACCATTGACGAAATGGGTCTCGGGCACGGCAAGCGCCTCTTCACGGCCGGGCAAAGCCGTCTCTTCGGTCGGCATCGTCGTCTTTTTTGAAAGCGTATCGAACAGGAACATTCGGTCCTCCGTGCGGCCGATTATGCCGCTTCTCAGGGTTCACATCTGCGGGGCGCGCGCGCTGTCAGTTGATAAATTCAGACTGACGAACGCCTCATCACTTTGCGCTTCCTGTAACCGGCCATCCAGCAAAGCAGGGATAGCGCGAGGAAAAAAGCAAATGCCGGCAGTCCCGACAGGGCATTTTCAATGAAGCGCCACGCTTCAGGGTGAATATAGTGAGCCAAGGCCGTTTCCACCATGGTGCGCGAGGCAGGAAGAAGATAGTTCCAGACGGACAGGATGCCGGTGATATTGACCGAGGATGTGGAAACCGAGCGGATCGAATCGAGTACGCCAAGAAAAACAGCTGCAATGAGAAGAAGAAAGCTCAAAAACCGCAAAAAAGCTTTCATCAGGATACCTCGGTTGCGGCCCGTCGTTTCGACAGCCATGTTTTGAAAGATATATTGCATCGATAAAGGCGGGAAAACCGGTTTGCAATCGCATCGGAAGGCAGGAAATTGCCGACAATTCAAAAAACTGTCAGATTCGTGTTGATCCCAGCGAATTCATCGGTATATATCGCGCCGTTCCAGTGATTTGCATTCCTCAAAACATGCAGATTTGAAAAAAGGACAGGTGGCCGAGTGGTTTAAGGCGCACGCCTGGAACGCGTGTGTGCGTGAAAGCGTACCGTGGGTTCGAATCCCACCCTGTCCGCCATTTCACCTCACCTCAATGACTTTATAAACGCGCCTCCGCATCGCCATGACCGTGGCAGTCAAAGTCACGTTTTTGTCCTTCTGCATGCCTTGATGGCTATGCTTCTGCACAGACAGGGGTTTCATCCGCTTTTTTGCAGCGCTTCACCCTCTCTTGCGCCTTGCAGCAGGAAAAATCGCTCCTTATATACGCCGCATAACAGCAGCGAATACTGCAAATCCAAGTCAAGGAGTTGTCCATGGAATGCCTCACGGGGTTCCGACAGCTCGCTTCAAGGAGAGAAGAGCATGGCAAAAGTAATCGGTATCGACCTTGGCACAACCAATTCCTGCGTTGCAGTGATGGACGGCAAGGACACGAAAGTTATTGAAAACGCGGAAGGCGCGCGCACTACGCCATCCATGGTGGCATTTTCCGACGATGGCGAACGCCTTGTCGGCCAGCCGGCCAAGCGCCAGGCGGTCACCAACCCGACCAACACCCTGTTTGCGGTCAAGCGCCTCATCGGTCGCCGTTATGAAGACCCGACCGTCGAAAAGGACAAGGCTCTCGTTCCCTTTGAAATCGTCAAGGGCGACAATGGCGACGCATGGGTGAAGGCTCAGGACAAGAACTATTCCCCTTCGCAGATTTCCGCGATGATCCTTCAGAAGATGAAGGAAACGGCTGAATCCTATCTCGGCGAAAAGGTCGAGAAGGCCGTCATCACCGTTCCGGCATACTTTAACGACGCCCAGCGCCAGGCAACCAAGGATGCCGGCCGCATCGCCGGTCTGGACGTCCTGCGCATCATCAACGAGCCGACCGCAGCAGCCCTCGCTTATGGCCTCGACAAGAAAGACGGCAAGACCATCGCCGTTTACGACCTTGGCGGCGGCACCTTCGATATTTCCGTTCTGGAAATCGGCGACGGCGTTTTCGAAGTGAAGTCCACCAACGGCGATACCTTCCTCGGCGGTGAAGACTTCGACATGCGTCTGGTCGAATATCTGGCCGGCGAGTTCAAGAAGGATCAGGGCATCGACCTGAAGAACGACAAGCTCGCTCTGCAGCGCCTCAAGGAAGCTGCCGAAAAGGCCAAGATCGAACTTTCGTCCTCGCAGCAGACCGAAATCAACCTGCCGTTCATCACGGCTGATGCTTCCGGTCCGAAGCACCTGACGCTGAAGCTGACCCGCGCCAAGTTCGAAAGCCTGGTGGACGATCTGGTGCAGCGCACCGTCGCCCCTTGCAAGGCTGCCCTCAAGGATGCCGGCGTTACCGCTGCCGAGATCGATGAAGTCGTTCTCGTTGGTGGCATGAGCCGCATGCCGAAGGTACAGGAAGTCGTCAAGCAGCTGTTCGGCAAGGAGCCGCACAAGGGCGTGAATCCTGATGAAGTGGTTGCCATGGGTGCCGCCATTCAGGCCGGCGTTCTGCAGGGCGACGTCAAGGACGTTCTGCTTCTCGACGTGACCCCACTGTCGCTCGGCATCGAAACGCTGGGTGGCGTCTTCACCCGTCTGATCGATCGCAACACGACGATCCCGACGAAGAAGAGCCAGACCTTCTCGACCGCCGAAGACAGCCAGTCGGCCGTGACGATCCGCGTCTCGCAGGGCGAGCGCGAAATGGCACAGGATAACAAGCTGCTCGGCCAGTTCGACCTCGTCGGCCTGCCGCCGGCACCCCGCGGCGTTCCGCAGATCGAAGTTACCTTCGATATTGACGCCAACGGCATCGTGCAGGTTTCGGCGAAAGACAAGGGCACCGGCAAGGAACAGCAGATCCGTATCCAGGCTTCCGGTGGTCTTTCCGACGCCGACATCGAGAAGATGGTCAAGGACGCTGAAGCCAATGCCGAAGCCGACAAGAAGCGTCGTGCGGGTGTCGAAGCCAAGAACCAAGCCGAAAGCCTCGTTCACTCCACCGAGAAATCGGTTAAGGAATATGGCGATAAGGTTTCCGAAACCGACCGCAAGGCTATCGAAGACGCCATTGCCAGCCTGAAGACGGCCGTTGAGGCTTCCGAACCGGATGCCGACGACATTCAGGCAAAGACCCAGACCCTCATGGAAGTTTCCATGAAGCTCGGTCAGGCCATCTACGAAGCACAGCAGGCTGAAGCCGGCGCTAACGGAGAAGGCGGCAAGGACGACGTCGTCGACGCCGACTATGAGGAAATCAAGGACGACAAGAAGTCCGCGTAATAGCGTGGCTTCCCGTCTCCTGTCGATACATGCAAGACATCCGGCTGCCGAAGTGCAGCCGGAAATCCATTTGCGAGGCTTGTTATCTTAATGGCGAAAGCAGACTTTTACGAAACACTCGGCGTCAGCAAGACCGCGGACGAAAAAGAGCTGAAAAGCGCCTTCCGCAAACTCGCGATGAAATACCATCCGGACAAGAACCCGGATGATGCTGATTCCGAACGGAAGTTCAAGGAAATCAACGAAGCCTATGAAACGCTGAAGGACCCGCAAAAACGCGCGGCCTATGACCGTTTTGGCCACGCCGCCTTTGAAAATGGCGGCATGGGCGGCGGTGGTATGGGCGGCGGCGGTTTCGCCAATGGCGGCTTCTCGGATATCTTCGAAGACATCTTCGGCGAGATGATGGGCGGCGGACGCGCACGCCGCTCTTCCGGCGGTCGCGAGCGCGGCGCCGACCTTCGCTACAACATGGAAATCACGCTGGAAGAAGCCTTTGCCGGCAAGACGGCGCAGATCAGGGTTCCAACCTCGATAACCTGCGATGTCTGTTCCGGTTCCGGCGCAAAACCCGGCACGCAACCCAAAACCTGCGGCACCTGTCAGGGTTCCGGCCGCGTGCGCGCAGCCCAGGGCTTCTTCTCGGTAGAACGCACCTGCCCCACCTGCCACGGGCGTGGACAGACGATTTCCGATCCGTGCAGCAAGTGCCACGGCCAGGGCCGCGTGACGGAAGAGCGTTCGCTTTCGGTCAACATTCCCTCGGGTATCGAGGATGGCACCCGCATTCGCCTGCAGGGCGAAGGCGAAGCCGGCATGCGTGGAGGCCCGGCGGGCGATCTCTACATCTTCCTGTCCGTGCGTCCGCATGAGTTCTTCCAGCGCGACGGTGCCGATCTCTATTGCACCGTGCCGATCTCCATGACGACGGCCGCTCTTGGCGGCACCTTCGATGTGACGACGCTCGACGGCACGAAGTCTCGCGTGACGGTTCCGGAAGGCACCCAGCCAGGCAAGCAGTTCCGCCTGAAGGGCAAGGGCATGCCGGTGCTGCGTTCGGCGCAGACTGGCGATCTCTACATCCAGATCCAGATCGAGACACCGCAGAAGCTCAGCAAGCGCCAGCGCGAGCTGTTGCAGGAGTTCGAGCAACTCTCGTCCCAGGAGAATAATCCGGAATCGACCGGCTTCTTTGCCCGGATGAAGGAATTCTTCGACGGCTGATCTGCGGCCGTTACCCACCAAAAAAAGCGCCGCCGTCTTTCGGGACTGGCGGCGTTTTTCGTTGAAATCAGCCAGTAAAACCGCCCGCATCAAGATATTGCCGTTCCTCCGGCGTCGTTTCCCGCAGCAATATGTCGTTGCGATGCGGAAAGCGGCCAAAACGCGCGACGATATCGTGATGCTCTTCGGCATGGTGGAGATAAAGCCCGCCAAGCGGCCGGTTGAGCGTGCAGGCACGCTCCTGATCCTCGATGCTTTCCGAATGGGAAAAGGGCAGATAGAAAAAGACCCGCAAATCCTCGGTCACCGCCTGATCGTGGCCGCGACGGATGGCCTCGCTGGCGAACATGCGTGCCAGCGGATCGGTCGCATACATATGCGCTGTCTCGCGAAAGCAGTTACGCGGGAACTGATCCAGCAGAAGCATCAGCGCGAGGCTGCTTTCCGCACCGTCCAGCCAGCCATCCAATTCGCGCCTTGCAGCAGCAAAATGGGCATCGCGGAAACGGTCATGAAAGTGATCGTCGAAGGCGGCGTCCTTGTCGAACCACTTGTCCGGTCCTGCCTTCTTCCAGAAATCCACAATTTCGGCGGCAAGTGCGGCTGTATCGCTCCTCATCGGGTCTCCCTCAATCAATAATGCGGCGGCCGGGTGATTGCGGGTGCGTCCAGCGACTGCTCCTCGAGGCTCAGGAACCTTTCCGTCAACCGGTCGAGCTTGGCGCGGGTCTGTTCCACCACCTTCCACTGTTCCGTCAGCTGGTCGGACAGTTCCTCTATAGTCTTGGCCTGATGCGCGATCGTTTCCTCAAGCGCAATGATCCGTTTTTCGGTTTCCGACGTCATATCGACCTCTCTTTCCCGCCCTTCCTTGGCCCTAAAAAGCTTCAAGTCAACCATATGCCGCTTCGGTGAACCGGATTCCTCACAGCGATCCCATCAACGCAGAAACGCCGGCGAGATTTCCATCACCGGCGTTCCGAATATTTCGAGACCTGCTCAGTCTTCTTCTACGAAAACCTCTTCGCGCTTTTTCTTCACGCTGGGCAGGAAGACGATGATCAGCACGGCCAGAGCAATAAACAGCAGGGTAGCGCTGATCGGTCGGGTGACGAAGGTCGTCGGATCGCCACGTGACAGGATCATGGCGCGTCGCAGGTTTTCCTCCAGCAGCGGCCCAAGCACGAAGCCCAGCAGCAGCGGCGCCGGCTCGCAGCGCAGCTTCACGAGCACATAACCAATGAAGCCGAAGAAGGCGACGGCGTAGAGATCGAAGACGTTGGAATTGACGCTGTAAACCCCGATGGCGCAGAAGGCCATGATGATGGGGAAAAGCACGTAATAAGGCACCGTCAGCAGCTTCACCCAAAGCCCGATCAGGGGCAGGTTGAGGATGACGAGCATCAGATTGCCAATCCACATCGAGGCGATGATGCCCCAGAACAGCGCCGGCTGCTCGGTCGCAACGTTCGGGCCGGGCACGATGCCCTGAATGATCATCGCACCGATCATCAGCGCCATCACCGGGTTTGCGGGAATGCCGAGCGTCAGAAGCGGGATGAACGAGGTCTGGGCACCGGCATTATTGGCGGATTCCGGACCGGCAACACCGGCGACCGCACCGTGTCCAAACTCCTCAGGATGCTTGGAGACGCGTTTTTCGACGGTGTAGGATGCGAAGGCAGCGAGAATTGCACCGCCGCCCGGCAGGATGCCGAGTGCCGAACCGATGACCGTACCGCGCAGCACCGGGCCAACCATGGCCTTGAAGTCTTCCTTCGACGGCATCAGGCTGCTGACCTTGGCGATCAGCACCGAGCGCGTGCGCTCGTTTTCGAGATTGCGCAGGATTTCGGCGATACCGAATACACCCACCGCCACCGCAACGAAATTCAGCCCATCGGCATATTCACGGATGCCGAGAGTGAAGCGCGGCGCGCCGCTGTAGATATCCGTACCGACCAGACCAAGCAGCAGGCCAAGCACGACCATGGCCAGCGCCTTGACGATGGAACCATGGGCAAGCGCGATGGATGAGACAAGGCCGACGACCATCAGCGAGAAATATTCCGCCGCGCCGAATTCCAGCGCAATCGCCGTCAAAGGCGGTGCAAAGACTGCCACGAGAAAGGTGGAAACCGTGCCGGCGAAAAACGAGCCGATGGCGGCAATCGCAAGTGCGGCACCCGCCTTGCCCTTGCGCGCCATCTGGTAGCCGTCAATGGCGGTAACGGCGGATGAGGATTCCCCCGGCATGTTGATGAGGATCGCCGTGGTGGAGCCGCCATATTGCGCGCCGTAATAGATGCCTGCGAGCATGATGAGCGATGAGACGGGCTCAAGCTGAAAGGTGATCGGCAACAGCATGGCGATGGTTGCGGTTGCGCCGATGCCCGGCAGCACGCCAATCAGCGTGCCGAGCAGCACGCCAATCAGGCAGAAAAACAGGTTTGCCAGCGACGTGGCCGTGACGAAACCGAGAGCAAGATTATCAAGCAATTCCATTACGGCACCTCAAAATTTAAGCCAGGGGCCGAAGCGCTGGAATGGCAGGCCGAGACCATAATTGAACACAGCAACGGAAAAGACCGTGATGGCGGCGGAAATAATGACGGCCATGAGCGGGCTCATCTTGTGCGAGGCGAAGGCTGCGATAAGGGCGCTGAAAAAAAGCGCCGGTACGAAACCAAGCCCCCGGACCGTGAAACCGAAAAAGATCGGCGCGGGCAGGATGAAAAAAATCCCCCGCCAGGCGATTGCACCGAGGGCATCGCCCTGCACACGGGTGGCGCGAATGAATATTACCCCGCCAAGCAGGATCAGCACGATTGCCAGAACAAGCGGAAAATAACCCGGCCCCATGCGGAAGGCGGTTCCGATATCCAGCCCGAAAGACTGCAACGCGAAAAAAGCGCCAAAACCGATGAAAATTGCCCCACAGGCTGCCTCGGCAGGGTCAATGAAAAACGACTTCATGAAAGATGCCCCTCCACTGCGGCCGGCCCCACACCGTTCCGCGCGTTAAATTGACGGCAAGAAGCCGGCGGTAGGGTGCCGCCGGCAATTGCTTCAACCATCAGTCGGCATATTGGCCGGCGCCCTCGATCACAGGCTTCCAGCGGGCGATTTCGCTTTCAAGCTTGGTCTTGAGCGCTGCGGGCGTCGCATCGGCTTCTGGGGAAGGTGTGGTGCCAAGTTCGGCAAAACGGGCCGCCACGTTCTTGTCCTTCAGCGCGACTTGCAGCGACTTGGAGAGCTTTTCGTTGATCTCAGCCGGTGTACCCTTCGGCGTGTAGATACCGTGCCAGATACCCACCTCAAGCTTCGGCAGGCCCGATTCGGCAACTGTCGGTACGTCCGGCAGCACGTCGAGCCGTTTGGCCGAGGTTACGGCATAGGCTTTAACGGTCCCGCCCTGGATTTGCTTGGTGGTGTTTGTGGTCTGGTCGCACATGATATCGACCTGTCCACCGAGCAGGTCGGTCATGGCCGGGCCTGTGCCCTTGTAAGGAACAGTGACCAGCGGTGTCTCGATCGCGCTCATGAACAACATGCCGCACAGATGCGAAGCAGCACCGATGCCGGCATTGGCAACGGTGACCTTGTCCTTGTTCGCCTTGGCGTAGTCGATCAGACCCTTGAGATCCTTGGTCTCGAGCGTCTTGCGCGACAGAATGGTCATCGGCACTTCCGTGACCAGACCGACATATTCGAAAGCGTTCAGGGTATCATAGGCGAGCTTGCGATAAAGCGTGGCGCTCGTCGCCATGCCGATGTGATGCAGCAGAACGGTGTAACCGTCCGGATCCGACGCCGCCACGCGGCCAGCGCCCAGCGTGCCACCAGCGCCGCCGACATTTTCGACGATGATCTGCTGGCCGAGATCCTTCGACATGGATTCAGCGACAAGACGCGCGACCGTATCTGTCGGGCCACCGGCGGCAAAGGGCACGACCATGGTGATGTTGCGCTCGGGGTAGTTCTGAGCGGATGCAGAAAGCGCAAAAAGGGAAACGGCAGCGGCGGCAGCAAGGCCGGTAACTGTCTTCAGTATTTTCATCGATTCCTCCCGGATGAAAATGTTCGCCACTTCAGCCGCGCATGCTCCTCCATGGCGACCGGGGTGAAGCCATTTGCGATCCGGGATTGCCGTTCAGCAACGGCGGTCTTGCGGCAAGGCGCGCTTTTATCGCCATCATGGGCAGCAATGGGTGGATTTCTACCCATACGGGCTCATCCATGGGTGGAAATCCACCCATTACACTTCGGTCATGTGCCGGTGCAGCTCGTATTTCTGCATTTTTTCGTAAAGCGTTTTGCGTGAAATGCCGAGGCTCTCATAGACGGATTTCAGATTTCCGCCGTGGGCGGCGATCGCGCGCGCAATAAGGCTTTTTTCATAAGCGGCGACCCTTGCGGCAAGCGCCGCCTTGCCATCGCCCTCAAATGGCAGCGAGGTTTCGGAGACATCGCTTTCCAGACCGAGAACGAAACGGTCCGCCGCATTGCGCAATTCCCGGACATTGCCCGGCCACTCACGCAGGGAAATGACTGAGAGTAGATGCTGCGGAACGTCCGTATCTTCCCGACCGTAACGGGCAGCAGCCTCCCGCACCAGATGCAGGAAAAGCAGCGGTATGTCGGCACTGCGCTGCGAGAGGGACGGCACGAGAATCGTCGCCACGTTCAGGCGGTAAAGAAGATCGGCACGGAACCGCCCTGCCGCGACTTCCTGCTCCAGATCGACCTTGCTGGTGGCGATGAAGCGGACGTCGAGCTCGACTGTTTCATTGGAGCCAAGACGGGTGATCACCCGTTCCTGCAATACGCGCAGGAACCGGCCCTGCAATTCAAAGGGCATGGAGCCGATCTCGTCCAGCAATATGGTGCCGCCGCGGGCATGCTCGAACTTGCCGTAGCGCGGGCGCAGCGCGCCGGGAAAAGCGCCAGCCTCGTGGCCGAACAGCTCGCTTTCGATCAGCGTTTGCGGAAGGGCGGCACAATTGATGGCGACAAAGGGCCGGTTGGCTCTGGCGCTGATATCGTGAAGTGCGCGCGCCACCACTTCCTTGCCCGCACCGGTATCGCCGACAATGAGCGTATCGGCATCCGTCGCACCGATGGCGCGAATGCGGTAACGCAGATCGACCATGACCTGGGTTCTGCCGGGCAGACGCGTTTCGAGATCGTCATGCTTGCCCGCCACCGCCTTCAGGCGGCGGTTTTCCAGCACCAGTGCCCGCCGGTCGTTGGCTCTTTTTATGATGCCGGCGAGATATTGCGGGGTGAAGGGCTTTTCGATGAAGTCATAAGCACCGTTGCGCATGGCATTGACGGCAAGCTGCACATCGCCATGGCCCGTCATCAGGATGACAGGTATTTCCGGGTCAAGCTCCCGCACCTTCTGCAGCAGCGTCATGCCATCCATGCCGGGCATCCTGATATCGCTGACCACGACGCCATCGAAGCTGTAGCCGATGAGTTCGAGCGCATGTTCGGCGCTCGCCAGCATGGTGACCGCAAAACCTGAAAGTTCCAGCGCCTGCGCGGTGGAAAAGCGCAGTTCCTCCTCGTCATCAATCAACAGAACCCGCGACATGGTCATTCCGCCGCCACCTCCACACGATAGGCTGCTGCCGGTAATTCGATCTCGAATTCCGCGCCGCCGTCTTCATGGTTTCTGACACGCAGCTGGCCGCCAAAATCCTTGATGATGCTGTAGGTGATGGAAAGGCCGAGACCGAGGCCACGCCCCACGCCCTTGGTGGTGAAGAAGGGATCGAAGATGCGCTCCGAAATCGCCGGAGGAACGCCCGGACCTCGGTCACGAATGAAAATCGACACCGTCTGACCGTGCAGCACGGCTTTCAAAGCGATGCGACGATCCTCGCGCCCTTCCACCGCATCGGCGGCATTGGAGATGATGTTGACCAGCACCTGCTGCAGCCGCACCGGCCCGGCCTTCACCGCAAGCGGCACCGGACCAAGATCAACATCCAGCACCGCATCGGCGGCCTTCAGCCGTGCTCCAACAATTTCCAGCGTATCGCGAAGGACAGCATCGAGCGCGACCGCAGCCATTTTCTCATTGGGTTTGCGGGCAAAATTTCTCAGATGCCTGCTGATAGAAGCCATGCGATCGATAAGGCCCGAAATACGCCTGAGGTTTTCCGTTACCTCTTCCAGACGTCCACGTTCCACGAGAAGAGAGGCGTTTTCCGCATAATTCTTGGCGGCTGCGAGCGGCTGGTTGAACTCGTGCGAAAGTGCTGCCGACATTTGTCCGAGCGCTGCAAGCTTGCCCGCCTGAACCAAGTCATTCTGCATCTTGCGCAATTGTTTCTCCGTCTGGCGGCGCTCGGCGATTTCGTGTTCGATCTCACGGTTCACCCGCGCGAGATCGGCTGTGCGCTCCTCCACCCGCCGCTCCAGCTCCGCCTGAGCTTCGGCCTGGTGGGTCAGGCGTTCACGCAGGCGCCGCCGTCTTTGCAGCATGGCGGCGACCACGGCAGCGGCAAGACACAGGCAGAGGATGATCGCTATCATCGCCGTCTTGACCTGCGTCCTGAGTGAGCCGGTATCCATCAGCACGCTGACCGTCCAACCCGCGTCGGGCATCGGCTGCGACAGGACGAGATATTCCCTGTCACCGTCGTTCTGACTGATCGTCATCAACTGATGAGAGCCGAAATTGCCGTTTTTTAGCGGCAGTTCCTTCAGGTCGGCATTGGCGTAACGCCGGGATGCAGCCGTGCGCGCAATCCTTTCCGGTGTCAGCGGCATCAGGCCGGAATAAAGCCACTGCGGCGTTCCGGTCATGAAGATGATGCCTTCCGGGTCCGATACGAGAATGCGGTTTTCACCATCGCCGAACGACGCCTCTATGCCTTCAATATCGACCTTGAAGACGATGACGCCCTTGATCTCCTCGTTGAAGAGAATAGGCGCGGAAAAATAATAACCGCGCTTGTGGGAGGTGGTGCCTAGCGCAAAGAAACGCGACGGGAAGCCCTTGGCGGCATCCTGAAAATAGGGACGGTAGCTGAAATTCTCACCGACGAAGCTCGTGGGTCCATCATAGTTGCTAGCGGCGATTGTCACACCGTCCAGCGTGATGATGTAGATGTCGGAGGATTCCAGCAATGTATTGATGGATTTGAGATAGATATTGGCGCGCTGGCGCATCGCCTCATCCTGTGGATGCGCGACAAGCTCCTCAATGTCGTCGTGATCGGCGATCAGGGCGGGCAGCGGCTCGAAACGGCTCAAAAGCCCGCCAAGAGCCGAGACGGCCAGCCTGAGGGTGGTGCGGCCCTGATCGGAGACTTCGCCGAAATAGCTTTCCGCAATGATGCCGCTGCCCTTGGTCACGGCGCCGTAACCGAGGCCGAGGCTGAGCAGCGTCAATAAAATCCAGCGATATTTCACCGAAGCGCCCCTCCCCGTTGCAGGCACCAGACCTGCTCTCCCGAACAGAGTGTAGGAGGAGTGATCGGATTTTCCAAGTAACCGAAAAAAGCAGCTAAACGGCCCAAAAACAAAAAACCGGCCACGAGGGCCGGTTTTCCGTAAAGATTATTTCAGAAAGCTTATGCGCTTTCCTTCGGCGTCAGAACCTGACGACCGCGATACATACCGGTCTTCAGATCGATATGGTGCGGACGGCGCAGTTCGCCGGAGTTCTTGTCTTCAACGTAGGTCGAAGCCTTGAGACCGTCAGCCGAGCGGCGCATGCCGCGCTTGGACGGGCTTGTTTTTCTTTTTGGTACAGCCATTTTTGTTACTCCACTTTAGCGGCGAAACAACGTAACCGGCCATAACCAAAGGCCGAATGTCGGGTGTCTCGATATCGGAAATTTGGCGCGCTTATACATGCCCAAACGGGCTTTGACCAGCCCTGACGCGCATTTTTTCCGATTAAGCCGGTTTGCTGCGACGGGCGGGCGGCAGGCCTTTGCAAATCATGCTTCACTTCCTATCAAAAACCACGAGTTCCCTAAAGTGGTTCATGTCCCTGAATTCACAGAAAGCTGGCGCGCGCATCTCGATTATCGGCGCTGCCGCACGCAGTTTTTCCAGCTCTTCATCCAGCATCGCCTGCCATCGCGGCAGGCACTCCGGATTGAACCAGCGCGTGACATAAGCCAGCGTAATATGGAATTGATAGGTGTTGTGATCGGGATGCCGATAACCGAAAGCTTCGGCAAAGCTATCCCGCCACAGCGCAATGATCCGGTCGTCTTCGGCGCTGGCACCCTTCAGCACCAGCCCCGTCGGCTTGAGACCAGTCACCTGCATATTGAAACCAGGCAGGCCCGGAAAATCCGCCAGACGATCGCAATAATACTCCGTCATCGTGTCGATCGGAGTATCGAGTGGCATGTCTTCCGGCCAGTAGGGAAATGCACGGCGATATTCGATAATGCCCTGAAATACCGTCATATGCAGGCTGGAAACCGGCGTGAAGGCCAGCTGCGATGCCTCGGGCATATCCAGAAAACGCTGGCGTGTCCCGATGATTGCGCTTTCGGTTTTCGACCCTTCAACGAGATGGCAGACCACGGTATTGCCCGGCTCGAGCAGGAATTCACCATCCGTATTATAGCGGCGACCCAGATGGCGCGGCGGCTGATCGTGGCTGGCAGCGGAAAAAGATTCCAGATCTTTTGAAACGAGCGGGGCGTGCATGGGGGAACTCCTTTTGAGATGTTTCCCCTAATCTGTGCACGCAACAAACCAATGACAGCTATCGGTCAATGGCCGGTCAATTCCCGTCAATGCGCCTCGTCCCAGTTGTCGGCCGCGCGGGCATCCACCTTGAGCGGAACCCTCATGGAAATAGCCGGCATGGCTGCATTTTCCATCACCGAGACGACGATGGGCAGGGTCTTTTCGATTTCCCCTTCCTCGACTTCGAAGATGAGTTCGTCATGTACCTGCAGCAGCATGCGGGCGGAAAGCTTTTCCGCCTCCAGCACCGGCTCGATACGGACCATCGCACGGCGAATGATATCGGCTGCAGACCCCTGGATTGGTGCGTTGATGGCTGCACGCTCGTTGAAGGCCTTCATGGAAGGGTTGGAGGAGCGGATTTCCGGATAATGCGCACGGCGGCCGAAAATCGTCTCGACATAGCCGTTCTCGCGGGCGAAAGCCTTGGTCGCTTCCATGTAATCGCGAATGCCAGGAAAACGCTCGAAATATTTCTTGATATATTCGCCCGCTTCGGAGCGCGCGATGCTGAGCTGGTTGGCAAGGCCGAAAGCGGAAATACCGTAGATGATGCCGAAGTTGATGGCCTTGGCACGTCGGCGCACTTCAGACGGCATGCCTTCCACCGGCACCCCGAACATTTCCGATGCGGTCATCGCATGAATGTCGATGCCGTTTTCGAATGCGCTGCGAAGCTGCGGAATGTCGGCGACATGGGCAAGCACACGTAGCTCGATCTGGCTGTAATCGGCGGAAAGAAGCTTGTGTCCGGGGGTGGAGATGAAGGCCGTGCGGATCTTGCGGCCTTCCGCCGTGCGCACCGGAATGTTCTGAAGGTTCGGCTCCGAGGACGACAGGCGCCCCGTGGTGGTGGAGGCCAGCGCGTAGGACGTGTGAACCCGTTTCGTCTGCGGATGGACATATCCGGGAAGCGCATCCGTATAGGTCGATTTCAGCTTGGTCAGCTGCCGCCAGTCGACGATCTTTCGCGGTAATTCGGCACCTTCCGCCGCCAGATCTTCGAGAACCTGCGCCGATGTGGACCATTGGCCCGTCTTGGTCTTGGAGCCGCCAGGCAGGCCCATCCGGCCGAACAGGATATCACCGAGCTGCTTTGGCGATCCGATGTTGAAACGCTCGCCTGCCAGTTGGTAGACTTCCTCTTCGAAAGCAGCCGCCTTCTGGGCGAGTTCACCGGAGAGACGCGACAGGATCTGTCGGTCCACGGTGATGCCACGCTCCTCCATATGCGCCAGTACAGGCACCAGAGGGCGCTCCAGCCGCTCATACACACTGGTCAGCCGCTCTGCGGCAAGCCGGGGCTTCAGCACCATCCACAGCCGCAGGGTGACATCCGCGTCTTCCGCGGCGTAAGCGGTCGCCTTGTCAATATCGACGAAATCGAAGGTGATGCTCGACTTGCCCGATCCCGCCACGTCCTTGTAGGCGATCGGCGTGTGGCCGAGCCAGCGTTCGGAAAGCGTATCCATGCCATGCGTGGTTTTTCCTGCCTCAAGAACGTAGGAAATCAGCATGGTATCGTCGAAACTCTGCATGACGACGCCGTGGCGCTTCATCAGCAGGTAGTCATATTTGAGGTTCTGCGCGATTTTCAGAACGGCTTCATCCTCAAGAAGATCCTTCAAACGTGCCAGCGCCTCGGCAAACGGCACCTGTCCTTCAGCAAGCCTGATGCCATCGCTGAAAAGATCGCCACCGGAGCCGGTCTTGTGCGTCAATGGCACATAGGCAGCGCGGATATCGGTGCCTGAGGCATCCTTGCCGTTATCGGCAATCGCCAGCGAAAAACCGACGAGTTCCGCCTGCATGGGGTCGAGCGAGGTCGTTTCCGTGTCGAAGGCGACGACACCTGTTTCGCGGGCAGCGGCAACCCAACGATCCAGCTCCGCCAGATCCCTGATCGTCGTATAGGCGGTCGTGTCGATCTTGGCGGCGGAGAAAACCGTCTGCCGTGCCGTGGCGAGATCGGTGGGCGCACTGCCCTCCCCTGTCACCTTCCGTGCCGGAGCGGTGGTTGACGCCGGCACAGCGGTCTTGTCATCAGCTGCGGCAACTGCAGGCGCGGCGTCGAGGTCTGGTCCATGGGCATCAGCGCCCCATTGCACCGGCACATTGGCGGCTTCGATGGCAGAGGCGTCGCTGTCGGTGGCTTCAGCTACCCGGCGCGTCAGCGTCGTGAACTCCATTGCCTTCAGGAAAGCGATGAGTTTCGGGCCGTTCTGCGGTTCGAGCACCAGTTCTTCCAGAGACTGCTCCAGCGGCACATCGGTTCTGAGCGCCACGAGCTGTCTGGAAAGGCGGGCAAGATCGGCATTGGCGATGATGTTTTCGCGGCGTTTCTGCTGCTTGATTTCTCCTGCCCGCGCCAGCAGCGTGTCGAGATCGCCGTATTCTTCCAGCAATTGCGCGGCCGTTTTCGGCCCGATACCAGGAATACCCGGAACATTATCGGTGGAATCGCCGGTCATCGCCTGAAGGTCGATCATCTTTTCCGGGGCTACACCCCATTTTTCGACGACATCGGGAACGCCGATCTGCTTGTCCTTCATGGCGTCGTACATATGCACATTGGCCGTGACGAGCTGCATCAGGTCCTTGTCGGAAGAAATGATGGTGACATCGGCGCCAATCGCCTCCGCCTGACGGGCGTAAGTGGCGATGATGTCATCCGCCTCGAAGCCTTCCGTCTCGATGCAGGGAAGGTTGAAGGCCCGTGTCGCCTCGCGGATCAGGCCAAACTGCGGCACCAGATCTTCCGGCGGTGCGGTGCGGTTGGCCTTGTATAGATCGTACAGCTCGTTGCGGAAGGTTTTCGACGAATAGTCGAAAATCACGGCAAAATGCGTGGGCGTGACGCCGACATCGGTATTGCGCGCATCCTTCAGGAGCTTCCACAACATGTTGCAGAAGCCGGAAACGGCGTTGACCGGCAGCCCATCCGACTTGCGGTTCAGCGGGGGAATGGCATGGAACGCCCGGAAAATGAAACCGGAGCCGTCAACGAGGAAGAGATGATCGCCTTTTTTCATGGCGATATGGATAGCGCGGGGCCGTTTTGACGTCCACAGAAAGTTCAAACAACGCACCGCAAAGCGCACGGGGCTAAGCCGCTGGAGGCACCGGCAAAATTCGCGTGAACCTTACGAATTTGTAATAGATTTTCCCTTGAAAAGCCGCATTTGCACACACATTTCATAGGGGACGGCGCCTGATCACGCCGTAGTCTGATTGTAGGCTCGTCCCCCGCCGCATCAGACCGGACAAAGGCCTTTCCCCCCTCTCCGGGCCTTTGTCCTCTAATATGACCGCCATGGCCGTCCCCTCCCGGCCATGGCGGTTTTTATTTGTGCCGGGTTTCTGACTGGCATAAACATACCGTGCGATATATATCCCACTATCGAAATCGCGCGATTGCGCCGACCAGATGCCAGACGGATTGATGAATGGGTTTTTCCCGGGACGAATCGGCGATCTATCTCGCCGCAAAAATGGCGAGGGAATTCACCATGGCGCTCCAGAAGAGAGCCGCCGCGCTGGGGTTTTCTCCTGGACAATTCCCCATCCTCATCGAACTGTGGCATGAGGAGGGACTGACGCAACGGCAATTGCTGGATAGAATCGACGTGGAGCAGGCGACGCTTGCCAATACGCTGTCCCGCATGGAGCGCGACGGGCTGATCGTGCGCAAATCCCACCCAAGCGACCGCCGCGCGCAGATCATCGAACTTACCCAGCGCGGCAGGGATCTCGAGGCGAACGCCATTGCCGCTTCCGAAGCCACGGAAGATACGCTGCTGGCGGATTTCCGCCGTTTCGAAAAGCAGCTTCTGCTGGAATATATGCGCCGGGCGATCGACCGCGCCAAAAAAGCGAAATAGCATTTACAACTCGAACGCTTTCTTTGCTCCTGGCCTTCTATCGCCTGCAGCTTCCAAGGTTTTGTTTCCGCGCAGTTTAGGCGGAAAACCACTTCGCACTTTTCCTGAACTGCTCTATCGTTCCGGCGGCTGCGCGCTTGCCGATTCAACGACACGTCAGCCCCTTGTTCCCACGCGATGCGCGATACCAGGATGGTTCGTCCATCGCCAGGTTACGACAGACATGACAGGATCAGCGATGACAGACGTTTCCACCATTCTTTCCACGGCCGACGATAACCTCACCTCCAGCCTCGAGCGATTGTTCGAACTGGTGCGCATCCCGTCCATTTCCACGGACCCCGCCTACAAGGCGGAGTGCCGCAAGGCGGCGGAATGGCTGGTCAGAACGCTTGAATCACTGGGCTTTGCGGCTTCCGTTCGCGATACGGCCGGTCATCCAATGGTGGTGGCGCATCACGACGCCGCGACAAAAGATGCGCCGCATGTGCTTTTCTACGGCCATTACGACGTGCAGCCGGTCGATCCGCTCAATCTTTGGGAAAACGATCCGTTCGAACCGGCCGTGAAAGATATCGGCGGCGGTCGGCAGGTGATCACCGGGCGTGGAACGGCTGATGACAAGGGTCAGCTGATGACCTTCGTGGAAGCCTGCCGGGCCTACAAGGCGGTCAATGGCAGTCTGCCCGTGCGCGTCACCATTCTTTTCGAGGGCGAGGAAGAATCCGGTTCGCCCTCGCTGAAGCCGTTCCTCGACGCCAATGCCGATGAGCTGAAAGCCGATTATGCACTGGTATGCGATACCAGCATGTGGGACCGCGATACGCCCGCCATCGCCGCCGCCCTTCGCGGCCTGGTCGGCGAGGAAATCACAATCACGGCGGCCGACCGCGACCTGCATTCGGGCCTTTTCGGTGGTGCGGCCGCAAATCCCATTCACATCCTGACCGATATTCTCGCCGGCCTGCATGACGAGACCGGCCGCGTGACACTTGCCGGCTTCTATGACGGCGTGGAAGAAACCCCCGCCAACATCAAGGCTTCCTGGGAAACGTTGGGCCGCACCGCCGAAGCCTTCCTCGGCGAAGTCGGCCTCTCGATTCCATCGGGCGAAAAGGGCCGCTCCGTGCTGGAGCAGACCTGGGCGCGGCCAACGGCGGAAGTCAACGGCATCATCGGCGGCTATACCGGCGACGGCTTCAAGACGGTTATCGCCGCAAAGGCCTCGGCTAAAGTGTCCTTCCGTCTCGTCGGAGAGCAAGACCCGAAAGCGGTTCGCGAGAGCTTCCGGAACTATGTCCGCTCCAAAATTCCAGCCGATTGCTCGGTGGAATTTCACGAGCATGGTGCATCGCCGGCTATCCAGCTTTCCTATGATTCGCCAGTGCTGACGAAGGCGAAAAACGCGCTTTCGGAAGAGTGGCCCAAACCTGCCGTCGTGATCGGCATGGGGGGCTCGATCCCCATCGTCGGCGATTTCCAGAAGATGCTGGGCATGGATTCGCTGCTCGTCGGTTTCGGCCTTACCGATGACCGCATTCATTCGCCGAATGAAAAATATGACCTGCAGTCGTTCCACAAGGGCATCCGCTCCTGGATCCGCATTCTAGACGCCCTGGCCGCGAAGTAGTCAAAAAGAAAGGAGGCGCCGGTTACCCGATGCCTCCCCGTTCTCTTATATTTTGGTGGTTCAAAACAAAAAGGCCGGGCAAGCCCGACCTTTCCATCCGTTTTTCGTCAGTGCCAGTACATCCGTGGTCAAAGCGTTCAAACGGTCCGATGCTCCAGAGCGCGCCAACAAAGTCGACGCTGCTTTTCACGATCAGGATCGGCTGCTTTGGTTAATCTTTGGTTAACGCAACAACAGCGGCACTTTAAAAGCACTAGCCTGACAATTCCGTGCGGAGCACTGTTGAACCCTATATTGGTATGCACTGCAGCTTTTTCAAGAGCGGCCGGACCCGGTACACCTTCCAAAAGAAAAAAGGCCGGAAAAATCCGGCCTTTCATATTCATACGAATGACCCGTTCAGGCCAAGCCGCTTATCAGGAAGCGACGAGCTCGCCTGCGGACATCTTGCCCGAGCGGCGGTCCTGCGTCAGCTCGTAGGAGAGCTTCTGACCGTCGTTGAGGGAGGTCATACCAGCGCGCTCAACGGCGGAGATGTGAACGAATACGTCCTGCGAACCGTCGTCAGGCTGAATGAAGCCGTAGCCCTTGGTTGCGTTGAACCACTTTACTGTACCAGTCGCCATAACGATTTCCTTCCGTTGGCAAATTGTATTTGCACTGCGCGCAGTGCGGTCTTGGGTCGAATTTGAAGGAAAGATCGTCGTGTGCACCTTAGAAAAGGCGCCGAAGCTCTGGTCGTCAAACAAATATCGATGCGCGAACACCTAGGTTGGAAGGGCCTGAAAGTCAAGTTTCTTTGAAAAAGCCCGGCGATTTTTGTGAAGCGTCGGCAAATGAAAGTCGCCGGAAACAAGGCCTTAAACAGCAAAAACCCGGCGCGGGAGGAGGTGCGCCGGGTTCTTGAAACTGACTGACAATTGGGAGGAGGAGTATTGTCAGTCCAATCGGGCGACGCTGGGAGGAGGAGTGCGTCGCTTCGATGATTTGAAGATACAGGATCTCCGCTCAAAAAACAGACGTTTCATCGCAGCGCAGCATTGCATAAAATGCATAGCTATTTCGCGACACCTTGAAGCCTCTTGGCATACCGCCTAATAAATACGCATGACCATCGAATCCGTCAGAGCCTTTTTTACCGAGAATTCCCCCGAAGTGACCGTTATCGAAACGGAAACGAGTTCGGCGACAGTCGCTTTGGCTGCCGAAGCGCACGGCGTCGATCCCGACCAGATTGCCAAAACGATCTGCCTGAAGGCGGGCGACACAATTCTTCTCGTCGTTGCCGCCGGCACGAAGCGGCTAGACAATCGTAAATTCCGCGATCACTTCGGCGCCAAGCCGCGCATGCTGGGGGCGGAAGAAGTCGTTGCGGTGACCAGCCATCCCGTCGGCGGCGTGTGTCCTTTCGGATTGCCTTCGCCCCTTCCGGTGTTTTGTGACATATCCCTGAAAAACTATCCCGAGGTGGTTCCGGCAGCGGGTGCCACCAATGCGGCGGTGAGGATTTCGCCTGACATGATGGCGCGACTGACGGGAGCGGAATGGGTCGACGTCTGCCAATGACGCCGATTTGATCCGGCGAGGACTTAACCCCGCCTTAAATTGCCGCATTTAAACTCTTCATCCTGGATTAAGGATCGCGCAGGCATAGAAGCCTGAAGTGCGAATGGTTTCGCGAATATAAGGAGCGACTTCGGCTGGATGGCAGGCAAGGGTAAATCACGCGATCGGGTAGAGCCTTCCTTCGGGGATTTCCACGAATCCGGTGACGATCTGCGTCTTGATGCCAGCGAGCGCATTGGCGGAGCCGCAAAGCAGCCCGCCAGAAAACCGAAGTCCACATCCGGCCGCGCCAAACCGCAAAAAAGGGAAAAGCGCACACGCAGTTCCGGCGGTGGCGCAACAGGCTTTATCCGGTCCCTCGTTTACTGGTGCATCGTGCTCGGCATCTGGGGCGGTATCGGCGTTGCCGGTCTTGTCCTTTATTACGGCGCGCGCATGCCGAGTGCCAGCAGTTGGACCATTCCCGAACGCCCTCCGAATGTGAAGATCGTTTCGGTGAACGGCAGCGTGCTTGCCAATCGCGGCACCACGGGTGGCGAGGCTCTCGCGCTTGAAGACATGTCGCCCTATCTTCCACAAGCGGTCATTGCGATCGAAGACCGGCGGTTCTATTCCCATTTCGGTGTGGATCCGCTCGGCCTGGCCCGCGCCATCGTGACCAATGTGATGACGGGACGAACAGTGCAGGGCGGCTCGACGCTGACGCAGCAGCTGGCAAAAAACCTGTTCCTCTCACAGGACCGGACGCTGGAGCGCAAGGTACAGGAAGTGCTGCTGGCCTTCTGGCTGGAGCATAAATACACCAAGGACCAGATCCTCGCGATGTATCTCAACCGCGTTTATTTCGGTTCCAACGCCTTTGGCGTCGAAGCCGCTTCCAGACGCTACTTCAACAAATCCGCGCGCGACGTCAATCTTGGCGAGGCGGCAACGCTTGCCGGACTTCTCAAGGCCCCCTCGCGCCTTTCACCGGCGCGCGACCCGCAGGCGGCGGAGGAGCGGGCGCAGGTCGTTCTGAGATCCATGCGCGATGTCGGGTTCATCACCGATGACGAGATCAAGACCGCGATGTCGCAGCCGCCGACCAAGGCCAAACGTTTCTGGTCCGGTGCCGAACATTACGCTGCCGATATGGTGATGGAGGAAGTTCGTGGCCTGATTGGCGACGTCAAGCAGGACATCGTCGTCGATACGACCATCGACCCCAATCTTGAACGCGACGCCGAAAAAGCACTGACCCATGTTCTCCAGGGTGATGGTAAAAAGCAGGGCGCCTCGCAAGCGGCTCTCGT
Organism: Agrobacterium tumefaciens; assembly: GCF_013318015.2. NCBI lineage: Bacteria > Pseudomonadati > Pseudomonadota > Alphaproteobacteria > Hyphomicrobiales > Rhizobiaceae > Agrobacterium > Agrobacterium tumefaciens. The sequence continues at coordinate 2,598,563 of NZ_CP115841.1, read as the reverse complement.
TTCCATCGATGGTACAGGCGCAATCCGGGCCGTGGTCGGCGGGGCGGATTATGCCGAAAGCCAGTTCAACCGGGCCGCCAAGGCGAAACGGCAACCGGGATCGGCGTTCAAACCCTTCGTATACGTCGCCGCGCTCGAATCGGGTCTGACCCCCAGTACCATTCGCAATGACGGGCCGGTCCGTATCGGAAACTGGACACCGGAAAATTATGAGAAGAAATATCGTGGCGAAGTGACGCTTGCCACTGCGCTTACCAATTCACTGAACACGATCGCTGCGCAGCTGGTGATGGAAGTCGGTCCTGAGCGGGTGACGCAGGTGGCGCATCGCATGGGTATCGAATCGGAGCTTCAGAACAACGCCTCCATCGCACTCGGCACCTCGGAAGTGTCACTGATGGAGCTGACCGCCTCCTACGCTCCCTTCATGAATGGCGGCTACAAGGCGACGCCGCATATCGTCAAACGCATCTCCGATGCCGACGGCAAGGTGCTTTACGAAAACAGATACGACAACCCGCCGCGCGTGCTGAGCGAGGAAATCGCCGCGACGATGAACGGCATGTTGTCGCGCGTCATCACCGAAGGAACAGGGAAAGCCGCCCGCCTCCAGGGTTGGCAGGCAGCGGGAAAATCCGGCACGACACAGTCTTTCCGCGACGCGCTTTTTGTCGGCTACACAAGCAATCTGACAACGGGCGTCTGGTTCGGCAATGACGACGGCACATCGATGAAAAAGGTCACCGGCGGTGGCTTGCCTGCGAAGGCCTGGAAAGATTTCATGACCGCCGCCCATTCCGGGCTCTCGCCCTCGCCGCTCTTCGGTCTCGGCGCAGGCGGCGTGCCGCCGCTTGGGGAAATACAGCAACCGGCGCCCGAGAGCGCGCCTTCCTCCATCGGCGACATCATTTCCAATGCTCTCGGCGGCGGCGGAACGACAAACACTCGAGCCTATCCCGAAGCGCCCGTTTCGCCAAACGCTGGTCAGCCGGGCGTTCCCATGCCGCCTGGAAACATCCCTTCCCGCGATATCGAACCCGGCTATTCAGCCGACAATGGACCTGTGCCGCCAGCCGATATCGGCGGCCGGGCGCCGGCAACTTCCGGGCCGAAGCAGACGACCCTTCTTGATATTCTGATGGGAAATTAATTGCCTTTTGGGTAATCGGCTCGCCGGTTACCCGGCAAGCGATGGGCAGGCAACGATCCTGTCGCCTTTCCCGCAAATACTCAATTTTCCAAAGACTTGATTACACCGAATGGGCAACCAACGCAGCCAAAAGCGGAGATCGCGCTTGTGTTTGCAACATATGCGTGCATCCACGTTAACCGTAGATTGCTATTTGCGCAAAAACGATTACATTTCGGATGACTTTTTACGGTAAATGAATTATTAATCGTTCATATAAATAAATTTTCTTGTTTCAAAATAACTTTTCAGGGCTTCATATTATGCTGGGTACTAAAAGCTCATCGCATGCCGTGTTTTACGGCGCCCCTTATCCTGCGTCTGTCACTTTCGACGCGGCGGAAACGCAACCTTCCATTTCAGAAACCAACACATCGGTGTTCCTGCGCAGCCAGTTTGTGCTCAAGAGAACGATCGACATTGCAGGGGCGTCCATCGCCCTTGTCGCACTCGCGCCCGTATTGCTGACCGTCGCGGCGCTGGTCAAACTCGACAGCAAAGGGCCGGTCCTGTTCTCACAAGTCCGTTGGGGCATGAACGGGCGAAAGATCAGGGTCTATAAATTTCGCTCGATGCGAACCGAACTGGGCGATGCCACCGGCGTGGCGCAAACGGTAAAGAACGATCCGAGGATAACCCGGATCGGCGCCGTGCTTCGCCGCACAAATGTCGACGAGCTGCCACAGCTCATCAACGTCTTGAAAGGCGACATGTCGCTGGTGGGTCCGCGCTGCCATGCCATCGGCATGCTGGCCGCCGGCCGTCTTTATGAGGAACTTGTTCCCCACTACCACCTGCGGCACCGGATGCGGCCAGGCATTACCGGTCTTGCCCAGATGCGGGGTTTGCGCGGCCCGACGGATCGCAGTGACAAGGCGCGTGCCCGCATCGTGTCCGATCTTTATTACGTCGACAATTTTTCCGTCTGGCTGGATATCAAGATCATGATCGGAACGGTCATTTCCGAATTGCGCGGCGGCAAGGGTTTCTGATCTTTCAGAAATCAGACAGATAGAATCAAAAAAGCCCGGCAGCGATGCCGGGCTTTTCTTATGAAATCACCATTTCCGTCAGTTTATCGGCACGGGAGCCGCAGCCGGATCCGGCAGCGGCGCCGGGTTTGCCGACAGCGTGCGCAGATAAGCGATGAGATCGGCGCGTTCCGTCTCCTTCTTCACACCCGCAAAGCCCATGGCCGTGCCGGGAACGTGTTTCTTGGGAGCTTCGATGAAGTAGCTGAGATGATCGTAATCCCAGTGCACGGAACCGCCCTTGGAGAAATCCTTCATTGCTGCGGAGTAGCTGAAACCCGCATGGCTGGCGATCGGCCGGTTGACGATATCGAAGAGATTGGGGCCGACCTTGTTTGCACCACCACTCTCTCCGGTATGACAGCTCGTACACTTCTTGAAGACCGCCTCACCCTTGGCAGCATCCGCGCTGGCGAGCAATTTCGCAATCGGAGTTGCCGCTGCAGCGGGTTCGCCTGCAGCCTCGCCGCCGCTCGCTTCCGCGACGATGGCGTAACCTTCCTTTTCCGGGGTGGGCGCATGAAAAATGCCCTCAGACGCAATTGACACCGACATCAGAACGAAAACCGTGCCCAGCAACGCCCCAACGCCCATATTTACATAAGAATTCATCTATATGCGCTCCCTCGCATCCGCTCCATATAACCGGGCATCTTGAAATTATTCAAAAGCTATGGCTTTTGCACAGCCTGCGCAACTTGAATAATATTCCCCACTCCGTGACGTTTTGACACTTTTCGGTTGGGATTTGAAGGGTGTCGGATGAAGAATCGGGAATTCGAGAAAGCTGTCGTCCTTATACCGGCGCGGATGGCATCGACACGGCTTCCGGGCAAGCCTCTCGCGGATATTGGCGGCAAACCGATGATTGTGCAGGTTGCACTCAGGGCGCGTGAAGCTGGCGCGACGCGCATCGTCGTTGCAGTCGATGACGAACAGGTATTTTCAGCCGTTAAAAATGCCGGTTTCGACGTAATGATGACGCGCGATGATCACCAATCCGGTTCGGACCGCATTTTCGAGGCGCTGCAGAAGGCCGACCCCTATGGCAACGCCGAATATGTCATCAATGTTCAGGGCGACCTTCCGACCATCGAAGCGGAAACGATCCGCGCCTCGTTGCGCCCGTTGGAAAATGCCGCCGTCGACATTGCCACGCTGACGGTGGAGATCACCGACGAGGAAGAAAAGACCAATCCGAACGTGGTGAAAGTGGTTGGCAGCCCGCTTTCCGAGACGCGATTGCGCGCGCTTTATTTTACCCGCGCGACTGCGCCCTATGGCGACGGACCGCTTTATCATCACATCGGCCTTTATACCTATCGCCGCGCCGCCCTTGAAACGTTCGTGAGGCTTCAGCCTTCGCCACTCGAGAAGCGCGAAAGGCTGGAACAATTGCGCGCGCTGGAAGCGGGCATGCGTATTGATGCCGAAATCGTTCACTCCGTGCCGCTTGGCGTTGATACGCCGCACGATCTCGAAAAAGCCCGCACTATTCTCGCAAACCGAACCCTCTGATGGATAATTCCATGACCTTGAGCACAAACCGCATTGCCTTTCAGGGCGAATTTGGCGCGAATTCCGACATGGCATGCCGCGACATGTTCCCGGATATGGAGCCTTTGCCGTGCCCGACATTCGAGGATGCTTTCAACGCCGTCGAAAACGGCGAAGCCGATCTCGGCATGATCCCGATCGAGAACACGCTGGCCGGTCGCGTTGCCGATATCCATCATCTTCTGCCGGAATCACGCCTTCACATCATCGGTGAATATTTCATGCCGATCCGCTTCCAGCTGATGGTTATACCGGGCGTGAAGAAAGACGAGATCCGCACCGTTCACAGCCACATCCACGCGCTTGGCCAGTGCCGCAAGATCATCCGTTCCAACGGCTGGAAGCCCGTCGTTGCCGGCGATACGGCCGGAGCGGCGAGACTGGTTTCTGAAAAGTGTGATCGCAGCATGGCAGCGCTTGCACCGCGTCTTGCCGCCGGTCTCTACGGCCTTGATATCATGGCTGAAAATGTCGAGGATTCAGAAAACAACATCACCCGTTTCGTAATTCTTTCGCGCGATGAGAACTGGGCCAAACGCCAGTCCCAAGGCGAAGCACCAGATGAAACCATCGTCACGACCTTCGTGTTCAATGTCCGCAACATTCCGGCGGCACTTTATAAGGCAATGGGCGGATTCGCGACGAATGGCATCAACATGACGAAGCTGGAAAGCTACCAGCTCGGCGGAAGGTTCGTGGCAACGCAGTTCTATGCCGATATCGAAGGCCATCCGGATGACGAGCCGGTGCGGCACGCGCTGGACGAGCTGCGCTTCTTTTCCGAGAAGGTCCGAATTCTCGGCGTCTACAAGGGTCATGCGATGCGCGGCAAGCTCAACCAGAGCTGAGCCTGCCGCAAATCTTCATTTCGTCCATTCCACCCAGTCGCGCATCAGCCGGTGCGCGATGGCACCGCCCGGAGGCGCGGAAAAGCCCTCGCCCGCAGCAGCCTCCAGCATCGTGGCAACCTCCGCCCGCGTGAACCAGCGGCAATCCTCCAGCTCGATCTCATCGCGGGAAATATCGAACGAGAGAGCCTCGGCATAACAGCCGATCATCAGCGTGTGCGGCATCGGCCAGGGCTGGGAAGCGTGATAGCGCACGCGGCCGATTTCGACGCCGGATTCTTCATGCGTCTCGCGGCGCACGGCCTGCTCGATCGTTTCGCCCGGCTCCACGAAACCGGCGAGGCAGGAATACATGCCCGGCGCAAAATGCGCGCCGCGTCCGAGCAGGCAAAGATCGCGCTCGATATCGATCGTCATCATGATGACAACGGGATCGGTTCGGGGAAAAATAGTGTGATTGCAGGCGGCGCAGATGCGCTTGTAGCCGCCGATACGCAATTCCATCGTGCCGCCGCACCGTCCGCAGAAGCGGTTGTCGGCATTCCAGTGCGTAAGGCTGACGGCCTGGGCGACCTCGCTCAACAATTCCTCATCGAGAAGATGATCGCGATAAAGGGTGCGGGCATCGGCCAGCTTGTAGTGGCTCGCCAGCGTGTCTTCCGTGACGGCCACCGGCACCGCAATTCTCGGTTCGCCAGTTTCGCGGTATCCAAGCAGAACGGCATTGTCGAAATCCGGCTGCAATTCCGCCAGCTCATAGGCGGAAAACAGGGGATCTATGACCTGTTCGTCATGTTTCAGGACAAGCCGGTTGCCGGAGAAGGCAAAAATATGGGTGCCATCGACTTTCAGCGCATCGGCAACGCAGTCTTCCGTCCGCTTTTCGGCGAATCGGTTGAGGGCGTTCTTGGAAAAGGCTGTCAGCAGGCTTGCTTCGGGATGGGGAGCAGTGGTTTCGAAAATAGTCATTGATATCATCAGAGCGCGCCGGATATTTTTTTCATCAAGGATTCCTTTTCGCCCGGGCCATAGGGCACTGGCGTCCCGTGACCCCAGATTGGGCCGGGCCAGCAGGTGTCGCCTTCGTTGCGGGCGATAATATGGACGTGAAGTTGCCGGACGATATTGCCCAGCGCGCCGACATTGATCTTGGTGGCCCCGGTAACTTCCTTCAACGCGGAGGCGACGAGATTGGTCTCGAACGTCAGCACGGCCTGATCGAGCGGAGTAAGATCGAACAGCTCGCTGGCGCCGCCTCTCTGTGGCACCAGCACCAGCCAGGGCCAGCGGCTGTCGTTCTGCAAACGCAGCTCGCATAGTCCCAAACGCATTACAAGCGCACTGTCGCGCGCCAGCCTGTCGTCCAGCCGGAATGTCTCCAAGGCGTCCTCCATGTTTGTTTTCATTGTGATAGCAGTTTTTTGAAGGCTTGGCTTGCATTTGCTTTCGATATTGCCGATATGTGGCCCCGGGAGGTTGGTGGTGGACGAGCCACTCGCCAACCGGGTCAGGTCCGGAAGGAAGCAGCCCTAACGAGCCAGGCACGGGTCGCCGTGCCAGCCTCCCACCCTTTTTAAATTCCGCTCAGCTTTCGCCGGGCCGGTTCAGCCTGAAAGCGGCCCCTGCGTATCGGCATGATGTGCAGACTTTAGAGGAATAGAGCGTGCCTGATGCGTCCAATGGGACGCACGGCGCTCTAGGACAAACTGGCAAAATAAACTGGCGAGGCGATGAGCGACACCTTACCCACCACATCAAGCGAATCCCAGGGCGGGACCGGCTACCGGGTACTGGCACGCAAATATCGTCCGAAGGATTTTTCCGATCTGATGGTCGGCCAGGAGCCGATGGTCCGCACGCTGACGAATGCGTTCGAGACCGGCCGCATCGCGCAGGCCTATATGCTGACCGGCGTTCGCGGTGTGGGCAAGACGACCACCGCGCGTATTCTTGCCCGTGCGCTGAACTACAAGACCGACACCATCGACAAACCGACCATCGACCTGCGTATCCCCGGCGAACATTGTCAGGCGATCATGGAAGGCCGTCATGTCGACGTGATCGAGATGGACGCCGCCTCCCATACCGGTATTGACGACATTCGCGAGATCATCGAGCAGGTGCGTTACCGCCCGGTTTCGGCGCGCTATAAAGTCTATATCATCGACGAAGTGCACATGCTCTCGACGCAGGCCTTCAACGGTCTTCTTAAGACGTTGGAAGAGCCGCCGGAGCATGTGAAATTCATCTTCGCAACCACTGAAATCCGCAAGGTTCCGATCACCGTGCTGTCGCGGTGCCAGCGCTTCGACCTGCGCCGCATCAGCGCCGCCGATCTCGTCGGCCTGTTCACTGCCATTGCCGGCAAGGAAGGTTTCGAGGCCGAACCGCAGGCGCTCTCAATGATTGCCCGCGCGGCTGAGGGTTCCGCCCGTGACGGTCTTTCCCTGCTCGATCAGGCGATCGCCCATGGCGGCGGACGCGTGGAAGCCGAGGCGGTGCGCGGCATGCTGGGTCTTGCCGACCGGGCGCGCATCGTCGATCTTTTCCAGCACATCATCAAAGGCGATGTCGCGGCGGCACTTTCGGAATTCAACGGTCAATACGAGGCAGGCGCCAACCCCGTCGTCGTGCTGAACGACCTTGCCGATTTCACTCACCTCGTCACCCGCATGAAATATGTGCCGGATGCCGCGGAAGATCCCTCGCTGTCCGAGATCGAACGCGTGCATGGCGCGGAATTTGCCGAGACAATCGCCGTGACTGCGCTGTCGCGTATCTGGCAGATGCTGCTCAAGGGTATTCCGGAAACTGAAAATGCCTCACGTCCTGCGGGTGCGGCCGAAATGGTGTTGATCCGCCTTTCGCACGCCGCCAATCTTCCGGCACCGGAAGACGCGGCGCGACGCCTGCTCGAACTTTCCAACAGCGATGGCGGCTACTCCAATGGCGCGCCTTCGGGTGGCGGCAATGGCGGAGGTGCGCGGGCCTATTCCTCAGGACAGACAGTGGCCGCAGGAAGACCTGTGGAGCTTTCCGCCCAGAGGCCGGCAAGCTCGCAGCCTTCGACCATGCTGCGCGCCGTGCCTGACAGCCGCCCGCAGGAAATGCAGGTCGCGGCACCAAAAACCGAAGAACGGCCGGAGCCGAAGGTTCCCGTCAACTCTCTTCAGGACATTGCCGACCTGTGCCAGAAAAATCGCGATCCCGTCATGCGGGCGAAGGTTCGCAACTTCGTACGGCTGGTGCGGCTGGAGCCGGGTCGGCTCGACATGCGCCTCGGCGATGGCGCACCCGGATCGCTCCCCGGCGAGCTTGGTGTGAAGCTGAAAGAGTGGACCGGTATCCACTGGATCGTCAGCCTTAGCAAGGAACAGGGTCAGCCGACGCTGGTTGAAGCCGAGGGCAGTGCGCGCGACGCCCGCCTCGTGGATGCGAGGCAGGACCCTGACGTGGCAGCCATTCTTCAACAGTTTCCAGGTGCAAAAATCACCGACGTGCGCATTCGCGTCACCCAGCAGGACGAGCCGGACGAGATCGCCCCGCCGCCTTCGGTTGCCGAATCGAGCGAGGGCGACATCCTTCCCGGCGACGACATCGAATTTTAATACATAACAAAAACAGGAGTTTGGCACATGCGCGACATCATGGGCATGATGGGCAAGGTCAAGGAAATGCAGGCCAAGATGGAAAAGATGCAGGCGGATATCGCCGCGCTTGAAGTCGAAGGCAAGTCCGGCGGCGGTCTCGTCACCGTGAAGCTGAATGGCAAGGGCAGCCTGCTGGGCCTGAAGATCGATCCGTCTCTCTTCAAGGAAGACGACGTCGAAATTCTCGAAGACCTGATCATCGCTGCCCACAATGACGCCAAGGAGCGCGCCGAGGCCATCACCGCTGAAAAGACCAAGGAAATCACGGCTGGCCTGCCGATCCCGCCCGGCATGAAGCTGCCGTTCTGATATTCTTACGAATTCAGACTTCCAGCATGGCGCGGAACCGGCTCGCAAGCGGGGTGCCGAGATATGCGGCACGTTCGTCCCTGGTAAGCTGCATGGGGCGGAAGCGCTGGAGAATGACCGGTATGGGCAGTTTCGTTCCCTGATAGGGTTCGAAAGCAATGCCTTGACCGGCGCTGAGCATTCCACCTTTCAGAACCCGGCAATAAAAGCCCGGCTGCCCCGCCTGCCGAAAACGCGGCGCGAAGCCGGGATCGCCGAGCCGGGCTGACAGGGTGGCGCAGGGAATGCGGGCGGCGGTCACTTCCAGCACCACTTCCTCGGCTGAAAACCTGTCGCCGACATGCAGTTTTGCACTATCGACACCTTCCAGAACCAGATTTTCCCCAAAAAATCCGGGCTCAACCGCAAAACCCAGCGTACGCGACCAGAAATCGAGATCGACGGAACCCATGGCGTAGATCGCCTGATCCGGCCCGCCGTGATGTTTACGATTGCAGACAGCGTCGCTGACGATGCCTTGCGCATCCACCATCACCGCGCCCTGCACGGCATGTTTGAAAATACCCGTCTTCGCCGTCTTTCCCGGCAAGGCCTTCGCCTCGCCCCGGCACACTGCCCGTATTTTCATGGACTGCCCTTCGCGCTTCATGATTCCCGTTTCCCGATTTATGCAGTAGAAAGCGCTCATGGCAAAACGAGTCACCGGTCCCGAAATCGAAAAACTGATCCAGCTGCTTGCAAAAGTGCCGGGGCTTGGGCCCCGCTCGGCGCGGCGGGCGGCGCTGCATCTCATCAAGAAGAAGGAACAGCTTCTTGGACCGCTGGGCCACGCGATGGGTGAAGCCTATGACAAGGTGAAGATCTGCTCGTGCTGCGGCAATGTCGATACCATCGATCCCTGCACGGTCTGCGCCGATGATAGACGTGACCAGTCGGTCATCATCGTGGTGGAAGACGTGTCGGATCTGTGGGCGCTGGAGCGAGCAGGCGCCATGAATACCGCCTATCATGTGCTTGGTGGCACGCTGTCGCCGCTCGATGGCGTCGGGCCGGAAGATTTGAACATCAAGGGACTGATCGATCGCGTCAGCGCCGGCGGTATTCGCGAGCTCATCATCGCCGTCAATGCGACGGTGGAGGGACAGGCAACAGCCCATTACATCACCGACCGCCTGGCCGATCTCGGCATCAAGATCACCCGCCTTGCACATGGCGTGCCTGTTGGCGGCGAGCTGGACTATCTCGACGAGGGCACATTGACGGCGGCGCTGCGCGCTCGCACAACGATCTGACGCCTTCTTTCCCTGTCCGTCACTCGAAGAGGAGACCGAATGCGAAACCGATTTGATTCTTTGTTTTGGCGCATTTCCAGACGGAAAACCGGCCTCCACTTTTCCTGGAAAAGCCTCAAGGCATTGGCCGCCATTCTTTCCGTTTTTTCAACAACGGCCGCTCTGGCGCAATCCGCGCCGACAGGTGCCGCTGCTGCCCGGTACGATGCCGATTTCAATGCGTGGCTGAAAAAGGAAATCTGGCCGGAAGCGCGCAAGGCGGGAATTTCGCAAAAGACGCTGGAGTCTGCGCTGAGCGGCCTTTCCATCAACTGGAGTCTGCCTGATCTCGTCATCCCCGGCCAGAAGCCGCCGAAGGAACAGAGCCAGAGCCAGGCCGAATTTTCATCGCCCGGCGCTTATTTCTCCGAAAAACGATTGCAGGGGCTTGCCGCCACCGGCCGCTCTCTGGCCGCGACGCATGCCGCCACCCTTCGCCGGATCGAAGCCAAATATGGCGTGCCCGGCGATGTCGTCGTGGCGATCTGGGGCCGCGAATCCGGTTTCGGCCGTGCGAAACTGCCGCATTCGGTTGTCGATGTGCTGGCGACGAAAGCCTATATGTCGACCCGCAAGGAGATGTTCCGCACCGAGCTGATCGATGCGCTGAAGATCGTCGAAAGCGGCGATATTGCGGCCTCGCGCATGATGGGGTCCTGGGCAGGCGCGCTCGGTCAGCCGCAATTCATGCCGTCGAGCTATCTCAAATATGCCGTTGATTTCGATGGCGACGGCCACCGCGATATCTGGAACTCCGTGCCGGACGCATTGGCATCCATAGCGAACTATCTTTCGCAGCGCGGCTGGCAGAGGGATCGCGACTGGGGCTTCGAAGTGTCTATACCCGGCAACGTCTCCTGCGCCCAGGAAGGCCCGGATCTTGCCCGGCCGGTGAGTGCGTGGGCGAAGATGGGGATCACCCGCATTTCCGGAAAGGCCTTTCCATCCAATGACCTCTCCGCCGACGGCATGATGCTTGTGCCAGCCGGGCGGCACGGGCCGGAATTCGTGGTGACGCCGAATTTCTACGTCATCAAGGAATACAATAATTCCGATCTCTACGCGCTGTTCATCGGCAATCTCGCCGACCGCATCTCCCATGGGGCGGGGCCGTTCAAGGGCGAATGGGGCAATGTCGGATCGATGTTGCGCTCCGACGTTCTTGCCATGCAGAAGGCACTCGTCGCCAAGGGCTATGATGTCGGCAAAGCGGACGGGCTGGCCGGCTTCAAGACACGCCGGTCACTGGGCGACTGGCAGGCGAAAAACGGTCTGTCACCGACTTGCTTTCCCGATGCTACGCTGAAAGCGAAGCTGAAATAGCAGCTTACTGGCGACGTGTGAAAACCTCTCCTCCGTCATGCGCGAGCTTGTCCCGAGCATGACATCGCCACTACTTAGCCCTATCGTCTCTCAATGCTGGTCCGTATGCGGCTTGTGGAAGATGTCATCTGTCGGCGGAATGGTTTGCCGCTCGATCATCCGGTGCACGCGGGGCCGTGTCTTGCCGCGATGAAGCGCCAGCAGCCGGTCCCAGGCTTCCGCATCCGCCTGGGTGCGGCGGTGGTTGTGGCGGACATATTCCACCCATGTCAGTACATGGTAGCTTTCCGTCCAGATATCTGGATTTTCCAGATCACGCATCAGGTTCCAGTTGCGCGCGCCATCGCGCAGACGGATGCGGCGACGCTCGGCCATCAACGGCAGGAATTCGCCGAGATCCTCGTCATGAATTTCATAGTCTATGAGAATGGCAATCGGCCCGCTGCGCGGCTTGATATCGAGCCTTAGCGGCGGTTCGACGAAACGGTTGAGCGGATCGAGATTGAGTGAAGCAAAAGCGGGCATGGCGAGTTTGAGGCCGACGACGACGCCCAGCAGCATCAGCACGCACGAACCGAGAAGGGAATAGGAAATACCGTAATCTTCCGCCAGCTCGCCCCACAGCCAACTGCCGACGGCGATGCCGCCGAAGGTCAGCGTCTGGTAAAGCGACAGCGCCCGGCCCACCACCCAGCGCGGGGCAGAAAGCTGGACGATGGTATTGAACAGGGAAAGCGCCAGAACCCAGCAGGCACCGGCAATAGTCAAAACAAGCGAGGTTACGATCGCGTTCGTGCTGACCGCCGTCACGCCGGAACTGAAGGCGAAGCCCAAAAAGGCGACACGTACGATCCATTCGCTGGACAGAACCTCGCGAAGTCTGGCGCTGACGAGCGCGCCGCCGATGGCGCCGACGCCGAACGCACCCAGCATGACGCCGTAGGTCAGCGGGCCACCCTCGACCAGATCGCGGGCAACGATCGGCATCAGCGCCAGGATGGCGCTGGCGGAAAGGCCGAAGAGAAAGCCACGCACCAGAACCTTGCCGATATTCGGCGACATCGCCACATAACGCATCCCGGCCGATATGGCGGCAAGAAGCTGCTCGCGCGGCAAGGTCGAGGCATATTTGGGCGGCTGCCAGCGAACCAGCGCGTAGATGAGGGCGAAATAGCTGAGCGCGTTCACGAAAAACGCAGCCGCGGCGCCAGCGGCAGCGACGATGATGCCACCGATCGCAGGACCGACGCTGCGGGTGATGTTGAAGCCCACGCTGTTCAGTGTCACGGCGGCGGGCAGATCCTCACGCGGCACCATTTCGCCGACGGACGCCTGCCAGGACGGATTGTTGAGCGCCGTGCCACAGCCGATCATGAAGGTGAAAAAGAGCAGCAACCACGGAGTGAGCCAGCCGGACCAGGCAAAAACCGTCAGCAGCACGGAAGCCGTCAGCATCAGGATCTGAGCGGAAATCATGATGCGGCGGCGGTCGAAACTATCGGCCAGTGCGCCTGAAATCAGCGAAAACATCATGATCGGCAGCGAGGTGGAGGCCTGCACCAGCGCGATCATGTTTTCGGAACTCGACAGCGAGGTCATCATCCACGCGGCGCCAACCGCCTGGATCAGACCGCCGAAATTCGAGGCAAGGCTCGCGATCCAGATTCGTCTGTAAGTCAAATGCCTTAAAGGCGCGAGTGGCGATTTACGGTCAGGCACGATCAGTCCACTTGATGCAACTGCGATTTGTCAAACGGCAACTATAGACAGTGCCGGAAATCATGCCACCCTTTCCGACACGGTGAAGGTGAAAATGTGGCCGCAGCCGTGACTGAAGCGCCCTGCCCGCGAAAACCTTGCAATCCTGCCCTGATGGGTCTATATGACCTTTGAAATTCTTGATCGCTTGATGAAGAGTGGGGCCGCAAGGCTCCGCTCTTTTTCGTTAGGCGAACCGGAAACCACGGGCTGAGCGCCCGGTGAAAATCTAAAGACCGGAAGGCCAGATGGCAGACACCGTACATGAACCGCGACTGATAACCGAAACGGGAATCGACCAGCGCATCGCCGAAATCATCGAGCCTGTTTTGACGGGCATGGGATATCTTCTGGTGCGCGTGCGGCTCTCCAACCAGAACGGCATGACCCTGCAGGTGATGGCCGAGCGGGAAGACGGCACCATGACCGTCGAGGGCTGCGAAGCCGTGTCAATGGCGATTTCACCGGTTCTTGATGTGGAAGATCCGGTCGATAAGGCGTATCATCTCGAAGTTTCCTCGCCCGGCATCGACCGGCCGATGGTTCGCAAGTCGGATTTCACCCGTTGGCAGGGCCATCTGGTGAAGGCCGAAACCTCCATTCTGGTCGAAAACCGCAAGCGGTTTCGCGGCAAGATCGTCGAGGTGGATGCGGACGGCTTCAAGCTGGAACGCGACCAGATCGCCTATGGCGACGAACCGACAGTCACCATTCCGTTCAGCGCGCTTTCCGATGCGAAGCTCATTCTGACGGACGACCTTATTCGTGATGCGCTGCGGGCAGACAAGGCGGCAAAGGCCGCCGCCGCAAACCAGAACGACGAAAACGAAGCAGACGAAGACTAATTCCAACGTAAAAGCCCGGAAAACGGGTGATCCCCGCAATTATGCGACTTACGGAGACAAAAAAATGGCAGTGAGTGCTAACCGGCTTGAGCTTCTGCAGATCGCCGATGCTGTGGCGCGCGAAAAGGTCATCGACCGCGAAATCGTGCTTGCCGCAATGGCCGACGCTATCCAGAAAGCCGCCCGCTCGCGCTATGGTTCGGAAACCAACATTCGCGCCGACATCAACTCCAAGACCGGCGAAATCCGCCTGCAGCGTCTTCTGGAAGTGGTAGAGACGGCCGAAGACTATTCGACCCAGATTCCGCTCGAACTTGCCCGCGACCGCAACCCGGACGCCAAGCTCGGCGATTTCATCGCCGATCCGCTGCCGCCGATGGATTTCGGCCGTATCGCCGCACAGTCCGCCAAGCAGGTCATCGTTCAGAAGGTGCGCGAAGCAGAACGCGACCGTCAGTATGACGAGTTCAAGGATCGCATCGGCGAAATCGTCAACGGCACCGTCAAGCGCGTTGAATACGGCAATGTCATCGTCGATCTGGGCCGTGGCGAAGGCATCATCCGTCGCGACGAGATGATTCCGCGGGAAAACATGCGTTATGGCGACCGTGTCCGCGCCTACGTCTACGACGTTCGCCGCGAGCAGCGTGGCCCGCAGATTTTCCTGTCGCGTACACATCCGCAGTTCATGGTGAAGCTGTTCACCATGGAAGTTCCTGAAATCTACGACGGCATCATCCAGATCAAGTCGGTTGCCCGTGACCCCGGTTCCCGCGCCAAAATCGCCGTCATCTCGAACGACTCGTCGATCGATCCGGTCGGCGCCTGCGTCGGTATGCGCGGTTCGCGCGTTCAGGCCGTTGTCGGCGAATTGCAGGGCGAAAAGATCGACATCATTCCGTGGAGCCAGGAGCCGGCATCCTTCATCGTCAACGCCCTGCAGCCCGCCGAAGTGGCCAAGGTCGTTCTGGACGAAGAATCCGAACGCATCGAAGTTGTGGTTCCCGACGAGCAGCTTTCGCTCGCCATCGGCCGCCGCGGCCAGAACGTACGTCTGGCATCGCAGCTGACCGGCTGGGATATCGACATAATGACGGAGCAGGAAGAATCCGAGCGTCGCCAGAAGGAATTCAACGAGCGCACGGCACTCTTCATGGACGCCCTCGACGTTGACGAGATGGTTGGTCAGGTTCTGGCTTCCGAAGGCTTCGCGCAGGTTGAAGAACTTGCGTATGTCGATCTCGGAGAAATTTCCTCGATCGACGGCTTCGACGATGACACCGCCGATGAAATCCAGACCCGCGCCCGCGAATATCTGGAACGCCTGGAAGCCGAAATGGACGCCAAGCGCAAGGAACTCGGCGTTGCCGACGAGCTGCGACAGATCGAAGGCCTGACCTCGCAGATGATGGTTGCCCTTGGTGAAGACGGTATCAAGACCATCGAGGACTTTGCCGGTTGCGCCGCAGACGATCTGGTCGGCTGGAGCGAACGCAAGGACGGCGAGACGAAGAAGTTCGAAGGCATCTTCTCCAAGCTCGACGTATCGCGCGTCGAAGCTGAGAACATGGTTGTGCAGGCCCGTCTTCTGGCAGGCTGGATCACGGCTGAGGATCTGGCTTCCGAAGAGGAAGTCGATGCGGAAGCTACTGAGGAGGCGGATACCGCCGAACAGGAATGACATCGCAGGTGCATGAGCCGGACGAGCTGCCCGAAACCGATGAGGACGGGCGGCTGGAAGGCAACGTCAATGGACGTATGTGCATTGTGACAAGGCAGAGCGGATCTCCAGACGAGTTGATCCGCTTCGTCGCAGGGCCGGACGGCAACGTCGTTCCGGACCTGAAACGCCAATTGCCGGGGCGCGGATGCTGGGTAAAGCCGGAGCGCGCCCTGATAGAGAAAGCCATCGCGAAGAAGATCTTCGCACGGGCACTCAAACGCGACGTCAAGGCCGGGCCGGAGCTTCTCGCTCTTCTCGACCGGCTGATGTCGCAGCAGCTTGCCGGAATGATGAACATGGCGCGCAAGGCGGGTCAGTTCATCAGCGGCGCGACGAAAGTCGATGCCGCCGTCCGTTCGGGGAATGCGATTGCCGTGTTCCACGCAACCGATGCCGCGGCAGACGGCGTGCGAAAACTGGACCAGGCCCGCAAGGCCTGGGAGCTCGGCAGCGATGCCGGCAATGAAATTCCGTCCTTCCGGCTCTTTAGCGAAGCCGAAATGGACGAGTTGATGGGCCAGAATGCTTTTATCCATGCTTGCGCGCTTGCGGGGCAGGCGGGTGAGGGTGTAGTGAAGCGCGCAAAGATGCTTAAGCAGTACCGCCTTGGCGGTCAGCCTGAGGCGGAACGCGACGCTGCCCGGACAGTACAATGACGCGGTTGCCAAACATGAACGGCCGCCGCGTTCCGATGCAGCAATTGAACGACGAGACCTGATGGATGTCATCCGGTTCTCGTCCGTAGGAACGGGAACGGAATGACCGACAACAACGACGACAAGACACTCAATGCGCCGGCCAAGAAGACTCTTACCCTGAAACCGGGCGGGATGAATCAGGGCACCGTGCGGCAGGACATGGGTCGAGGTCGCACCAACGCGGTTGTCGTGGAAACACGCAAGCGCCGCCCCCTGCGTCCCGAAGACGAGAAGCCGGTTCAGCCTGTCGTGGCGGCAGCTCCGGCGCCGAAGCCGGCAGCGCCTGCCCCTTCGGCACCGCGTCCGCAGGCCCCACAGCAACGCATTCAACAGCCGAGCAACCAACAGCAGCGTCCGGGTTCTTCCCATTCGCAGCAGCGCCCCGGCTCGTCCGCACCGCAGCAGCGTCAGCCTGACCGTCCGCGCGGCAACGTTCTGCACGACCTGTCCGCAGGCGAGATGGAAGCCCGCCGCCGTGCGCTGATAGAAGCGCAGGCTCGCGATGTTATCGAAGCCAAGCAGCGCGCCGAAGACGAAGCCCGCCGCAAGGTGGAAGAAGAACAACGCATCGCCGCTGAAAAGATCGAAGCCGAAAACCGCGCTGCCGAAGAGGCTGCTGCGGCAAAGATCGCTGCGAGCCAGCCTGTTACGGAAGCGAAATCCGATCTGTCCGGCGAAAAGCCGGCTGCGGCCGCTGCGCCGGCGCCACGCGCTGACGCCCGTCCCCAGCCTGTTGCTCCCCGTTCCGCTCCCGCCACGCCCGATGCCGCCGCTCCCCGCGGACGCCGCACCGGTGGCGACGACGAGGACGATCGCGGCGCAGTCCGTCGTGGCAGCAGCCTTCCGGCTCGTGGCAAGGTCGTGGCTCCGGTTCCGGCCAAGCCTGCAGCCCGCCTGAAGACCGAAGAAGAGCGCCGTCGTGGCAAGCTGACCGTGACCGCCGCCAATCTGGAAGAAGATGGTACGCCGCGTGGCCGCTCCATGGCATCCATGCGCCGCCGCCAGGAGAAATTCCGTCGCAGCCAGATGCAGGAAACCCGCGAAAAGGTTCTGCGCGAAGTCATCCTGCCGGAAACCATCACCATTCAGGAACTGTCGCAGCGTATGTCCGAGCGCGCCGTTGACGTCATCAAGTTCCTGATGAAGGAAGGCCAGATGCTGAAGCCGGGCGACGTGATCGACGCCGATCTGGCGGAACTGATCGCGGTCGAATTCGGCCATACGGTCAAGCGCGTTTCCGAATCCGACGTTGAAGAGGGTCTCTTCAACAAGGCTGACGATGAAGGCGAGATGGTTTCCCGTCCGCCGGTCGTGACCATCATGGGCCACGTCGACCACGGCAAGACCTCGCTGCTCGACGCTATCCGTCAGGCGAATGTCGTTGCTGGCGAGGCCGGTGGCATCACCCAGCATATCGGCGCGTATCAGGTCGAAAAGAACGGTCAGAAGATCACCTTCATCGACACCCCCGGCCACGCCGCCTTTACGGCAATGCGTGCCCGTGGTGCGCAGGCAACCGACATCGCTGTGCTGGTTGTTGCAGCCGACGACAGCGTGATGCCGCAGACGATCGAGTCGATCAACCATGCGAAGGCGGCCGGTGTTCCGATCGTCGTTGCGATCAACAAGATCGACAAGCACGAGGCAAACCCTGAAAAGGTTCGCCAGCAGCTGCTGCAGCACGAAGTGTTCGTGGAATCGATGGGTGGTGAAGTTCTTGATGTCGAAGTGTCGGCCAAGAACAAGCTCAACCTCGACAAGCTGCTCGAAGCGATCCTGCTTCAGGCAGAAATCCTCGATCTCAAGGCGGATCCAAGCCGCACTGCGGAAGGCACGGTCATCGAAGCCGAGCTGGACCGTGGACGTGGTGCCGTCGCGACCGTTCTCGTGCAGAAGGGTACACTGAAGCCCGGCCAGATCATCGTTGCCGGCGATCAGTGGGGCCGTGTGCGCGCGCTCGTCAACGACAAGGGCGACCACGTGAAGGAAGCCGGTCCGGCCATGCCGGTCGAAATCCTCGGCCTTTCCGGTACGCCGTCGGCCGGTGACCGTTTTGCGGTTGTCGAAAACGAAGGTCGTGCTCGCGAGATCTCCGAATACCGCCAGCGTCTGGCTCGCGACAAGGCTGTTGCCCGTCAGACCGGTCAGCGCGGCTCGCTGGAACAGATGATGAGCCAGTTGCAGACTTCGGGATTGAAGGAATTCCCGCTGGTCATCAAGGCGGACGTGCAAGGTTCGGTCGAAGCCATTATCGCTTCGCTCGACAAGCTCGGCACAGACGAAGTCCGCGCTCGTGTCGTGCACTCTGGTGCTGGTGCCATCACGGAATCAGATATCTCGCTTGCCGAGGCATCGAACGCCGCGATCATCGGCTTCAACGTTCGCGCCAACGCACAGGCACGTACGGCGTCCGAACGCGCCGGTATCGAAATCCGCTACTACAACATCATCTACGATCTGGTGGATGACGTGAAAGCGGCGATGTCGGGTCTGCTTTCGCCGGAACGTCGCGAGACCTTCCTCGGCAATGCCGAAATTCTCGAGGTGTTCAACATCACCAAGGTCGGTAAGGTCGCGGGTTGCCGCGTCGTCGAGGGCAAGGTGGAACGTGGTGCGGGTGTGCGTCTGGTGCGCGACAACGTCGTTATCCACGAAGGCAAGCTCAAGACCCTCAAGCGCTTCAAGGACGAAGTCAACGAAGTGCCTGTTGGTCAGGAGTGCGGTATGGCCTTCGAGAATTACGAAGACATTCGCGCCGGCGACACCATCGAGTGCTTCCGCGTCGAACACATCACGAGAACGCTCTAAGCGTCTCGCCGCAAAACAGGACTTTTCTGTCGGGCGCCGGCTTCACCGGCGCTCGCTCCGTTTGAGGCATTACCCATGGCAAAAGCTACATCATCGGCCCCTTCGCAACGCATGCTGCGTGTTGGCGAACAGGTGCGCGCCGCACTGACCCAGATTCTCCAGCGCGGCGAAGTCCGCGACGATCTGATCGAAGGCACCGTCATTTCCATCTCGGAAGTGCGCATGTCACCCGATCTCAAGATCGCGACCGCTTACGTGACGCCGCTTGGCGTTGCCGATCACACCGACATCATCACGGCGCTCAACCGCCATGCCAAGTTCATGCGCGGCCGCCTCGGCCCGCAGCTGCGGCAGATGAAGTACATGCCGGAACTGCGTTTCCGCGACGATACGAGTTTCGACAACTACCAGAAGATCGACGCACTCCTGCGGTCACCGGAGGTGCAGCGCGATCTGGGACCTTCGAACGAAAAAGACGACGAACAGAACTGAAGCATGTCCAAACCACGCAAACAGCAGAACCGCAAACCCAAGGGCCGCCCGATTTCGGGCTGGCTCATTCTCGACAAGCCGCTCGATTTCGGCTCAACCGAAGCCGTTTCCAAGATCAAATGGCTGTTCAACGCCCAGAAGGCAGGTCACGCCGGAACACTCGACCCCTTGGCGTCCGGCATGTTGCCGATTGCACTCGGTGACGCCACCAAGACCGTTCCTTACGTCATGGACGGCCGGAAAATCTACGAGTTTACCGTCACCTGGGGTGAAGAACGCGCAACCGACGATCTGGAAGGCGAGGTTGTCAACTCCTCCGACCAGCGCCCGGACGAACAGGCGATCCGCGATATTCTGCCCAATTATACCGGCGTGATCATGCAGACGCCGCCGCAGTTTTCCGCCATCAAGATTGCCGGTGAGCGGGCCTATGATCTGGCGCGTGAAGGCGAAACGGTGGAGATTCCCGCGCGCGAGGTGGAAATTCACCGTCTGACGCTGCTCGCCTGCCCCGACGCTGACACCGCTCATTTCGAAGTGGAATGCGGCAAAGGTACCTATGTGCGGGCGCTTGCGCGCGACATGGGCCGGGATCTCGGCTGTTTCGGTCATATTTCGCAATTGCGCCGTACCATGGTCGCGCCATTCGGCGAGGACATGATGGTACCGCTCGAAACCTTGACGGCGCTCGAAGCCATCGAAGACCGCGACGAGCGGCTTGAAGCGCTCGATGCTTTTCTGATCGACACGGCGGAAGCGCTTTCATCCCTTCCCCACCTCATCATCAATGATGATCAGGCACACCGGTTGAAGATGGGCAATCCGATCCTGCTGCGCGGGCGTGATGCGCCGGCCAATCACCCGGAGGCCTATGCCACTGCGCATGGCAAACTCATTGCCATCGGCGAGATCGGCGAGGGCGAATTCCGGCCGAAGCGCGTTTTCGGTTGAGACGAGCCTTGAGGGGCGCCGTCAATCGCCTCTTTCAATTGTACCCGGAATAGTTTATAGGCAGCGCCAGCTTGGGCTTTGCCTATGCTGCCGAATGGCCAGAGCTGGACGACATCCCGGCTCTAGGCGTCCCATTTTTCCTTAAAATAGAAAGGATCGTCCGATGTCGATTACTGCAGAGCGCAAAGCCGCCCTCATCAAGGAATATGCAACGAACGAAGGCGACACCGGTTCTCCGGAAGTTCAGGTCGCTATTCTGACCGAGCGGATCAACAACCTGACCGGTCACTTCAAGGACCACAAGAAGGACAACCACTCCCGTCGTGGCCTTCTGACGCTGGTTTCGAGCCGCCGTTCGCTTCTCGACTATCTGAAGAAGAAGGACGAAGCCCGTTACAGCAAGCTGATCGGTGCTCTCGGCATTCGCCGCTAAAACCTTATCCGGCGGGTTTCGCAACGATACCCGCCGGTTTTTATATCTGGCCTTTTGAAGGTCATCTTCAATTTCCGGGCGTTCGCCATAGATGTGGCCCCCGGACGATAAGGCAGCCCCGGATGGGCCGGTGCAGCCTTTTCAACCGCAGACCTGTCATGGGGCAGGATTGCCGGATGCTTGCAACTTGAAAGCCTCCGGCTGTCTTGCCCGTGATTGCGTCGTTCGTTGCCCCCTCGCAAGGCGGGCATACACAAACAAGGACAAGATATGTTCAATAAACACTCCGTGGAAATCGAATGGGCTGGCCGCCCGCTGAAGCTCGAGACAGGCAAGGTTGCCCGTCAGGCTGACGGCGCCGTCATCGCAACCTACGGCGAGACGATGGTTCTTGCGACGGTGGTTTCCGCAAAGTCTCCGAAGCCGGGACAGGACTTCTTCCCGCTCACCGTGAACTACCAGGAAAAGACCTACGCAGCCGGCAAGATCCCCGGTGGCTATTTCAAGCGCGAAGGCCGTCCGTCGGAAAAGGAAACGCTGGTTTCCCGCCTGATCGACCGTCCGATCCGCCCGCTGTTTCCTGAAGGCTACAAGAACGACACGCAGGTTGTCGTAACGGTCATTCAGCACGACCTCGAAAATGACCCGGACGTTCTGTCGATGGTTGCCGCATCCGCTGCGCTCACACTGTCTGGCATCCCTTTCATGGGCCCGGTCGGCGGCGCGCGCGTTGGTTACATCAACGGCGAATATGTTCTGAACCCGCATCTTGATGAGATGGATGAATCGGTTCTGGATCTGGTTGTTGCCGGCACGCAGGACGCCGTCCTGATGGTGGAGTCGGAAGCCAAGGAACTCAACGAAGACGTCATGCTCGGCGCCGTCATGTTCGGCCATCGCGGCTTCCAGCCGGTTATCGACGCGATCATCAAGCTCGCTGAAGTTGCCGCCAAGGAACCGCGCGAATTCGAACCGGAAGATTTCTCCGCGCTCGAAAACGAAATGCTCGGCCTTGCCGAAACCGAACTGCGCACCGCCTACAAGATCACCGAAAAGGCTGCCCGTTACGCTGCCGTCGACGCCGTAAAGGCGAAGGTCAAGGCTCACTTCCTGCCGGAAGAAGGCGAAGCGAAGTATAGCCCTGAAGAAATCGGCGCTGTCTTCAAGCACCTTCAGGCGAAGATCGTTCGCTGGAACGTTCTCGACACCAAGAGCCGCATCGATGGCCGCGACCTGTCGACCGTTCGTCCGATCGTTTCGGAAGTTGGCATCCTGCCGCGTACGCACGGCTCGGCGCTGTTCACCCGTGGTGAAACCCAGGCGATCGTTGTTGCGACGCTCGGCACCGGCGAAGACGAACAGTATGTCGACAGCCTGACCGGCATGTACAAGGAACGTTTCCTTCTGCATTACAACTTCCCGCCCTACTCGGTCGGTGAAACGGGCCGTATGGGTTCCCCGGGCCGTCGCGAAATCGGTCACGGCAAGCTCGCATGGCGCGCTATCCGTCCGATGCTGCCGACTGCGGAACAGTTCCCCTACACGCTGCGCGTCGTTTCCGAAATCACCGAGTCCAACGGCTCTTCGTCGATGGCAACGGTTTGCGGCACCTCGCTTGCACTGATGGACGCTGGCGTACCGCTGGCCAAGCCAGTTGCCGGTATCGCCATGGGCCTTATCCTCGAAGGCGAGCGCTTTGCGGTTCTCTCCGACATCCTGGGTGACGAAGATCACCTCGGCGACATGGACTTCAAGGTTGCAGGTACTGCCGACGGCATCACCTCGCTGCAGATGGACATCAAGATCGCCGGTATCACCGAAGAGATCATGAAGATCGCTCTGGAGCAGGCACAGGGTGGCCGCAAGCACATCCTCGGCGAAATGGCGAATGCCATCACCGAGAGCCGCGGCCAGCTTGGCGAATTCGCACCGCGCATCGAAGTGATGAACATTCCGGTCGACAAGATCCGTGAAGTCATCGGTTCGGGCGGCAAGGTCATCCGCGAAATCGTCGAAAAGACCGGCGCCAAGATCAACATCGAAGACGACGGCACCGTCAAGATCGCTTCTGCTTCCGGCAAGGAAATCGAAGCGGCCCGCAAGTGGATCCATTCGATCGTTGCAGAACCGGAAGTCGGCCAGATCTACGAAGGTACGGTCGTCAAGACCGCTGACTTCGGCGCTTTCGTCAACTTCTTCGGCGCCCGCGACGGCCTCGTTCACATCTCGCAGCTCGCTTCCGAGCGTGTCGCCAAGACCTCCGACGTCGTCAAGGAAGGCGACAAGGTCTGGGTCAAGCTTATGGGCTTCGACGAGCGTGGCAAGGTTCGCCTGTCCATGAAGGTTGTCGACCAGGCAACCGGCAAGGAAGTTGCCGCAGACAAGAAGAAGGAAGATGGCGAAGCCGCTGCCGAGTAAGGCAGCCTCGCCAGACCCTATCGAGGCGCGGGTTTTGCCCGCGCCTTTTTTCTATTCCATCTTGAGGACGCTCCAATGAGCCGTGATGCTGTTAAAACCCTTTTCCATCCCTTTGCCGCAGAGATGCTCGACTTGCCGAAAGAGGGCGAGCGCGTTCTGTTTCTGGGAGCGGAAGCCGGCCCGCGGCTAGACGGTTTTAACGCTGACATCGTCTCGGTTCAGAATTTTCGACCGCTTTACCGGGCTCTTCAGGCGCAGAACGCAGAGGTCACCCCGGATATTTCCGGCGAGGACTACGATGCGGCGTTGCTGCTTTGCGGCAAACATCGCGGCGAGAACGAAAACCGCGTCGCTGAAGCGCTCTCGCGCGTTAAGGCGGGTGGGTTGATCGTGGCGGCGGGATCGAAGGAAGACGGCATTCTGACGCTGCGCAAGACGCTGGCAAAGCTTGGCATCGAGGCGGAATCGACGCCGAAGTACCACGGCGTCGCCCTCTGGTTCAAACGGCCGGAAGACGTTGCATCTGCCGTGTCGAAACTCGCGCAACATTCCGTTACGGTTGCTGGCCGTTTCACCGCCATGCCCGGCATGTTCTCGCATGACCGCGTGGACGATGGCTCGGAGCTGCTCGCGTCGCGCCTGCCGACCGACTTCGACGGCAACGCCGCCGATTTCGGCGCAGGCTGGGGTTATCTCTCGGTCATGCTGGCGGAAAAATCGCCGCGCACGGCGCGTATCGATCTTTTCGAAGCGGACTGGAACGCGCTCGAATTCGCCAAGACCAATCTTCTTGAAAACAATCCGCGACTGACGGCGCGCTTCTTCTGGCAGGACCTTGCAAACGAGCCGCCGAAAGAAAAATACGACCTCATCATCATGAACCCGCCTTTCCACGCGGCAGGACAGGCGGCAGAACCCGCTCTCGGTCAGGCCTTTATCAAGACGGCTGCCGGCGCGCTTCGCAACGGTGGAAAGCTGCTGATGGTCGCCAATCGCGGCATGCCCTATGAGCCGGTGCTGGCGGCGGAATTCCGCACCAGCGCCGAGGTATGCCGCAACGCGCGCTTCAAGATCCTGAGCGCCCAGAAGTAAGCAATTCGAGCATCATCAGCTCAACAGCCATGCCCACAGCGACACGGAGAGAACACCGGTCGCCGTGGAAATGCTGATGGTGGAGGCCGCAACGCTGTGGCCGATGCCGAAGCGGTTGGCGATCAGCCATGCATTCACCCCTGTCGGCACCGACGAGGTGAGCACGAGGGCAGCTGTCCATTCCCGGCTGAGGCCGAGAGCGTGGCCCATGGCCCACACGCAGGCGGGCAGAAGCAGCAGTTTGAAAACCGTCATGGTGACGGCAATCCCAAGATTACCGCGAATGGTGTATTTCGTCAGCGCCATGCCGAGCGAGATGAGCGCTGCCGGTCCCGCCATGGACGCGATCTGATCAACCACGGTCTTGAGGATGGGCGTGAGCGTCACGCCTGAAACATTGGTCGAAAGCCCGATGAAAAGTCCGATCACCAGCGGATTTGTAATGAGGTTGCGGCCGACCTGCCTGAAGACAGAAGCCATGCTGCGCTTTTCGCCGCCCACCGCCTTATGCGTGGCGTTCTCCATCAAGATGGTACCGGCAATCATCATGACCGGCAGATGGATGGCCAGCAGAATGGAGAGGGCGACCAGCCCCTCATCCCCGATGGACCGCCCGACAAGCGGCAGGCCGATGAAGATATTGTTGGCAAAGGCCGAGGATATGCCGGCTATGACGGCGATGCGACTATCCTGCTTGAAGATGTACCGCGTGACGATATGCCCAACCGTCCAGGTTACGGCCACGCCGGCGAAATAGGTCAGCCACAGCCGGAAGGGCGATGCGCCATGAAAATTCGCCTCCGCAAGGGTGCGGAAGATCAACGTCGGCACGGCGATCTTGAACACGAAATCGCTGAGAATCTCACCGGCATCAGCTCTGAACAAGCCGGCCTTGACGGTGAGCCAGCCGATCAGGATAAGAATGAAAATCGGAGCGACGTTCGCGGCAACGGCAGACATGGAGGGAGAGCTTTCGCGGCTTTTGCGGGAGATACTCCGCTTTAGAGCCTTTTCCAAGGGAATGGAATCGCGAAAACGCTGCACCCGGATGTTTCATTCAATACGCGACGTAGCTCCGTCAGGTATTTTGCAGAAAGCCCCTCAAAACCGGTCACTGGATCAAGTGGCGCTGCGGTCGGTCTTTCGAGCACCGTCTAATGAAAACCCGCTTGCGGCACTCTAGAAAGGGGCGCACCAAAGGTGGACCAAAAGAAAAAGCGGGGTTTCCCCCGCCTTTTGTCATATCCGTTATACGCCGTCAGTACATCCGTGACGGAGATAACGGGTGAGCCAGAAGACCTCATGTCTTCTATTCTGGTCCGTATTCACGCACCGTTTGCTCTGATCGGAGTGATAGCTTAACCACATTACAGGCACATGACGCGTTTCTGTCTCTGGTGGAGAACCGCATATTTTCCCTTTGGGCTTTTCTTGCCGCCAGAATTGTTTAAGACCGTTCAAAAATGTGCACCCTGCAAACCGGATAGGGCCTATGACGAAATTCGACGTACTGACTGTCGGCAATGCCATCGTCGACATCATTTCCCGTTGTGATGATCGCTTCCTCAATGATAACGCCATCACCAAAGGCGCGATGAACCTCATCGACGCGGAGCGGGCCGAACTGCTTTATTCGCTGATGGGACCCGCTCTCGAGGCCTCCGGCGGAAGTGCGGGCAACACGGCGGCGGGCGTGGCGAATTTCGGTGGCAGGGCGGCTTATTTCGGCAAGGTGGCCGAAGATCAGCTCGGCGAAATCTTCCAGCACGATATCCGCGCGCAGGGCGTCTATTTCGAAACGAAGCCGGAAGGCACGTTTCCGCCGACTGCCCGCTCGATGATCTTCGTCACGGAAGACGGTGAGCGCTCGATGAACACCTATCTCGGCGCCTGCGTCGATCTCGGTCCGGAAGATGTAGAAGAAGACGTCGTGGCGAACACGAAGGTCACCTATTTCGAAGGTTACCTGTGGGATCCGCCGCGCGCCAAGGATGCCATTCGCGATTGCGCCCGCATTGCGCATGAGAACGGCCGTGAAGTCTCCATGACGCTTTCAGACAGTTTCTGCGTAGGCCGATACCGCGAAGAATTTCTCGACCTGATGCGTTCCGGCACGGTGGACATCGTTTTCGCCAACAAGCAGGAAGCTCTCTCGCTCTATGAAACCGACGATTTCGAGCTGGCGCTGACGAAAATCGCTGCCGATTGCAAGATCGCAGCGGTAACGATGAGCGAAGAAGGCGCCGTTATCCTGCGCGGCACGGAACGCGTGAAGGTAGAAGCCTATCCGGTGTATGACGTGGTCGACACAACGGGTGCCGGCGATCTTTTCGCCGCCGGCTTCCTGTTCGGTTACACGCAGGATCGGTCTCTGGAAGACTGCGGCAAACTCGGCTGCCTTGCTGCTGCTGCCGTCATTCAGCAGGTCGGGCCGCGTCCGATGTCATCGCTCAAGGCGCTGGGCGAGAAAAACGGCCTTATTTAAAGGCCTCGCCGGGATAAGCACCCCAGATTTCACCCTGCGACACCCAGCCTGAGGCCTGACCGGCCTCGGCGCGGCACCAGTCGCCGTTGCATTCACCGATCCTGAAGACGACACCCGGCTCCAGCCGGGCGATGACGGAGGCGCCCGACTGTGCGTCGCGGCGCATGTTCACGTAGACATCCTTGCCCTTGCCGCGCATCCACGGCGCGGCGACGGCCGTGCGCTCGCCGGAGAGCAGCGCCTGGTTAACCCAGCCTTCCGTGCCATCGGCATCGCGGATGCGCCGCCAGTTCTCATATTCCTGAATGATTTCAACCGGCATTCCCGATTTCATATACATCCAGGAAACGGCATAATCCGTGCTGGGTCCGATGCGCATGTTGACGCGCTTGGATTTCAGGCTGACAAAACGCGGCAAAGGCAGGCCGCTTGCGCCTTTGGCAGCGCCTTGCGCCATGGCCTCGTTCGCCACACCAAAGAGGCCCAGAGACAATGCAATGCAAACCATAAAAACCACACTGCGCATGCCCATTTCCGTTTCCTGCCTTCTGCAAACCGGATTAAATTCGAGGAGGCTCGTTTCCACACGCCTCAAGCTTCGGCGAGTTTTATTTGTCTTCGCCCGTGGGTCTGGTAGAAACGCCCTGATTGAAAGAAATTATCGCTCTTTCTGGTTAATGACTTCTGAACAAGGCAGCGGCAAACGATGACCCACAAGAAGAGACCGACAGTCTATATCACCCGCAAATTGCCTGACGTCGTCGAAACCAGAATGCGGGAACTCTTCGATGCCGAACTGAATATCGACGATACGCAGCGCCGCGAGGAGGAGCTTGTGGCCGCCATGCAGCGGGTCGACGTTCTGGTGCCGACGGTCACGGACCGCATCACCGCCGCCATGATCGAGAAAGCAGGGCCGCAACTGAAGCTGATCGCAAGCTTTTCCAACGGCATAGACCATGTGGATGTGGACGCGGCCGCCCGAAAGGGCATCACAGTGACCAACACGCCCAATGTGCTGACCGAAGACAGCGCCGATATCACCATGGCGCTGGTGCTGGCCGTGCCGCGCCGCCTGATCGAAGGCACGCGCGTGCTTGCCAATGGCGCCGACGAATGGCTGGGCTGGTCGCCGACCTGGATGCTGGGACGGCGCATTTCCGGCAAACGCATCGGCATTGTCGGCATGGGCCGCATCGGTACGGCAGTTGCGCGGCGCGCCAAGGCTTTCGGCCTCTCCATACACTATCACAACCGCAAACGCGTCAACCCGGCGACGGAAGCGGAGCTTGAGGCAACCTATTGGGACAGCCTCGACCAGATGCTGGCGCGGGTGGATATTGTTTCCGTCAATTGCCCCTCCACACCTGCGACCTATCACCTGATCTCGGCACGACGGCTCGCGCTGATGCAGCCGACAAGCTACATCGTCAACACGGCGCGCGGCGATATCATCGATGAGGCGGCAATGATCCAGTGCCTGCGCGACGGAAAGATCGCCGGAGCCGGTCTCGATGTCTACGAGAACGAACCCGCAATCAATCCCAAGCTCATCAAGCTCGCGAGAGAAGGAAAGGTCGTGCTGCTTCCCCATATGGGCTCGGCAACGATCGAGGGACGCATCGAGATGGGTGACAAGGTCATCATCAACATCCGCACGCTTTTCGACGGACACCGACCGCCGAACCGGGTGCTGCCGGGGCGGAACTGAACCGGTTCAGACAAGCCGTGTCTGCTCGTGACGTGGAAGGGAGAAGCAGGCTTTTAAGCGGATCAAAAATTGAGCCGTCTCAGCCGAGGAATTTCGTCATTTCAATCGAGGTCGTGCGGTCGTAACCCGGATGGGCGTTTTCAGCGGTTTTGATGAAACCCCAGGCGGCGAATTTCGCGTGATTGCCGACAAGCTCGATACGCGTTTCCAGCCGCAGCGCCGGTAACGCCAATTCGCGGGCCAATGCTTCGGCCCGTTCCAGAAGCATTTTGCCGATGCCTTTGCCCTGCGCTTTCAGGGAGACGCACAGCTTGCCGACGTAAAGGTAGGCCGGTGGTTCCTGCCGGCAAAACAGGCAGCCAACAATCTCATCACCATCCAGCGCCACGAAAGCGGTCTCCGCCCTCGCCTTCTCCGCGAGATTTTCGAGCGTCAAACGGTGAGCGGACGATGGTGGGTCGATGACGCCGTCCATATAGGCGAAGGACGACATGATAAGCGCAAGCAGCTCCTGCCAGCGCTCGAATTCTTCGCTAATCCTTGTGATCTCAGTCATGTTTTTTTTCCAGCATGGCGGCGCTTGTAACGCACGGTTTCGAAGCGGGCCGACAGGGCGTCATAGAGAAGCAGGCGGCCGACCAATGGCTCGCCGGCAGCGGTGATCACCTTGATGGCCTCCATGGCCATGATCGTGCCGATCACGCCGGTCAAAGCGCCGACGATGCCCGTTTCCGCGCAATTCGGAATAAGCCCCTGCGGCGGTGGCTCGGGAAACAGATCGCGATACCCCGGCAGCAGATTACCATCGGCACCCGCCTCATAGGGTTTCAGCACCGTTACCGAACCATCGAAACGGCCGACAGCGCCCGTTACCAGCGGCCTTTTAGCAGCCTCTGCGGCATCGGCAGCGGCATAACGTGTGTCGAAATTATCAGAACCGTCGATAAGGAGATCGAAGGATGGCAGATGGGTGTGCGCCCAGACCTGCGAAAAACGCTCCTCAAAAACAAGGGTACGCACATGCGGGTTGAGCCGGGCGATGGCTGCGCGGGCGCTTGCCGTTTTCAGCTCACCGATCGTGCCGGTATCGTGGATCACCTGCCGCTGGAGATTGGACAGGGAGACCACGTCGTCATCGATCAGGCCAAGCGTGCCGACACCGGCTGCAGCAAGATAATGAAGGACAGGCGCGCCGAGGCCACCAGCCCCGATTACCAGCACCCGCGCGGCCTTCAGACGCTGCTGCCCGGCACCGCCGATTTCCGGCAAGAGAATATGGCGCTTGTAGCGTTCGATTTCGTCCGGGCTCAGCGGGTCCATGTCGCACTCCATTTTTTCGCCGTCATGCCGTGATGCCCCCTTGGGAAACATTGAAGAATTGCGCCCTGTCGCCAAGGGCGGAGAACATTGCCGCATCCGTTCCGGTCATGAAACTCTGACCACCGAGCGCGTGAATGAGATCGAACAGAGCCGCCCGCCTGCCCTCATCCAGATGCGCAGCAATTTCGTCGAGCAGCAGAACCGGCGCATGGCCGGTCATGTTGGCGGTGAGCTGGGCATGCGCAAGCACCAATCCCACCAGCAGCGCCTTCTGTTCTCCGGTCGAGCAACGCTCTGCCTCCATGTTCTTTTCCGCATGGCGCACGAACAGATCGACACGGTGTGGCCCATCAAGCGTGCGGCCTGCCGCCGCGTCTCGATACCGGCCTTCGCGCAGCATAAGCCTATACTCGTCTTCCAGATCGACAGCCGGCCGGTTGAGCGTGTCGTCCATGAAACCCGAGAGCGCCAGCGCTGCAGAGGGGAAGGCAGCATTGCCGGAACGGCCTTCGATGAGGCTCTTCAAAAGACCCAACATTTCATAGCGCGCGAGCGCCATGGAAATGCCGAGTTCCGCCATCTGCTTCTCGATACCGTCCAGCCAGACCGGATCGAAACGGCCTTCCGAAAGCAGACGGTTGCGGCCGCGCATGGCCTTTTCGAAGTCGCTTGCCCGCCGTCCATGCGCGGGATCGAGCGAGAGCACCAACCGATCGAGAAAACGCCGGCGATCCGAGGATGAACCGGTAAAAAGCCCATCCATGGCAGGCGTCAGCCACAGCACCCGCAGATGATCCGTCAATTCATCGACCGACTTCACCGATGTCCCGTTCAGCCTCAGGCGGCGCGACACTACCTCGCCGTCACCCTCGATCCCGGTTCCGATGGCGACCTCGCCGTCCATGCCGTCGACATCCGCAAAAATCGAAAAACCGGCGGCCTCCGCCCCCACTCGCGTCACATCGGACAGGGTGGCGCGGCGCAGGCCCCTTCCGGGCGACAGAAACGAAACGGCCTCCAGGAGATTGGTCTTGCCGGAACCGTTGTCACCCGTCAGCACCACGTGGCGGTCATCCAGCACAAGCGACGCCGCCGCATAGTTGCGGAAGTCCGTGAGTTTCAGCCGTAAAAGCGACACCTTATTCGTCATCTGTACGGCCTAAAACGAACATAGCTGGATAGCAAGGTGGGGAATGCGTCGTCCGCATTGAACATAATGCCACCACACCGCAATCCAGTCTCCAGTAGCAACTTTTTGAGCGGCCGGTTATTTATGCGTGGTCCCTCATTATCGGTAACCCCATCCATGCGCCTGATTTTTTCGCTCCTCCTCGCTTTCAGCCTTCTTTCATCCTGCGCGGGCAGGCCGGGGGCGGATGTGTTGCAGGCCATAAACACCAAGACCACCGATACGAAAATCGTGACAGCCTATGTGGCTAGCACGCGGGAGAAAAACAACGAGGCCAAAAAGGGCTTTAGCGCTGGGCGGGCGGCTGAGCTGAATTATGCGCGCTTCGACATTTCCATTCCTCCCAGCCATAAAAGCGGAAATATCGAATGGTCCAAAGGCAAGCCGAACCCGAGCAAGGATTTTGTCGTCACCAAAGCCGATATGCTGACGAAAACGCGTTTCAATTCCGATCTTGGCGACGTCACCCGATCCGGCAAGCAGATCGCGCTTTTTGTGCATGGCTATAATTACAGCTATCAGGAAGCCTTGTTCCGTGCGGCACAAATGGCAGCCGATGCCAATATGGATGGTGTGCCGCTGGTCTTTTCCTGGCCGTCCCAGGCGAGCGTCACCGGTTACGTGGCCGACAAGGAATCAGCGACCTATTCGCGAGACGCGCTGGCCATGGTGCTGACCGACCTTACCAGGCAAACACCGAAAAAAAGCATTGTCGTGTTCGGTCACAGCATGGGCGGCTGGCTGGTCATGGAAGCGCTGCGACAATTGCGCTTCGAAGGCAGGAACGATGTGCTTTCCAAACTACAGGTAGTGCTGGCCGCGCCGGATATAGACGCCGATGTTTTCCGCAAGCAGATCGAGGTGGTGGGAAGGCTCAATCCGCCGCTCACCATTCTCGTCTCCAAGGACGACCGCGCCCTGAAGGCTTCCTCCATCCTGGGGGCCGACGTCACCCGCATAGGCGCGCTGGATGTGACCGATCCCCAAGTGCAGGAAGCCGCCCTGAAAGAGGGCGTTCAGTTCGTTGACATCTCCAAGCTCAAGGCATCGGATCCGCTCAACCACGACCGCTATGCGGCACTCGCGTCGCTGGTGCCACAACTGGAGGCGAGCCGGAACGGCAACGGCGAAAACGGCATAGGCCGCGCGGGTGCCTTTGTGTTCGATGCTATCGGGGCAACAGTATCCAGCCCCTTCCGGCTTGCGAGCCAGGTCGTGAACCCGCAATAACTTTTGCGGGTTCTTGGCGACAACCGGTTCAGAAATCCCAGTCTTCGTCTTCTGTGGCGACCGCCTTGCCGATGACATAGGAAGAGCCGGAGCCGGAGAAGAAGTCGTGGTTCTCGTCGGCATTGGGAGACAGCGCCGAGAGGATCGCAGGATTGACCCGGCAAGCCTCGGGCGGAAACAGCGCCTCGTAACCCAGATTCATCAAGGCCTTGTTGGCGTTGTAATGCAGGAACTGCTTGACGTCTTCCGTCAGGCCAACGCCGTCATAGAGGTCTTGGGTATATTTGGCTTCGTTGTCGTAAAGCTCGAGCAAAAGATCGAAGGCGAAATCCTTGATCTCCTGTTTTTCCGCTTCGCCCAGACGTTCGAGCGCGCGCTGGAACTTGTAGCCGATGTAATAGCCATGCACGGCCTCATCGCGAATGATGAGACGGATCAAATCGGCCGTGTTGGTAAGCTTGGCGCGACTTGACCAGAACATTGGCAGGTAGAAGCCGGAATAGAACAGGAAGCTCTCCAGAAACACGCTGGCGACCTTCATTTTCAACGGATTTCCGCTATCATATTCGCGCATGATGAGCGCGGATTTGCGTTGCAGGAATTCGTTCTCCTCCGACCAGCGATAGGCGTCATCGACGTCAGGCGTGGAGCAGAGCGTCGAGAAGATCGAGGAATAGGAGCGGGCGTGGACCGCCTCCATGAAGGAGATGTTGGAAAGCACCGCCTCCTCGTGCGGCGTCGCCGAATCCGCCATCAGGCGCACGGAACCGACGCCGTTCTGGATCGTGTCCAGCAATGTCAGCCCGGTGAAGACGCGGATCGTCAGGGTCTGCTCTTCCGGCTTCAGCGTTCCCCAGGACGGGATATCGTTGGAGAGCGGCACCTTTTCCGGCAGCCAGAAATTCGATGTCAGGCGATTCCAGACTTCGAGATCCTTGTCATCCTCGATGCGGTTCCAGTTGACCGCGCGAATACGGGACGCGGGTTTTACGGCAATGTTCATTGTCTTGTCCCTCAATTCAGAGCGTGCAGGATACGCAGCCCTGAACCTGCGTGCCTTCCAGCGCCATCTGGCGCAAACGGATGTAATAGATGGTCTTGATGCCTTTTTTCCAGGCGTAGATCTGCGCCCGGTTGATATCGCGCGTCGTTGCCGTATCGCGGAAGAACAGTGTCAGCGACAGGCCCTGATCGACATGCTGGGTGGCCGCCGCATAGGTATCTATGATCTTTTCCGGACCGATTTCGTAGGCATCCTGATAATATTCGAGATTGTCGTTCGAAAGGTAGGAAGCCGGATAATAAACACGGCCGATCTTGCCTTCCTTGCGAATTTCAATCTTCGAGACGATCGGATGGATCGAGGAGGTCGAGTGGTTGATATAGGAGATCGAGCCTGTGGGCGGCACGGCCTGAAGGTTCTGGTTATAGAGGCCGGTCTCCATGACGGCCTGCTTCAACGCTTTCCAGTCCTCCTGTGTCGGAATGGAAATGCCGGCTTTCTCAAAAAGGTCGCGGACCTTTTCCGTCGCGGGCAACCATTCCCGGTCGGTATATTTATCGAAGTAGTCGCCCGAGGCATATTTGGAGTTTTCAAAGCCCTTGAAGCTCTGGCCCCTTTCAGTGGCAAGGCGATTGCTGGCGCGGATGGCGTGATAGGTCACCGTGTAGAAATAGATATTGGTGAAATCGATGCCTTCTTCGGAGCCGTAGAAGATGCGCTCGCGCGCCAGATAGCCATGCAGGTTCATCTGACCAAGCCCGATGGCGTGGCTCGCATCATTGCCCTTTTCCACGGAAGGGACAGACGAGATGTGGCTCATGTCAGAAACGGCCGTCAGCGCCCGGATGGAGGTTTCGATCGTCTTGCCGAAATCAGCCGAATCCATTGCTGAAGCAATGTTGAGCGAGCCGAGATTGCAGGAAATATCCTTGCCCATATGGCTGTAAGAGAGATCGTCGTTGAACTCGCTCGCCTCGCTGACCTGTAGAATTTCCGAGCAGAGATTGCTCATGCTGATACGGCCGGCGATCGGATTGGCGCGGTTAACCGTATCCTCGAACATGATATAGGGGTAACCGCTTTCGAACTGGATTTCTGCGATGACTTGGAAGAACTCGCGTGCCTTTATCTTCTTCTTGCGGATGCGGCTGTCGGCGACCATTTCCTGATATTTTTCGCTGACGGAAATCTCGGTAAACGGCACGCCATAAACCCGCTCAACATCATAGGGTGAGAACAGGTACATATCCTCGTTATTTCTCGCGAGTTCGAAGGTGATATCAGGGATCACCACGCCGAGCGAAAGGGTTTTGATGCGGATTTTTTCGTCGGCGTTTTCGCGCTTGGTATCGAGGAAACGCATGATGTCGGGGTGGTGGGCATGCAGGTAGACCGCGCCAGCGCCCTGGCGCGCGCCAAGCTGGTTGGCGTAGGAGAACGAATCTTCCAGCAGCTTCATGACAGGAATCACGCCAGAGGACTGGTTTTCGATCTGTTTGATCGGCGCGCCGGCTTCGCGAATATTGGTCAGGGACAGTGCTACGCCACCACCACGCTTGGAAAGCTGCAATGCTGAATTGATGGACCGGCCGATGCTTTCCATATTGTCTTCCACACGCAGCAGAAAACACGAAACCAGCTCACCGCGGCTTTTCTTGCCGGCGTTGAGAAAGGTCGGGGTTGCCGGCTGGAAGCGGCCGGAAATGATTTCATCCATCAGATCGCGGGCAAGTTGCTCGTCGCCACGCGCCAGAGCCAAAGCCACCATGCAGACGCGGTCCTCATAACGCTCAAG
Source organism: Agrobacterium tumefaciens (assembly GCF_013318015.2). NCBI lineage: Bacteria > Pseudomonadati > Pseudomonadota > Alphaproteobacteria > Hyphomicrobiales > Rhizobiaceae > Agrobacterium > Agrobacterium tumefaciens. The sequence continues at coordinate 2,563,374 of NZ_CP115841.1, read as the reverse complement.
GTAACGCTTTCCGTCGAAGGTCTTCAGCGTATAGGACGTATAATATTTGAAGGCGCCGAGAAATGTCGGAAAACGGAACTTTCTGGCATAGGCCTCGTCGTAGAGGTCACGGACGAAATTGAAGGAATACTGGTCCAGCACCTCCTGTTCGTAATATCCCTCGGTCACGAGATAATCGAGCTTTTCCCTGAGATTATGGAAAAACACCGTGTTCTGGTTGACGTGCTGAAGGAAATATTGCCGTGCCGCAAGGCGGTCCTTGTCGAGCTGGATCTTCCCGTTTTCATCGTAGAGGTTCAGCATCGCGTTCAGCGCGTGATAGTCCAGTCCCGCGTCCAGGTGTTTCTGCGCGGCTGTTACTTGTTGTTTGGCATCCGTGTTGCGCACCGCGCTCGAGGTCAGCGTGTCCAAAATCGTTCCAATCCATGATTGACGTTGGCGACATCTTCCTCCGTGCCGAGAAGCTCGAAGCGGTAGAGAAACGGCACCGCGCATTTACGCGACACGATATCTCCGGCGGATGCGAAAGCTGCGCCAAAATTCGTATTTCCCGCCGCGATGACGCCGCGAATGAGATTTCGGTTTGAGGGCTCGTTCAAAAACCGGATAACCGGTTTCGGTACCGCTCCTTTCATGCCGCCGCCCCCATAGGTGGGGGTGACGAGAACATAGGGCTCCGACACGTGAGGAACGTCTTCCTCGGCGCCGAGCGGCAGGCGAAGCAATCGTCGCCCCAGTTTTTGAAGGAAGCGATGAGTGTTCTCAGACCGGCTGGAATAATAGACGATCAGCCCCATCGCATCGCCTCCTCAGCTGATCGAGCCAATCATGTCCGGACGGAAACCCGCCCAATGGCGTTCGCCCGCAACGACCACGGGAACCTGCATGTAACCAAGGCCGCGAACGTGATCGAGGGCATCCGCATCTTCGGAGATATCGACGATCTCGTAGCTGACACCGATGCGGTCAAGCGCACGATAGGTGGCAGTGCACTGGACGCAGGCGGGTTTGCTGTAAACGGTGACGGTCATTGTTTCCTCTTTCGAAGCCGCTTTTACGCACGGCTCAACATTGCCCGCCTGCAATCACAAGCGGGTGGCGATGGTTCTGTCATTCTGGCGAGGCGCGCGGGTCAGGCCGCGTAAGATCTCTGTCTACGCCGACGAGCGTAGAAACTCATAAAAATGCACTGGCATGACTTCACCCCGAAGCTTGTTCTGGAGGGGGCAGAAAAGGGCGCACGCAATTCATTTGCGTCATACACCTTCCTTCCGGACACCCCGCCCGTGGACGTTTTCGCTCAAGGCAGGTCTCCTGACTTGCGGGTCAAAACATCCATTCCCACCTTCCCGGAGCTTTTAGCGCCAGTGGCTCAAATCGGAACGATGCTCACCGCTTACAGTTGCGGGGGCAGTTTCGGCATTGCTTCACCATAATGGTGTTGCGCACCGAATTCCCGTCTTAGCTCCCGACGCTTGCGAATCGAAAGAACCTTGAACACCACATATAGTATATGAGGAATTTTTTTCGTCAATAATTAGACATGCGAAAGCCCCACCCTGTGGATCAAAAAGATTCAACACATGGTCAACAAAGGCTTAACGGTGAATGCTCGATACCGCCTACGGACGGAAGCGGCGGGTTATTCCCAAATATCGATGCGAATATCGGCGGGGCGGGAGTTCTCAATCACCCGCTTTCCGTTGGGAAGATCATTTTCGAACAGTTTGGCGTGAATCTCGGTCGCATCGAGACCATAGCCCTGCCATCTATCCCGCAGGCGTTCCTCGAGCACCGCAACGGATGGGCCTACGAAGACGGTAAGATCGAAGCTGCCGGAAAGCTTCGTCCACGGCGCCTCGCTCAACAGCAGATAGTTGCCTTCGGCAAGGATGAAGCGTGTTTCTGGCGCGATGGCGCGAGCGGAGGCAATGGCTATTTCGCGGGAGCGGTCAAAAACCGGGACAAGAACTTCCTGCCCGCCCTGACGAACTGCGGAGACGATATCAAGAAAGCCGCGCACGTCGAAGGTCTCCGGTGCGCCTTTTCGCGGCAAGAGCCCCCGTTCTTCGAGAATACCGTTATCCATATGGAAGCCGTCCATAGGCAGGACAGCCGCAGCCTCGCCGCGCGCCACGAGGGCACCGCACATGGCATCCGCTAGCGTGGATTTGCCGGCCCCAGGGGGACCGGCAATGGCAATGATAAAACGAGATTTACCCTCAGCCCGCCGAAGAACGTCTTCGACGATCGTTTCAAGCTTCAACGTCATGCGGCCAGCGTTTCCTTTGGCGCTTCCTTGGCGCCCGTCATGAAGGCAACGGCGTCGGACATGGTATAGTCCTTCGGATTGATGACGCACAAACGCTTGCCCAGCCGATGAATATGAATCCGGTCAGCAACCTCGAAAACATGCGGCATGTTGTGCGAGATGAGAACGATCGGTAGCCCTCGCGCGCGCACATCCAGAATAAGCTCGAGAACGCGGCGGCTTTCCTTGACGCCGAGCGCCGCTGTCGGTTCGTCAAGGATGACGACCTTGGAGCCGAAGGCGGCTGCACGCGCCACCGCAACACCCTGGCGCTGGCCGCCGGAGAGGGTTTCCACCGCCTGATTGATGTTCTGGATCGTCATCAGGCCGAGTTCAGAGAGTTTCTCACGGGCAAACTTTTCCATCGCCGGACGGTCCAGTGCCCTAAACAGGCTTCCCTGAATACCGGGTTTGCGGATTTCACGGCCGAGAAACATATTGTCGGCTATGGACAATGCGGGAGACAGGGCAAGGTTCTGATAAACGGTTTCGATACCAGCCTTGCGTGCCTCGATCGGCGAGCGGAACTGTACCGGCTTGCCTTCAAGCCTGATCTCCCCTTCATCGGGTGTCACCGCACCGGAAATCGCCTTGATGAGAGAGGATTTTCCAGCACCGTTATCACCAATGACGGCGAGGATTTCGCCCGGATAAAGGTCAAAATCGGCATTGTCGAGCGCAGTCACACGACCGTAGCGTTTAACGAGATTGCGTGCTGTGAGGATAGGTTCTTTTGCCATCAGCCTGCTACCTTTCTGATCCACTGGTCGATTGCGACAGCCAAGATGATAAGGACGCCGATCAACAGATAGGTCCATTGTGGGTCTGTTCCGATAAGTCGCAAGCCGAGAGAGAAGACACCGACGATCAGCGCGCCGAAGATCATGCCCATGATCGAGCCGCGTCCGCCAAACAGCGATATGCCGCCGATGACCACTGCGGTGATGGATTCGATGTTGGCAAACTGACCGGCGGTCGGCGATACCGAGCCGATGCGGCCGATGAGAGCCCAGCCCGCGAAGGCGCAGATAAGCCCGGAAAGTGTGTAGACGGTCGTCAGCATGCGCTTGACGTTAACGCCGGCAAGTTCGGCTGCGTCGGGATCATCACCCACTGCATAGAGATGTCGACCCCAGGCGGTGCGGTTCAGCACATACCAGAGCAGGGCAACCAGCAGAACCATCGCAATGACGCCATAGGTGAAGACGGCGCTGCCGATGCGGATATTGTTGCCGAAAAACTGGAGAATGGGCGCCTGTTGGACGATATCCTGTGAGCGGATCGTTTCGTTGGCCGAATAGAGGAAATTGGTGGCCAACACGATCTGCCACATGCCCAGTGTAACGATGAAGGGCGGCAGCCGCATGCGCGAAACCAGCACGCCATTGATAAAGCCACAAAATGCGCCAACTGCGAGACCGCAGATAATCGAGAGTTCGGCAGGCAAACCATAGCGGAACGTAAACTGTCCCATGACGACGGAGGACAGGACCATGATCGCACCGACCGAAAGATCGATACCCGCAGTCAGAATGACCAGCGACTGTGCCGCGCCGACGATGCCGACGATTGCCACCTGCTGAAGGATAAGGGTCAGCGAAAAGGCCGAGAAAAACTTGCCGCCCAGGGTCATGCCGAAGACAGCCAGCGACAACACCAGAACGATCAGCGGTACGGCCGCCGGGCTGGAATGCAGAAAATGCTGGAATTTTTCAAGCAAACTCTTGTTGTGCGTATCGAAAGCAGCGACCTGGGTCGAACTTCCCGACAGCACTTTTTCAAATTCATTATGCGGTTGAGCCCGCACTGGCTGATCGCTCATGGATTTTCCTCCCGATCGCTCCATCGCATCAGCCCCGAACCCGGGATTATTTTCCAGAGGGGACAATGCGTAGATTCAAACTGTTGAGAAGCGTGCCTCAGTTACGTCCACGGACGCCGGGCGCGCTCGTTTGTTCCTGTCCGATCACCCAGATCGTTCTTTGTAACCATTCCGGTTCAAGGGCGGGGGCAAATTGCCCCCCGCCGATTTCAACGGTGAAGTATCAGCCCCAGCACTTCTTCAGGCCTTCCTTGGTGTCGATCGAATCGAGACCCTTGACCGGCTTGTCGGTTACCAGCGTTACGCCGGTGTCGAAGAAGTTCTTGCCTGCCGTCGGCTTCGGCTTTTCACCGGTGTCGGCAAACTTCTTGACGGCTTCCACGCCGAGTGCCGCCATCAGCAGCGGGTATTGCTGAGACGTTGCGCCGATCACGCCTTCGGCAACGTTCTTGACACCAGGGCAACCGCCATCGACTGAAACGATCAGAACATCCTTTTCGCGGCCGACGGCTTTCAGCGCTTCGTAAGCACCGGCAGCTGCAGGTTCGTTGATGGTGTGAACGACGTTGATGGTCGGATCCTTCTGCAGCAGATTTTCCATCGCAGAGCGGCCGCCTTCTTCGTTACCGTTGGTAACATCATGACCAACGATACGCTTGTCGTCTTCATCACCAATCTTGTTGATGTCCTTCACGTCGATGCCGAAGCCCTTCATGAAGCCCTGGTTGCGCAAAACATCAACGGTTGGCTGGGAAGGCGTGAGGTTGAGGAAGGCGATTTTCGCGTCCTTGGCCTTGTCGCCGAGGGTGCCAGCAGCCCATTTGCCGATCAGCTCGCCGGCCAGAAGATTGTCGGTAGCGAAAGTGGAGTCAGCGGCATCAACGGGTTCGAGAGGCGTATCGAGGGCGATGACAAGAAGACCGGCATCGCGCGCCTTCTGCACGGCCGGAACGATGCCCTTGGTGTCAGATGCGGTAATCAGGATACCCTTGGAGCCATCGGCAATGCATGTCTCGATCGCGGCAACCTGGCTTTCGGAATCGCCATCGATCTTGCCGGCATAGGACTTCAGCGTCACGCCAAGTTCTTTAGCCTTGGCGGTTGCGCCTTCCTTCATCTTGACGAAAAAGGGATTGGTGTCGGTTTTGGTAATCAGGCAAACCGAAGTATCGGCGGCGGACGCGACGGACGCGAAAGAAACGCCGAGCGCAAGCGCGCCCAGAAGAGCGGAAACAGTCGTCTTCATTGTAATCCTCCCATTGAATGTTTGAGTACCGTGACGGTTACCCGACGATCTCGTCTCCTCCGAGAACAGCGACCGTTGACACAGATGGAACCACCAAAGGAAACGGCTGTCAATAAATAAATCCGATTGAATTATTAATTCCGTATGGCATTCTAACAAGCGGCAGGGAGGAATATCGCCGCGTCGTTTAACGTTGCGATAGCAAGATTGCCATAAAGCCTGCATGTATCGGTCGCGGCGGATATGGCGGGCGGGAGGATGAAACTATGAGACAATCTGTCGAGACGGCGCCGCCCGCGCCGTCCACCAACATGGATATGAGCGGCGGCGCCAACCAGATCGGGGTGCGTGCCTATAACGAGCGGCTTGTGCTGTCGCTGGTTCGCCGCCACGGCGGCTTGTCGAAAGCCGAAATATCCAGGCTTTGCGGTCTCTCGGCGCAGACCGTCTCGGTCATCATGCGCTCGCTCGAAAGTGACGGTCTTCTTATTCGTGGCGAAAGACTGCGCGGCAAAGTCGGGCAGCCTTCGACGCCGATGCGCCTCAATCCCGATGCCGTCTTCTCGTTTGGCGTGAAAATCGGCCGTCGCAGCGTCGATCTGGTGCTGATGGATTTCGTCGGCCGGATCAAGCTGAAGCTCCGCAGAACTTACCCCTATCCTATGCCGGAATGGATTTTGCCATTCGTCATCGAGGGTATCACGGAACTCGAGTCCAAGCTCTCTCCGGCCGAACGGCAAAAAATTGCCGGTGTCGGCATTGCCGCGCCGTTCGAATTGTGGAACTGGGCGCAGGAGGTGGGCGCGCCGCAGAATGAGATGGAGCGCTGGCGCGACGTCGATATCCGTTCCGAAATTGCGGATGGCGTCAGCTATCCGGTTTTCCTGCAGAACGATGCGACCAGTGCCTGCGGTGCAGAACTGGTTTTTGGTGCAGGCCAGAACTACCCCGATTTTCTCTATATCTTCATCGGATCCTTCATCGGTGGCGGTGTCGTTTTAAACTCCGCACTGTTTTCCGGAAAGACGGGCACCGCCGGTGCAATCGGCCCCCTTCCGGTTCAGGGGCAGGACGGCAACACGGTCCAGCTTCTGAAAATCGCCTCCATCTTCGTTCTGGAAAACATGTTGCGCGAACGCGGCATCGATCCACGTCCCCTGTGGTTCTCGCCGGATGAATGGATCGATTTCGGCGAGCCGCTGGAAAGCTGGATCGGAAAAACGGCCGCGGCCCTTGCGCAGGCCGTCATCGCTGCAGCCTCCATCATCGATTTTTCCAGCGTCATCATCGATGGCGGTTTTCCGGATTGGGTCAGAGCAAGAATAGTCTCCGCCACCCGTCTTGCCCTCAAACATCACGATCTTCAGGGTGTTACGCTGCCGGAAATCATCGAGGGAGCGGTCGGTAGCCAGGCTCGGGCTATCGGTGGAGCGAGCCTGCCCCTGTTTTCCCGTTATCTCATTGACCAGAATGTTCTGTTCAAGGACACGACAGGCTGAGGTTTCAGGCCCTACTAAAATTTCCTGGCGGGACTCTTTGCCGGATTCAAATGGTCACTCGCTGGCGGCATGTTCCATGATCGCCGCCAGAAAAGCAGGGCCGTATCGTTCCAGCTTTGTGTCTCCCACTCCAGGTATCTGCGCCATTTCCCCCACAGAGGCCGGTCTTGATGCCGCAAGCTCAATGAGTGTCTTGTCGTGAAAAATCACATAGGGTGGAACGTTCTGTGCGCGGGCAATTTCCATGCGCTTCGCACGCAGCGCCTCAAAGAGACTACGATCGGCATCCGGTAGAACAATGGCGGTGGGCTTGCGATTCGTCTGTTGTCGCGCCGAACGGGGAGCGGACGGTATCCTCAACATCAGGGACGGCTTTTCGCGCAGGAACCGCCTCCCTTCTTCGGCAATGGACAATCCCCCGTGACCGGCCAGATCAACCTCGATCAGGCGCAGCGCAACCATCTGGCGCAGGATGGCCCGCCAGGTGCGATTGTCGTGCTCTTTGCCGATGCCGTAGGTGGTGATCCGATCGTGACCAAAGCTCGATATCCGTTCATCTTCCATGCCCAGCAATACGCGGATGACATAGGCCTGGCCGAAACGTTCTCCCGTGCGGTAAATGCAGGACAGCAACTTCTGCGCGGCAATGGCACCATCAAACAGGTCCGGCGGTTCCGCACAGGTGTCGCAATTGCCGCAGGGCTCGCAATGATCGCCGAAATAAGACAAAAGCACCCGCCGACGGCAACCGGCTGTTTCCGCGAGGCCAAGCAACGCATCGAGCTTCCGGCGCTCCATGTTTTTGCGCTGGTCGCCCGCATCCGACTCTTCGATAAAGCGGTTGCGCAATGCGATGTCTTCATAACCGTAAAGCATAAGCACGTCGGACGGCAGACCATCACGGCCAGCACGGCCGGTTTCCTGATAATAGGCTTCGATGCTGCTGGGCAGATCGATATGCACGACGAAGCGCACATCCGGTTTGTCGATGCCCATGCCGAAAGCCACGGTTGCAACCATGATGACCGCTTCACCATGCTGGAAGTGGGTCTGGTTCGCCTCGCGGGCGCCCTTGTCCATGCCGGCGTGATAGGGCAGCGCATCGCGCCCCTCCTCACGCAGCCAGGCTGCCGTCTCATCGACCTTGCGTTTGGAAAGGCAATAGACGATGCCGCTTTCGTCTTCGCGACCCGTCAGGAAGCGCTTCAGCTGCGTACGTGGATTATCCTTTTCCATGATCGCATAGCGGATATTTGGCCGATCGAATCCGGCTATGAAGGCGTCGCTTCCGTTGATCCCGAGATGACCCAGAATTTCGGCGCGGGTTGGCTCGTCCGCAGTCGCCGTGAGCGCCATGCGTGGCGTATCCGGAAAGCGCTCGATCAACGTGTCTAGCTGGCGGTAAGGGGGACGGAAATCGTGCCCCCACTGCGATAGACAATGAGCTTCGTCGATCGCGATCAGCGACAGGCTGATAGGTTGAAGCGCATCCAGAACATCCGGCTTGAGAAGGGTCTCCGGCGCGGCATAGAGAATATCGACCTTGCCAGCCCGCATATCCTGCCAGAGTGCCCGCCGCTCTTCTGGGGAAAGATCGGAGTTGAGAGCTTCTGCCCGCACACCTGCCTGACGCAAGGCGGCGACCTGGTCGACCATCAGCGCGATCAGGGGCGAAGCAACCAGCCCCATTCCCTTACGGGCGAGCGCCGGAATCTGGTAACAAAGCGACTTCCCGCCCCCTGTTGGCATCAATACAAAAGCATTGTTGCCTGCCATCACATGCCGGATGATTTCGGCCTGCTGTCCACGAAACGTATCGTAGCCATAGACGGTCTTGAGAATCTGCAAGGGATCGGTGGTCACGTTGGCTTTCTTATGAGCTGGACGGTTTACGCATCATGGCAAAATCAGGGGCTATCGCAACGCAGAAAGGCTGAATCACTCTCATAAAAAAGAGCGCCAATTGTGGATGATGCGAACTTATATAGATTTGGAGATTATTTGAGGTATTTTGCAAAAGAAAACCCCGCAGCTTAAGCTACGGGGTTTTTGTGAAGATTGGTTGCGGGGGCAGGATTTGAACCTGCGGCCTTCAGGTTATGAGCCTGACGAGCTACCGGGCTGCTCCACCCCGCGTTACCAGCGTAAATCCCTATTGGATTTATCGCGACTGCATCACAGGGACGCTGTGATGTATAGTTCCGGAGCAAATTGCCGCAGGCGATTTGTCTCCTTTAAGGGACGCACGTTGCGTTTTCCTTATGTTTTCATGTTACGCAATGCAAAAAGGCCGCTTTGAGCGGCCCTTTGTATCGGCTGGGCCGAAGAGTTTGCTTGAGAAGATATTTGTTGCGTTTTGCAGACCTGGCAGCGACCTACTCTCCCGCGTCTTGAGACGGAGTACCATTGGCGCTGGGGCGTTTCACGGCCGTGTTCGGAATGGGAACGGGTGCAGCCGCCCCGCGATAACCACCAGGTCGGCAAAACGCAACACAGTTCATGTTTTCACATGAGTGTTGTTTCGAGAAGCTGGGAAGCTTGCGCTTCATTTAATTTAACACGTCTTTCTGCGACCCTTCCCGTATGTTTGCCATACAGACCAGAGGTCGTCGCGCCTTCCGGTTTTTGCTTTCAAGCAAAATACCTGTGGCGCGGCCCGTCCGGAGCGCTATGCGCGTCAGGACAGAACAGATGATGCTCATCTTTGATGAGCATGAACAATGGGAACGAAGAAGTCGATCGAGCTATTAGTAACGGTAAGCTTCACATGTTGCCATGCTTCCACACCCGTCCTATCAACGTGGTCGTCTTCCACGGCTCTGATAGGGAACACTCGTTTTCAGGTTGGTTTCCCGCTTAGATGCCTTCAGCGGTTATCCATTCCGTATATAGCTACTCTGCTATGCCCTTGGCAGGACAACAGATCCACCAGAGATACGTCCATCCCGGTCCTCTCGTACTAGGGACAGATCCTGTCAATATTCCTACACCCACGGCAGATAGGGACCGAACTGTCTCACGACGTTCTGAACCCAACTCACGTACCGCTTTAAATGGCGAACAGCCATACCCTTGGGACCTGCTCCAGCCCCAGGATGCGATGAGTCGACATCGAGGTGCCAAACAACCCCGTCGATATGGACTCTTGGGGGTCATCAGCCTGTTATCCCCGGCGTACCTTTTATCCGTTGAGCGATGGCCCTTCCACACGGGACCACCGGATCACTATGACCGACTTTCGTCTCTGCTCGACTTGTCAGTCTCGCAGTCAGGCGGGCTTATGCCATTGCACTCGACGACCGATTTCCGACCGGTCTGAGCCCACCATCGCGCGCCTCCGTTACTCTTTCGGAGGCGACCGCCCCAGTCAAACTACCCACCATACACTGTCCCGGATCCGGATAACGGACCGCGGTTAGACATCCACGAAGATAAGGGTGGTATTTCAAGGATGGCTCCACAAGAACTGGCGTCCCTGCTTCAAAGCCTACCACCTATCCTACACATGCCTTGGCGAATGCCAGTGTAAAGCTATAGTAAAGGTGCACGGGGTCTTTCCGTCTGACCGCAGGAACCCCGCATCTTCACGGGGAATTCAATTTCACTGAGTCTATGTTGGAGACAGCGGGGAAGTCGTTACGCCATTCGTGCAGGTCGGAACTTACCCGACAAGGAATTTCGCTACCTTAGGACCGTTATAGTTACGGCCGCCGTTTACTGGGGCTTCAGTTCAGAGCTTGCACCCCTCCCTTTAACCTTCCAGCACCGGGCAGGCGTCAGACCCTATACGTCGTATTGCTACTTCGCAGAGCCCTGTGTTTTTGATAAACAGTCGCTACCCCCTGGTCTGTGCCACCCCATCATACTTGCGTAAAATGGGGTCACGCTTCTTCCGAAGTTACGCGTGCAATTTGCCGAGTTCCTTCAACATAGTTCTCTCAAGCGCCTTGGTATACTCTACCTGACCACCTGTGTCGGTTTCGGGTACGGTCTATA
>NZ_CP115841.1:2470000-2547500 GCF_013318015.2 Agrobacterium tumefaciens | reverse complement strand
GGCGACGGCAAGATCATTCTTCTCGAACCACGCCGGCTTGCCGCCCGGGCCGCGGCTGGACGCATGGCTGATCTTCTTCAGGAGAATGTTGGAGAAACCGTCGGCTATCGTATGCGGCTCGACAATCGCATCTCCTCAAGAACCCGGATTGAAGTGGTGACTGAGGGTGTCTTTGCCCGGATGGTTCTGGACGACCCGGAACTTGCCGGCGTTTCGACGGTGATTTTCGACGAGTTTCACGAACGTTCACTCGATGGCGATTTCGGACTGGCACTTGCGCTCGACGTTCAGGAGGGACTGAGAGACGATCTGCGCATCCTCGTGATGTCCGCCACCCTTGATGTGGAACGCATCAGTGCGCTGATGGGCGATGCCCCTGTCATTCAGAGCCTCGGCCGCACATATCCAATCGACATCCGCTACGAGGACCGCTGGCAGGGTGTGCCTGTCGACGAGAAAGTCACAAAGGCGATTACCGAAGCTCATGCATCGGAAACAGGCTCCATTCTTGCCTTCCTTCCGGGGCAGGCAGAAATTACTCGCACGGCCAACCGGCTGGAGGGGCGCTTTTCCGACGATACAGATATCATCCCGCTTTACGGCAATCTTTCGCAAAAGGAGCAGGATGCGGCGATCAAGCCGGCACCGGCCGGACGGCGCAAGATCGTGCTTGCCACATCGATCGCAGAAACATCTATCACCATAGATGGCGTGCGTGTGGTGATTGATAGCGGGTTGCAGCGACTACCGGTTTTCGAACCGGCAACGGGAATCACGAGACTGGAGACAGTGCGGGTTTCGCGCGCCTCCGCCGACCAACGGGCGGGCCGAGCCGGACGAACGGAACCCGGCGTTGCGATCCGCCTGTGGCATCCGGGACAGACGGCAGCGCTCAACGCCTTCACGCCACCGCAAATTCTGGCGAGTGATCTTTCCGGCCTTGCACTCGACCTCGCCCATTGGGGCGTTCATGATCCTTCCGCGCTTTCATTTCTGGATGCCCCTCCCGAAGCGGCATTGAAGGAATCGATCGCGCTTCTCAAAAATCTGGGCGCACTCGATGAAAGCGGCGCGCTGACGCGACGCGGCCACCTGATGCGCAGCCTCTCACTACCGCCAAGGCTTGCGGCAATGGTAATTGCAGCGGGGAGCGAAGGTGCGGGAAAAAAGGCGGCGATGCTCGCTGTCATGCTGACGGAACAGGGACTGGGCGGAACCGACATTGATCTCGATGAAAGATTGCGCCGCTTTCTTTCCGAGAGAAGCGAAAGAGCGCAAGCGGCACGCAAGCTGGCTTCGAGACTTCTAGATGCGATCGGCGATGCGCAGACTATGAATGAACAGCCAAGCGAGGCTGGCCCCTTGCTGCTCCACGCCTATCCGGACCGGATTGCGCTTCAGCGAGGAGCGCGCGGTCGTTATGTGATGGCGAACGGCCGGGGTGCAGAACTTGCCGAAACCGAACGGCTGGCGGCGAGCAGGATGCTGGTGGTTGCCGATATTACCGGGCGTGCGGCACAGCCGCGCATCCTTTCCGCAGCAAGCATCGAGCGCACCGATATAGAAGAGCGGATGCCGCATCTTATTGTGCAGCAGGACCAGCTGCTGTTTGACAAGGCAAGCGGTCAGGCGCGTGCACGCCGCGTCACGCGCCTAGGCGCCATCATCCTCGACGAAACGCCCCTGCCCCGCCCGGAGGGTGAACAGGCGGCGCAGGCACTTGCCAACGGCGTTCGGGAATTTGGTGTCGGAATTCTTCCGTTCACAAAAGAAACCCAGCAGTTGCGCGACAGGATAGGCTTTCTGAATGCCAGCATCGGCGACCCCTGGCCGGATGTCAGCGATGCTGCATTGCTTTTACGGCTGGATGAATGGTTCGTGCCCTTCCAGCACGGCGCCCGCAGCCTTCAGGATATCCGGCCCGGCAGCCTTTCCGAGGGACTTTTAGCCCTGGTGCCTTATGAGGTCGCACGCGATCTCGGCAGGCTTGCGCCGACGCATTTCGAAGCGCCGACGGGCCAGCGGCATCCTATTCGTTACGATGCCAGCGAACCGACGCTTTCCATTCGTGTGCAGGAGCTTTTCGGGCTGACGGCTCATCCCGCCATCGCGCAGGGGCGGTTGCCGCTGCTGCTGGAATTGACCTCGCCGGCGCACAGGCCGATACAGACGACACGCGATCTTCCCGGTTTCTGGGCAGGATCGTGGAAAGATGTACGGGCGGACATGCGCGGGAGGTATCCGCGCCATCCATGGCCTGAGGACCCGGCATCGGCATTGCCGACCAGCCGCGCAAAACCGCGCGGAACGTGATGACGATGAAAGCACAAAGGAGATGAAGGTGGCTGGCCATCCGATCGAAACAACAAGGCTTGGCCGCGCCAGCCGCAGGATAAGGCTGCAAACCATCGTATGGTTGCGCTGGCTGGCGGTGGCCGGGCAAAGTGCGACGATCCTGCTTGTTGCTTTCGGCTTGAACTTCCCCCTGCCACTTCTGGCTTGCAGCCTTTTGATCGGTGCACTGGCGCTTGCCAACCTGTTTCTCACTGCGCGTTTTCCCTCCACCTATCGTCTGGAGCCGTGGGAAGCGACATTGCTGCTGGCATTCGACCTGCTGCAATTGACGGCGCTCATCTACATCACCGGTGGTCTTTCCAATCCTTTCGCACCGCTGATCTGCGTGCAGGTCATCATCGCCTTCGCCTCGCAGCCGCTTCGGCACTCGCTTATTCTGCTCGCCTTTGCCGTCATCTGCTCGACGGCAATCGCTTTTTCGCCGTTTCCGGTTCCGTGGTATCCCGGTGAGGTGCTGCCGATCCAGCTTCTGCTGCATGTAGGCACCTGGGTCGCGATCATTGCCACGACCTCTTTCGCGGCCTTTTATGCCTATCGCGTTTCGCACGAGGCCAATCAGCTGGCCGATGCGCTGGCTGCGACCGAACTGGTGCTGGAGCGGGAAAAACATCTCTCGCAGCTAGACGGTCTGGCCGCCGCTGCGGCACACGAGCTGGGCACGCCGCTGGCGACAATCAGCGTCGTCGCCAAGGAAATGGAACGGGAACTCGGAAATGATGAAAGGTTTGGCGAAGACATAGCGCTGCTGCGCAGCCAGAGCGAAAGATGCCGTGATATTCTGCGCCGCCTTACATCACTTTCCACCGATGATGAGGAGCATATGCGTCGCCTGCCGCTTTCCTCGCTGATTGAGGAGGTGATGGCGCCGCACCGGGAATTCGGCATCCGTCTCGATCTCGTCGAAAAGAACAACCGGATCGACGAGCCGGTCGGCATCCGGAATGCCGGCGTTATTTACGGGCTGGGCAATCTCATCGAAAACGGCGTGGACTATGCGCGGGAAAAAGTGACCGTGACCGTGGACTACGATTCGCAGAATGTCGCCGTCACCATTGAGGATGATGGACCGGGTTATGCCCATGACGTGCTTGCCCGCATTGGTGAACCCTATGTGACCGAACGTCACAACGATACCCGGGCGGGAGGGCTGGGACTCGGGCTTTTCATTGCAAAGACATTGCTGGAACGCTCCGGCGCCACCGTTACCTTCGAAAATCGCGGTTTGAGCGGAACAGGAGCGCGGGTCACAATCGTCTGGCCTCGAGCGCTTATGGACGATAAAAGAGACCGTTGACTTTACCATTCACGTGGAAGCGGCGATAAGAAGAAAAAGCCGACTAAGTTGCCGAAAGGCCTGAGACATGACGACAGAAGACCAGACCCCCATCAGCGCGACAACGGATGACGACGACCCGATCGGAGCTGACAGATCGCTGCTGATCGTCGATGACGACGGTCCCTTCCTGCGCCGGCTTGCCCGGGCCATGGAAACACGCGGATTTATCGTCGATACTGCCGAGACGGTCAGCGAAGGCATTGCCCGTTCCAAGGCTGCGCCGCCCAAATATGCGGTCGTTGATTTGCGGCTTACGGATGGCAATGGTCTCGAGGTCATCGAAGCCATCCGGCAGTACCGGGACGATACGCAGATTGTCGTCCTGACCGGCTACGGCAATATCGCAACCGCCGTTACCGCCGTGAAGCTTGGGGCGCTGGATTATCTTGCCAAACCGGCCGATGCGGACGATGTCTTCAATGCGCTGACGCAGCGCAAGGGTGAAAAGACTGAAGTGCCCGAAAACCCGATGTCGGCCGACCGGGTGCGTTGGGAGCATATTCAGCGCGTTTATGAAATGTGCGAGCGCAACGTCTCGGAAACCGCCCGCCGGCTTAACATGCACCGGAGAACGCTGCAGCGCATTCTGGCGAAACGCGCGCCGAAGTAGAGCATTTACAGTACAAGTGAGAAGCGGTTTTACGTCTGGAAATGGGCTGGAACCGGGCATCACTCTCCGAAGCTGCGCCCGGTCGTCCACTCCGCCAGCATCAGCCGGGTTGCGGCGGTTCTCGAGAAATCCAGCATCACCGATTTGCGGGTTGCGGGCGGTAATTTATGCTCCGGCGCATCGCGAAGCATATGGGCGCCATAGCCATCCGACAGGATAAGCCCACATTCTTCCGGAAAAATTTCGACCGGCACTTCCGGATGGGTGGCGAAAAACAGCCGGTCGCAATGCAGGCGGTATTCCGGCCATTTGCGATCGACGCGGAAGTCCTCGATCGAGGATTTGATTTCGATAATCCAGATTTCACCCTTTGCCGAAAGGCTGATGAGATCGGCCCGTCGTCCGCTTGCAAGCGGCAGTTCCGGCAAAACCGAATGTCGCATCTCGTGCAAAAGCACCTGAACGCCGCGGCGCACCAGCATCGCCTTGTCCGACTGGCGACCGTCGATTAACGGATTATTGTTGGTAAGCGAAAGAATAGTCATGGATAAAGGCTACTGAGGCGTTTGGCCTATTGTTGCAAAAAGGCAATCAACCGGCAATTTTAAAGTCACATTCGTCCTGCAGCAGCGTATCGGCTTGCCAAGAACGGCTTAATGGAAAATAACCGATTTATCCAATTAAGCCTACTCCTTCGCACAATTTGGCGAATTTTCCGCGAGAACGATATGCGCATCCGTACCTCATTGACTGCACTCGGTCTGACGGCAGCACTGGCTCTGGCCGGCTGCGCCGAAACCACATCCCAATCATCCGGCCAGGTAGCGGCGTCAGTGCCGGTCGCTAACCCGGTTCCGGCAAAGGTCGAAACCGTCCAGATCTTCAACGATGTTTACGGCCCTGTGACCGACGCGGGCTATGCGCTGCCCGCCATCCCGATCAATCGTGTGAACGAGAAGTTCCGTCGTCAGATCGTCGAATTCCAGAATAACGAACGGCCGGGCACGATCATCGTCAATACGCGTGAGCGTTTCCTTTATTATATCCTGCCCGGCAACCGCGCAGTTCGTTACGGCATCGGCGTTGGCAAGGCTGGTTTTGCCTGGGCCGGCGAAGCCTATGTCGCCTGGAAGCAGGAATGGCCGATGTGGCATCCGCCGAAGGAAATGGCCGACCGCAAGCCGGAAGTCGCAAAGTATGTCGAGGCAGGCATGGGTCCGGGTCTTTCCAACCCGCTCGGCGCGCGCGCCATGTATCTCTTCAACGAAAAGGGACAGGACACGCTGTTCCGTATCCACGGTTCGCCTGAATGGGCATCGATCGGCACCGCCGCCTCTTCCGGCTGCATCCGCATGATCAACCAGGACGTCATCGACCTTTACAGCCGCGTCCGTCCCGGCCGCAGCACCAAGGTTGTCGTGATCCAGTAAGATCAGATACCAGACAAAGAAAAAGCCGCCGTGGAATTCCCGGCGGCTTTTTTGTTTCTGGAGCATTCCCAGTAAAAGTGCATAGCAGTTTTAAGGTAGAGCACGTCGAACATTCCGTTCAGACAAGACGTGCTCTGGAGTGCCTGTCGGCCTCAAGCCGCCTGCTTCGCCTTCAGTTCGAGGCGACGGCGGTGCAGAACCGGTTCCGTATAACCGTTAGGCTGCTCCCGGCCTTTCAGCACAAGTTCGACGGCGGCCTGAAAAGCGACCGATCCTTCAAAGTTGGACGCCATCGGCAGATAGGCCGGATCTCCGGCATTTTGGCTATCGACCACGGCGGCCATGCGTTTCATGGTCTCAACGATCTGCTCTTGCGTAACCACGCCATGGCGAAGCCAGTTGGCCATATGCTGCGCGGAGATGCGCAGCGTGGCGCGGTCCTCCATCAGTCCGACATTGTTGATGTCAGGCACCTTGGAGCAGCCGACGCCCTGATCGACCCAGCGCACGACATATCCCAGAATACCCTGCGCGTTGTTGTCGAGTTCGCGCTGGATTTCCTCGGGCGTCCAATTGGGACGCGGCACGACCGGCACCGATAGAATATCGGAGAGTTTTGCCCGGCCCCGGCTTTTCAGTTCGTCCTGAACGGCTGCGACATCGACCTTGTGATAATGCGTGGCATGCAGCGTCGCAGCCGTGGGTGAAGGTACCCAGGCGGTGTTGGCGCCTGCCTTCGGATGCGCGATCTTCTGCTCCAGCATGGCGGCCATCAGGTCAGGCATGGCCCACATGCCCTTACCGATCTGCGCATGGCCGGAAAGGCCGCATTCCAGACCGATATCGACGTTCCAGTTCTCGTAAGCCGCAATCCAGGCCGCCTGTTTCATATCGCCCTTGCGGATCATCGGACCCGCTTCCATCGAGGTATGAATTTCGTCGCCCGTGCGGTCGAGGAAGCCGGTATTGATGAAGACGACCCGGTCTTTTGCCGCGCGAATGCTTTCCTTGAGGTTGACCGTGGTGCGGCGTTCCTCGTCCATGATGCCCATTTTCATGGTGTTCGGCGCCATGCCGACAAGCTTTTCGGCCCGCGTGAAAATCTCGTTGGCGAAGGCGACTTCCTCCGGCCCGTGCATCTTCGGCTTGACGACATACATGGAACCGGCGCGGGAATTCTGGCGACGGCCGGAGGGGCCGACATCGTAAAGCGCAATCAGCGCTGTGACGACGGCGTCCATGATACCTTCCGGCACCTCGCGGCCATCCTTGTCGAGGATCGCCGGATTGGTCATGAGGTGACCGACATTACGCACCAGCATCAGGGAACGCCCCGGCAGAGTAAGTGCTCCACCATTGGGGGCGGTGTAATAACGATCCGGGTTGAGACTACGGGTGAAGGTGTTACCACCCTTGGAAACCTTCTCCGTCAGGTCGCCGCGCATCAGGCCAAGCCAGTTGCCATAAACCAGCACCTTGTCCTCGGCATCAACAGCGGCAACGGAATCCTCGCAGTCCATGATTGTTGTCAGCGCCGATTCGAGAATGACATCCGAGATGCCCGCCTTGTCACCCTTGCCGATTTCCGTCGAGGGATCGATGACGATCTCGGTGTGCAGACCATTCTTGCCAAGCAGGATCGTTGCCGGCTGTTCCGCATCGCCGGTAAAGCCCTTGAATTGCTCGGCATCTTTCAGGCCCGTTTTGCTGTCACCGATTGCAAGCTGCAAGAGGCCGTCAACGATCTTGAAGCCGGTCACATCCGACCAGCCTGCCGTTTCGAGCGGAGCTGATTCGTTGAGGAAGTTCCGCGCCCAGGCAATGACCTTTTCGCCGCGTTTCGGATTATAGCCCCTGCCCTTTTCCGCACCATCGGCGTCAGAAATGGCATCCGTGCCGTAAAGCGCATCGTAAAGCGAACCCCAGCGGGCATTGGCGGCGTTCAGCGCATAACGGGCATTCATGACCGGCACGACAAGCTGCGGGCCTGCGACAGCGGCAATTTCCGAATCGACGTTGCTGGTTTCGACCTTGAAGCCGGGTCCTTCCGGCAGCAGATAGCCGATTTCCTTCAGGAAGCCCTCATAGACATCAAAATCCGTCGGGGCGCCATTCTGCCGGTACCAGCCATCCAGTTTTTCCTGCAAGGCGTCGCGCTTTGCGAGCAATTCACGATTCTTAGGGGAAAGCTCGTGGACGATGGCGGAAAAGCCTTCGAAGAAGGTTTCTGCATCAAGACCCGTGCCCGGCAGAACGTCATCCGTCAAAAAAGCATAAAGCCTGTCATCAATGGAAAGACCGAATTTATTGGTGCGGCTCACATGCGCCTCCTCTTTATCTTAAGGGCGCAGATTGGACGCTGAGGCAGGCGCTCGTCAATTGCGAGAGGCAACCAAATATTATTTCCGTTTTGGAAAGAATGCCGACGATAATCGTCTTTTTCTACAAAAGCGCCTGCAAATCCTTGATGCGATCGTTCACCAGCCAGCCGTAATAGTTTTCTTCCGGCAAAAGCGGCTGTTCTCCACCTGCGGCGCGCTGACGATTTTTCTGGGCGAGAGCGGCTGCGCGCTGCGCGGATCCGCCGACATTATAAAGCGTGGACGTTACACCAGGATTTTTGGAAACATCCATGTCGGCAATCGACCTGTAGTCGTCGATCGATTTGCGGATGGAAGCTGCCATGAAGGCGAGCGAGCGATCCGGGTCCATGATCGCGGTATAAACGGCGGTCGCATCGTTTTCGTCGAGCTTCTCATAACCTGAGGTTTTCGACACCATGTCGGACAACATCAATGCCGTGAGCGGATTGATCTGGCCGAGACCGAAGGTCTGTCCGGCATAAAAGGGCTGGAAAAATACAGCGCTGAAACGATTGTTCGGATAGTCAACGCCATCTACCGTCTTGCCGCGGAAGCTGTCGTCCCAGACGTCTTCCCGACAGTTCCAAAGGCTATAGGAATCCTTTTTCGACTGGCACCTGGCGAATTGCGAATGCGTCAGAAACTGCGCGATGGTTTCGTCCTTGTAGCCGAAACGGAAGCTGCTGCCGGCATAGGAGGCGGCCTTGACGTAGTAGGATTGCAGGCGGTCATAGGCGTCGACGTTATAGGTATGCTCGCCGACAATCGCCCCGATCATGTGGATCGGATCGATACCGTAGCGCCCGGCGGTAGACTTGATCTTGCCGATCAGTGCCTTGTCGGAAGACAGGAGGTCGATCACCTTCTGGTATTTACGCTCGAAAGACGTATTGGAACCCTTGGTTCGACGTGCGGAAGCCCCCGGAATGCCCGGCTGTTCGGCATTGCGATTGCCAGGCGGGACGACCGTCGCGGCCTCGGCATAAGAAGACGAGACGACGGTGAACGTCAAAGCGGCGGCAAATGCCAGAAGAGTTTTGCGCACGAGCGAATGCCTTTTCTCAAGCCGACCTCTCCCGAACCAAGAGAAAACCGGACCATTCCATAAAGCGGTTCCAACCGGAATGCAGCCTTTCCCATAAACAAAAAGGGGGCTGAATGCGAGACAAGGCCGTAAAATAAAAGAGTGCGGCAAATGTGGCCGCACTCTCGTGTCTTTGCTCTCCAAGATATTCAGAGAATATAGCGGGACAAATCCGTATCGGCGGCAAGATCGCCGACGTGCTTTTTGACATATTCCTGATCGATCTTGACGGCAGAGCCACCACGATCGGGTGCGTTGAAGGAAATCTCGTCGAGAACACGCTCCATCACCGTCTGCAGGCGGCGCGCACCGATATTCTCGACCGACGAGTTGAGATGAACAGCCACGTCGGCCAGAGCGTCGATCGCATCGTCCGTGAAGTCGAGATCGAGTTCTTCCGTCGCCATCAGCGCCTTGTACTGGCGGATGAGGCTTGCTTCCGTCTCGGTCAGGATACGGCGAAAGTCCTCCTTCGTCAGCGGCTTCAGCTCGACACGGATCGGCAGGCGGCCCTGAAGCTCCGGCAGAAGGTCGGACGGCTTTGCCACATGGAACGCGCCGGAAGCGATGAACAGAACGTGGTCGGTTTTCACCGGCCCGTATTTGGTCGAGACGGTCGTGCCTTCAACGAGCGGCAGAAGATCGCGCTGCACGCCTTCACGCGAGACGCCGGCACCCATGCCGCCGTCGCGGGCGGCAATCTTGTCGATCTCATCGAGGAAGACGATGCCGTCATTTTCCACCGACTTCACCGCTTCACGCTGGATCATGTCATTATCGAGCAGCTTGTCGGATTCGTCGCGAACGAGCTCGGTATAGGATTTCGAGACGGTGGTGCGCACCTTCTTGGTACGTCCGCCCATCGCCTTGCCGAACATTTCCGACAGGTTGAGAACGCCGATATTGGCGCCCGGCATGCCAGGGATTTCAAAGCCGGGCATTCCCGAACCGCTGTCGGCCACTTCGATGTCGATTTCCTTGTCGTCCAGCTCGCCGTCGCGCAGCTTCTTGCGGAAGCTCTCACGTGTCG
The DNA here is from genome assembly GCF_013318015.2 of Agrobacterium tumefaciens. Classification (NCBI taxonomy): domain Bacteria; kingdom Pseudomonadati; phylum Pseudomonadota; class Alphaproteobacteria; order Hyphomicrobiales; family Rhizobiaceae; genus Agrobacterium; species Agrobacterium tumefaciens. The sequence goes on along the minus strand of NZ_CP115841.1, from coordinate 2,537,292 downwards.
CGGGTGACGCGGTCGATCCGACCAGTGCGTCGAGCACCCGCTCTTCGGCGCTCTGATGCGCCTTGGCCTGTACTTCCGCGCGCTTCTTTTCACGCACGAGGCCAATGCCGATCTCGACCAGATCGCGGATGATCTGCTCGACATCGCGACCGACATAACCGACTTCGGTAAATTTGGTCGCTTCGACCTTGATGAAGGGCGCGCCGGCAAGCTTGGCGAGACGGCGGGAAATCTCCGTCTTGCCGACACCGGTCGGTCCGATCATCAGGATGTTTTTCGGCATCACTTCGTCGCGCAGGCTCTCATCGAGCTGCTGGCGACGCCAACGGTTGCGCAGCGCAATCGCGACCGCACGTTTCGCATCATGCTGGCCGATGATGTGGCGATCCAGTTCCGAGACAATTTCCCGGGGAGAAAAAGTGGTCATTCTGTCCTCTCGGCTTTCCTGTTCCGGCCGGCCATTCTGGCCCGGCCCACAGGACCCTTGGGTGAGAAATGGGGGTGAGAAATATGCTTACTCGGCGTCGAGGGTTTCGATGACGAGGTTATGGTTGGTGTAAACGCAGATATCGGCGGCGATATCGAGCGACTTGCGCGCCACCTCCTCTGCCGACTTGTCCGTATCCATCATGGCGCGGGCAGCCGCAAAGGCGTAGTTGCCGCCGGAGCCGATGGCGATCGCGCCATGTTCGGGTTCCAGCACGTCACCATTACCGGTGATGGCGAGTGTCGTGGATTTGTCGGCCACCAGCATCATGGCTTCGAGGTTGCGCAGATATTTATCCGTGCGCCAGTCCTTTGCAAGCTCTACGGCTGCGCGCATGAGCTGACCGGGATATTGCTCAAGTTTCTTTTCGAGACGGTCGAGCAGCGTGAAGGCATCCGCCGTTGCGCCGGCAAACCCGGCAATCACTTCACCCTTGCCAATGCGTCGAACCTTGCGGGCATTGCCCTTCATGACGGTCTGGCCAAGACTTACCTGACCATCGCCAGCCATGACGACCTTGCCGCCCTTCCTGACTGTAATAATCGTTGTCATCAAACACCTGTCTGCCCTACCGGGCCTGCGGTTAACGGGCCGGCATCCGGCCCTTCTCGGCATCTATGTAAGTTTGCTTTTCACGATTGCAAATCCTGCCCGCACTGCACTGTTTTTCGCAGATCATGCAAGACGATGGAACAACTGGATATTTATGTCTCGTGCTGATAAGGAACGGCGACATTTTCACGGAGCGGCCAAAGATGGCAGAACGTAAAGGCGAGATTATCCGCAAGACCAACGAAACCTCGGTTTCGGTGCGCGTGGATATCGACGGCACCGGCAAGTCGACAATTTCCACCGGGGTGGGATTTTTCGATCATATGCTGGACCAGCTGAGCCGCCATTCGCTGATCGACATGGATATCGAGGTTCAAGGTGACCTGCATATCGATGATCACCATACGGTGGAAGATACCGGCATCGCCATCGGCCAGGCCATCGCGAAGGCGTTGGGTGACAGGCGCGGCATTACCCGCTACGCCTCGCTCGATCTTGCCATGGATGAGACGATGACCAAGGCTGCCGTGGATATTTCCGGCCGTCCCTTCCTTGTGTGGAATGTCAACTTCTCCGCGCCGAAGATCGGCACATTCGACACCGAGCTTGTGCGCGAATTCTTTCAGGCGCTGGCCCAGAATGCCGGCATCACGCTGCATATCCTGAACCATTACGGCGCCAACAACCATCATATCGCCGAAACATGCTTCAAGGCCGTTGCCCGCGTTCTTCGCGCGGCAACCGAGATCGACCCCCGGCAGGCAGGCCGCGTTCCCTCGACAAAGGGCATGCTGGCCTGACCGCCAAAGCTGTCAGGAAGCCCATGACAAGCTATCTCGTTCTGGAAGCCCCCAACGGGCCGGACAGGGACCACAAGACGACCCGCTTCATAGCAGACCGTTTCGTCTGGCTGGCACTTATTGCGCCCTGGCTGTGGCTGGCCGTAAACCGGCTGTGGCTGGCCGCGATCGTCGTATTTGCAGTTCTTGTTCTGGCCGGTTGGGCATCAATGTTACCCGGATTCGAACCGGTGGGCATTTTGTGCAGCGTCGCCATTGCCCTCATGACTGCACTGGAGGGGCGCGATTTTCTCGTCCGGCACCTGATAGGCAAGGGCTGGAAGATGACCTCGGTCATTTCCGCCCCTGATCTTTCGAGTGCCGAAGAGATATATTTCTCCGATCTTTCCGAAAATACCGAGCCGTCGGGACAGCTGTCGCAGCCGGTATGGACCCCCTCGCCGCAGAAGAGCGGTGACAAAAACTTCGTCAACGATCCCTCCGGATCGTTTCTTTTCGACTTGAATGGAAGGCGCTGACATGCGCGTCGCGATCATCGACTACGGTTCTGGCAACCTGCGTTCGGCCACCAAGGCTTTCGAGCGCGCCGCCCGCGAAGCCGGCATTAATGCAACCATTGACCTGACCGATAAGCCGGATCACGTCGCATCTGCGGACCGCATCGTCCTGCCAGGCGTCGGCGCCTATGCCGATTGCCGCGCCGGTCTCGAAGCTGTGCCCGGCATGCATGAGGCGCTTATCGAAGCCGTCGAGAAAAAAGCTCATCCCTTCCTCGGCATCTGCGTCGGAATGCAGCTGATGTCTTCGCGCGGTCTCGAAAAGACTGTCAGCACGGGGCTTGGCTGGATCGAAGGCGATGTCATTGAAATGACGCCCTCCGATCCGGCGCTTAAAATCCCGCAGATTGGCTGGAATACGCTGGAAATCCGGCATCAGCATCCCCTGTTCGACGGTATCAAAACCGGCGCTGACGGCTTGCATGCCTATTTCGTGCATTCCTATCATCTGGCGGCGAAACATCCGGCGGATGTCATCGCCACCACCAATTACGGTGGCGCGATGACGGCTTTCGTTGGTCGCGACAATATGGCTGGCGCGCAGTTCCACCCGGAAAAAAGCCAGACGCTCGGCCTCGCCCTGATTTCCAATTTCCTGCGCTGGAAGCCCTGACATGATTCTTTTTCCCGCAATCGATCTTAAAGACGGCCAGTGCGTTCGCCTGAAACTCGGCGATATGGAGCAGGCAACCGTTTACAATACGGACCCCGGCGCGCAGGCGAAGTCCTTCGAGGACCAAGGCTTCGAGTGGCTGCATGTCGTCGATCTTAACGGCGCCTTCGCTGGCCAGACGGTGAATGGCGAAGCGGTCGATGCCATTCTCAAGGCCACGACAAACCCGGTGCAGCTTGGCGGCGGCATCCGCACTCTCGATCATATTGAGGCGTGGCTCAGCCGTGGGCTTGCCCGCGTCATTCTCGGCACCGTGGCGGTGCGCGATCCCGTTCTGGTTATCGAAGCCTGCAAGCGTTTCCCCGGTCAGGTCGCTGTCGGCATCGACGCCAAAGGCGGCAAGGTTGCTGTTGAGGGCTGGGCGGAAGCCTCAGAACTGGGCGTCATCGAACTTGCCAAACGTTTCGAAGGTGCCGGCGTTGCCGCCATCATCTACACCGATATCGATCGCGACGGCATTCTGGCTGGCATCAACTGGGCCTCTACACTCGAACTGGCAGATGCCGTGTCGATCCCCGTCATCGCCTCCGGCGGCCTTGCCTCCATCGACGACATCAAGCGCATGTTGCAGCCGGATGCCGCAAAGCTAGAGGGCGCAATTTCAGGCCGCGCGCTTTATGACGGGCGCATCGATCCTGCCGAGGCGCTCGCCCTCATCAAGGCTGCCAAGGAGGTAAGCGCATGACCCTCAAAGCCCGCGTTATTCCCTGCCTCGATGTAAAAGACGGCCGAGTCGTCAAGGGTGTGAACTTCGTCGATCTTATCGACGCCGGCGACCCAGTCGAGGCGGCGAAGGCCTATGATGCGGCGGGAGCGGACGAACTCTGCTTCCTCGACATTACCGCCTCGTCCGACAATCGCGACACTATTTTTGACGTGGTATCGCGCACGGCCGACCATTGCTTCATGCCGCTGACCGTGGGCGGCGGCGTCCGCGCCGTGGCTGACATCCGCAAGCTGCTTCTCTGCGGTGCAGACAAGGTCTCCATCAATTCCGCAGCGGTGAAAGATCCTGATTTCGTCGCGCAGGCTGCCGACAAATTCGGCAACCAGTGTATCGTCGTCTCCATCGACGCCAAACGGGTTTCGAAGGACGGGGAAGACGGGCGCTGGGAAATCTTCACGCATGGCGGACGTCAGCCAACCGGAATCGACGCCGTGGAATTTGCCATCAAGATGGTCGAACGCGGTGCCGGCGAATTGCTCGTCACCTCGATGGACCGCGATGGCACCAAAAGCGGATACGATATCGGCCTGACACGCAGCATTGCCGATCAGGTTCGCGTGCCCGTCATCGCCTCGGGTGGCGTCGGAACGCTGGATGATCTGGTAGCCGGCGTTCGCGATGGCCATGCGACCGCAGTGCTTGCCGCTTCCATTTTCCACTTCGGCACCTATTCGATCGGGCAAGCCAAGAGCTACATGGCCGAGCATGGCATCGCCATGCGTCTCGACTGATTGCAGGAACCTTTCCATGAGCGCATTTTCCCTTTCCGATCTGGAACGCATCGTCGCGACACGCGCCGCCGCCTCTCCCGATGAATCCTGGACGGCCAAACTTGTTGCGGCGGGCCAGGAACGTGCGGCGAAAAAACTGGGCGAAGAGGCTGTTGAGGCCGTGATCGCCGCCATCGCGAAAGACCGCGACGGGCTGAAAAACGAAGCCGCCGATCTGCTTTATCACCTGCTGGTGGTGTTGAAGATCGCCGACATTCCCCTTGCCGACGTCTTTGCGGAGCTGGAGCGCCGGACCGGACAGACCGGACTTGCGGAAAAGGCAGCGAGGCCGACATCATGAATGTGAAGGCAGGCAGCGGGGAGAGAGGCATGCCGAGCACACTCGATCATTTCCGCCCGGATGAATATTCGCCCTATCACTTCTTCAGCTCGGAAGAATGGGCAAAGTTTCGCGCCGACACACCACTCACCCTTTCCGCCGACGAGGTCAAAAGACTGCGTTCGCTGGACGACCCGATTGATCTGGACGAAGTGCGGCGTATCTATCTGTCGCTGTCGCGCCTGCTGTCATCGCATGTGGAAGCATCGCAGCTGCTGTTCGAACAGCGCAACCGCTTCCTGAACATGGCGGATGTCAACAAGACGCCCTTCGTCATCGGCATTGCCGGGTCGGTGGCGGTTGGAAAATCGACAACGGCGCGTATTTTGAAGGAGCTTCTGGCCCGCTGGCCTTCCAGCCCGAAGGTCGATCTCATCACCACCGACGGGTTTCTTTACCCGAACGAGGTGCTGCGGCGCGAAAACCTGATGGAGCGCAAGGGCTTTCCGGAAAGCTACGACATCGGTGCGCTGCTGCGTTTCCTCTCGGCGATCAAGGCGGGCCAGCCGAATGTGAAGGCGCCACGCTACTCGCATCTGACCTATGACGTGCTGCCCAACGAATTCACTGTCATCGACCAGCCGGATATCCTCATCTTCGAAGGCATCAACGTGCTGCAATCACGCGACCTGCCGGCGGGCGGGCGGATAGTGCCGATCGTTTCCGACTTCTTCGATTTCTCGATCTACATCGATGCGGATGAGGACTTCATTCACAACTGGTATGTGAACCGGTTCATGAATCTGCGACAAACCGCCTTCCGAGACCCGAATTCATTCTTCAATCGCTATGCGTCGATCAGCGAAGAGGCGGCGCTCAGCATTGCCGAGGGCCTCTGGCAGAACATCAACCTGAAGAACCTGCGCCAGAACATCGTGCCCACGCGTCCACGCGCCGATCTTATCCTGCGCAAGGGCAAAAACCACCTGATCGACACGGTGGCGCTTCGCAAGTTGTGAAAGATGCCGCAAAAGCGGCATCTCCATCGCAGCGGTTAAAATCCGTTATTAGGCAAGGTCAGGAATGCGCAGGACCTGACCGGGATAGATTTTATCGGGATGGGTCAGCATCGGTTTGTTGGCTTCGAAGATGATGTTGTTCTTGCCACCATTTGCCTTGCCGTACTGGGCCTCAGCGATCTTCCAGAGATTATCGCCCTTCTTGACCGTGTAGAAAACGGGTTCCTTCGCCGGCGCTTCTGCCACCGTCAGTTCGCCGGCCTCGACCTTGGAAATGCCGAGCGTATTGCCAACGGCGATGACTGCCTTTTCGAAAATCGACTGGTCGGCCACTTCGCCCTTCAGAACGACCTTATCGTTCACCACCTCGACCTGAACCTTGTCGGTGCCGAGATCGTGGGAAGCGAGTTCTTTTTTGACGGCTTCGACATCGGGGGCATCATCTCCACCGATACCAAGCTTCTTTCCCGCTTCCTTGATGAAATTGAACAGACCCATAGCACCCTCCTTGGTTGTAGGAGGTCTACCAGACGATATCTGGAGGTCTATGACAAGTGCGAAACATTTTGCCATCCAGCTGCGACCTAGTCGCCTGACGGCTTGCCACGCATTTTCTTGACATCCGACCGGCCGGATTTCGCCTTGAGGCGGCGCTCGACGGAACCCTTGGTCGGCTTGGTAGCCTTGCGCACCGGCGGCGGCGGCGCTGCCGCTTCAAGAATCAGTTCCTTCAGCCGTTCACGCGCGTCTTCGCGATTGCGCTCCTGGCTTCGAAACCGGCTCGCCTCGATCATGAGCACGCCTTCTTTCGAAACACGCCGCCCGCCCAGACGCAGGGCATTCGCCTTCACCCGTTCCGGCAGGGAGGGAGAATTGGCGATGTCGAAAAACAGCTGAACCGCCGTCGAGACCTTGTTGACATTCTGGCCACCCGGCCCGCCGGCAAGCACGAATTGCTCCGTCAGCTCCCAGCCGGCGATGGTAATTCGGTTGCTGATGTAAAGCGGGGCGCTGGCCATGTTTTTTCTCCGCGCCGGTGATGCCACAGATCGAGAAAAATGAAAACAAGGCACGAAACGAAAGAACCCGGCACAAGGCCGGGTTCCCCTCCTCATCATAAACGAGGCTTATTCATTCTGCCGCGAGCAGCAGTCCCGGTGCTGCATCGCGCACCTTGCTGTCGACGTGATCTTCGAACTTGGTGAAGTTCGTAACGAACATCGACACAAGCTTCTTCGCCTGCGCGTCGTAAGCTGCGCCGTCGGCCCAGGTCGAACGCGGGTCGAGGATCGCGGCATCGACGCCTTCCAGCGACAGGGGCACGGCGAAACCGAAATTCGCATCGGTGCGGAATTCGGCACCCTTCAGCTCGCCGGTGAGGGCTGCCGTCAGAAGCGCGCGGGTCGCCTTGATGGGCATACGCTTGCCGATGCCGTAAGCACCGCCGGTCCAGCCGGTGTTGACCAGCCAGCAGTCCACGCCATGCTTGCCGATCAGCTCACGCAGCAGGTTGCCGTATTCCGCCGGGTGGCGCGGCATGAAGGGTGCGCCGAAGCAGGTGGAGAATGTAGCTTCTGGCTCAGTCACGCCCTTTTCCGTGCCGGCAACCTTTGCCGTGTAGCCGGAAAGGAAGTGGTACATGGCCTGTTCCGGCGTCAGCCGGGCAATGGGCGGCAGCACGCCGAAGGCATCCGCAGTCAGCATGATGATCGTCTTCGGATGACCGGCAATGCCCGTTTCCGATGCATTCGGAATGAAGTGCAGCGGATAGGCACTGCGGGTGTTTTCCGTCAGCGAGTTGTCGTTGAAATCCGGAACACGGTTTTCGTCCAGCACGACGTTTTCGAGAACGGTGCCGAAACGGCGGGTCGCGGCATAGATTTCCGGCTCGGCTTCGGCCGACAGCTTGATCGCCTTGGCGTAGCAGCCGCCTTCGAAATTGAAGATGCCGTGTTCGCCCCAGCCGTGCTCATCGTCGCCGATCAGCGTGCGCGACGGATCAGCCGACAGCGTGGTCTTGCCGGTGCCGGACAGGCCGAAGAACACGGCGGAATCACCCTCGGGACCGACATTGGCCGAGCAATGCATCGGCATGACGCCCTTGGCCGGCAGCAGGTAGTTCAGCACCGTGAAGACCGACTTCTTGTTTTCACCGGCATAGGAGGTACCGCCGATAAGGACGAGACCATTGGTGAGATCGCAGGCGATGACGGTTTCCGAACGGACGCCGTGACGCGCCGGATCAGCCTTGAAGCTCGGCAGATTGATGATGGTCAGCTTCTGTTTGAAGCCTGCCAGTTTCTCCCGCTTCGGGCGGATGAGCAGGTTGCGGATGAACAGCGAATGCCAGGCAAGCTCAGTGACGACACGGGTCGACAGGGCGTTTTCCTCATCGGCACCGCCGATCAGGTCCTGAACATAGAGCGTCTTGCCGGCGGCGTGCGCAAGCATGTCCTGACGCAGCAGCTCGAAGTTTTCCGGCGACAGCGGCTTGTTGTTGTCCCACCAGATAGTGTCTTCGGTGGAAGCGTCGCGGACGACGAATTTGTCCTTCGGAGAACGGCCCGTATGCTGACCGGTAACGGCACGAAGTGCGCCATCCGCCGTCAGCTCGGCTTCGCCGTTGCGGATCGCCTCTTCGTACAATTCGCTTTCGTTGAGGTTATAAAAGACGCGGGAGGCCTCGCCCAGTCCGAGTTCCGCAACTCCATTGGCAGGATTATGAACCCCAAGCTCGTTCATGACGCGTTCCTTGTAAATGACGATAAGGCCGTTGAAATTTTCACGGAAAATACGTGGCGGCTTTTAGAAACGCAAGAGTGAAACTTTAAATAACTTAGTGATTTCAATATATTAATCGATTTAAAAGATTTTATTTCTTTTTAAATCGGTTGAAGACGCATTAGAATCCAGCTGCGGCGTTTTCCCGGAATTGGCCTAGTCACACCAGGCGATTTGGTTGTGAGTTTTCCTTTGCCACAATTTGTTCCACCTTTATACTCATGAGAGTGGCTCGCGGCGCGCAACCTTGGCTGGGTGGATGTCGGGAGTTACGAGAAAATGACGATGGAGACCAACTACATGCAGACGATCGCGCTTGTCGACGACGACCGGAATATTCTCACTTCGGTATCGATCGCGCTCGAAGCCGAAGGCTACCGGGTCGAAACGTATACGGACGGCGCCTCCGCGCTTGACGGACTGATTGCCCGTCCGCCGCAGCTCGCCATTTTCGACATCAAGATGCCGCGCATGGACGGCATGGAGCTTTTGCGGCGTCTTCGCCAGAAATCGGATATACCGGTTATCTTCCTGACCTCCAAGGATGAAGAGATCGACGAATTGTTCGGCCTGAAGATGGGTGCTGACGATTTCATCACAAAACCCTTCTCGCAGCGCCTTCTGGTGGAACGCGTCAAGGCCATCCTGCGCCGCGCCAGCAGCCGCGAGGCTTCCGCTGCGACCGGCGGCAGCACGCTGAAGCCGACGGCTGATCAACAGGCGCGCACGCTCGAACGCGGCCAGCTGGCCATGGATCAGGAACGCCACACCTGCACCTGGAAGGGCGAGCCGGTGACGCTGACCGTTACCGAATTCCTTATCCTGCATTCGCTTGCACAGCGGCCAGGCGTGGTGAAAAGCCGCGACGCGCTGATGGATGCGGCCTACGACGAACAGGTCTATGTTGACGACCGCACGATCGACAGCCACATCAAGCGGCTTCGCAAGAAGTTCAAACTGGTCGATGGTGACTTCGATATGATTGAAACGCTTTATGGCGTAGGATATCGCTTCCGCGAAGCGGCTTGAACGAGCCGCAATCGGGAGAGACCACCGGAATTGTGGTGGCGAGGACATAGACTTGTTGAAGAAAACGCCGGAAACCGTCTCGGACAGTGACGATGCCGAAGATCGCGGCAGCGAACGCCGCCATCGTATCCATCCACTGACGATCGTCCGACGCATTTTTGGCAATGCTGTGTTTTCCAGCCTCACGCGCCGCATCCTCTTCTTCAACGTGGCCGCGACGGTCGTTCTGGTCGGTGGCATTCTCTACCTCAACCAGTTCCGCGAGGGGCTGATCGATGCGCGGGTGGAAAGCCTTTTGACGCAGGGCGAGATCATCGCCGGTGCCATCTCGGCCTCCGCCTCGGTGGATACCAACTCCATCACCATCAATCCGGAAAAGCTGCTGGAATTGCAGGCGGGGCAAAGCATCACGCCCGCCCCCAATGACGAGGACTTGAGTTTCCCGATCAATCCGGAACGGGTGGCGCCGGTGCTGCGCCGGCTGATTTCGCCGACACGGACCCGCGCTCGGCTTTTCGATGCCGATGCCAACCTGCTTCTCGATTCCCGCCATCTCTATTCACGCGGCCAGGTCCTGCGCTTCGATCTGCCGCCGGTGACGCCGGAAACCCAGACCTGGGGTGAATGGTTCACCAGCATGTTCAACCGCATGCTGCAACCGAGCAGCCTGCCGCAATACAAGGAAGCGCCAGGTGGCGACGGCTCGATCTATCCGGAGGTGATGAATGCGCTGACCGGCGTGCGCGGCGCAGTCGTTCGCGTTACGGAAAAGGGTGAGCTGATCGTTTCGGTCGCCGTGCCGGTGCAGCGCTTCCGGGCCGTGCTCGGGGTTCTGCTCCTGTCCACGCAGGCCGGCGATATCGACAAGATCGTGCATGCGGAGCGCCTTGCCATCATGCGCGTGTTCGGCATCGCCACACTCGTCAACATCGTACTTTCCCTTTTGTTGTCATCCACCATCGCCACGCCGCTCCGGCGGCTTTCGGCGGCTGCGATCCGCGTGCGTCGCGGGGCCAGAACCCGTGAAGAAATACCGGACTTTTCGGCGCGTCAGGATGAAATCGGCAACCTTTCCATAGCGCTTCGTGAAATGACGACGGCGCTTTACGACCGTATCGACGCAATCGAAAGTTTCGCCGCCGATGTCAGCCACGAGCTCAAGAACCCGCTGACTTCGCTGCGCAGCGCCGTGGAAACGTTGCCGCGTGCCAAGACGGAGGAGTCCAAACAGCGGTTGACCGAGATCATCTTCCACGATGTCCGCCGCCTCGACCGCCTGATCAGCGATATTTCGGATGCCTCGCGGCTCGATGCCGAACTGGCGCGCGTCGATGCATCGCCGCTGGATCTCGACGTTCTTATGAAGGGTCTGGTGGATATCTCCCGCCAGATCAGCACAAAGAAAAAGAGCGTGGCGATCGACTATGTCGCCGACCGGAAGGCGGGAGCCAAAACCTCCTTCGTCGTGAACGGTCACGATCTTCGCATCGGGCAGATTGTCACCAACCTGATCGAGAATGCACGCTCTTTCGTTTCCGAGGAAAGCGGCCGCATCACCGTGCGCCTTTCCCGTCACAAGGACCGCTGCATCGTGCAGGTGGAAGACAATGGCCCCGGCATTCAGGCCGAGGATATCGACCGGATTTTCGAGCGCTTCTACACCGATCGACCGGCAAGCGAAGGTTTCGGCCAGAATTCCGGCCTTGGCCTTTCCATCAGCCGCCAGATCGCCGAAGCCCATGGCGGCAGCCTCAGGGCAGAAAATGTCGTCGACAAATACGGCGTGATATCAGGCGCGCGCTTCACCCTGTCGCTGCCGGCGGCCGAAACCCATGAACGCTGAACGCTTCAACCTGCACGCAACCGCCATTGTCGTCGACAACACCGGCATTCTTTTCACCGGACCTTCCGGCAGCGGCAAAAGCGAGCTTGCTTTCAGCTTTCTGACGGAGGCGCAACGGTGCGGATTGCCGGCGGCACTGATCGCGGATGATCAGATTTTCGTGTATCGCGACGGCGAAAACATTATCGCCGAGCGGCCGGAGGCAATAGCCGGACTACTGGAATTGCGCGGCAGCGGCATCGTTAACGTCAACAGCGTCCCGAGCGCCGGACTAAATTTCGCCGTTACGACAGTTCTTTCACCGGAAAATCCAAGACTTCCGGAAGATGACGAGGTGTTGTTGCTGCCCTGCGGCGGGCATCTTCCGCTTCTGCGTATTCCGCTTTCCAGTCTTACGCCCTATGGAAAATTTGCTGCACTTGCTCAAAATCTTTTTAAAACGAACGTGAAGTGACCATGATTCAGGCGATTTTAGGCTTGCGATTCGCATTTTCCTCATCAAGATGAAATCCCACCGATGGACAGGATTGCCGCGTTGCGATAGTCGGCAATGAGAGTGCGTGTGCAAGGGAGCATTTCATGATCGGACTAGTGCTTGTCACCCATGGCAAGCTGGCTGAGGAGTTTCGCCATGCGTTGGAGCATGTCGTCGGTCCCCAGAAATTGATCGAGACGGTTTGTATCGGTCCCGAAGACGACATGGATCAGCGCCGGCAGGATATCATCGACGCCGTTACGCGCGTCAATGATGGAAATGGCGTCATTATTCTGACGGATATGTTCGGTGGCACACCGTCCAATCTCGCCATCTCCGTCATGAACAACGGCAATGTCGAAGTCATCGCCGGGGTCAATCTTCCCATGCTGATAAAACTCGCAGGCGTTCGCAGCGAAGACAACATGGACAAGGCGCTCCAGGACGCATCCGACGCCGGTCGCAAATACATCAACGTCGCCAGCCGCGTTTTAAGCGGCAAATAAGAAGTCAGCCCCATGTCGCCTCACTCCCGGGAATTGCCGATCATCAACAAGCGCGGTCTCCACGCCCGGGCATCTGCAAAATTCGTGCAGATGGTCGAGGGTTTCGACGCGACGATTACGGTGTCGAAGGACGGAATGACCGTTGGCGGCACCTCCATCATGGGTCTGATGATGCTGGCGGCCAGCCCGGGATGCAGTGTCTATGTCGAGGCGAGCGGCAACCAGGCGGAAGAGGCGCTCGCCGCACTTGAGGCACTTGTTGCGGACCGCTTCGGCGAAGAAGCCTGACCCCGCCCCCATATAAAGACATAAAGACTTCTTTATATCGTTATTGCCAGATCGTTTTTGGCCTGCTAAACCGCTGCTACGTTTAAAAGCCGGGCCAATAGGCATGGCATTTCTGATCTGGAGAACTTCATGAGCCTTGAGAAGGACTACATCATCGCCGATATCAACCTTGCCGCATTCGGCCGCAAGGAACTGGACATCGCCGAAACCGAAATGCCTGGCCTTATGTCCTGCCGCAAGGAATTCGGCGAGAGCAAGCCCCTGAAGGGCGCACGTATCACCGGTTCTCTTCACATGACGATCCAGACCGGCGTTCTGATCGAGACGCTGAAGGAACTGGGCGCGGACATTCGCTGGGCGTCCTGCAACATCTTCTCGACGCAGGACCATGCCGCAGCAGCCATTGCAGCGGCCGGCATTCCTGTTTTCGCGGTCAAGGGTGAGAGCCTGACGGAATATTGGGAATATACCGACAAGATCTTCCAGTGGACCGATGGCGGCCTCTCCAACATGATCCTCGACGATGGCGGCGATGCCACAATGTACATTCTGCTCGGCGCGCGCGCCGAAGCCGGTGAGGACGTTCTTTCCAACCCCGGTTCGGAAGAAGAGGAAATTCTTTTCGCGCAGATCAACAAGCGCCTCAAGGCTTGCCCCGGCTGGTTCACCAAGCAGCGTGACGCGCTGAAGGGCGTGACGGAAGAAACGACGACAGGCGTTCATCGTCTCTACGATCTTGCCAAGAAGGGCCTCCTGCCCTTCCCGGCCATCAACGTTAACGACAGCGTCACCAAGTCCAAGTTCGACAACAAATACGGCTGCAAGGAATCGCTGGTAGACGGCATTCGCCGCGCAACCGACGTGATGATGGCTGGCAAGGTTGCCGTGGTCTGCGGTTACGGCGATGTCGGCAAGGGTTCCGCCGCCTCGCTGCAGGGCGCTGGCGCCCGCGTGAAGGTCACGGAAATCGACCCGATCTGCGCGCTTCAGGCCGCCATGGACGGTTTCGAGGTCGTTCGCCTGGAAGACGTTGTGTCTTCCGCTGACATCTTCATCACCACCACCGGCAACAAGGACGTTATCCGCATCGAGCACATGCGCGAGATGAAGGACATGGCCATCGTCGGCAATATCGGCCATTTCGACAATGAAATTCAGGTCGCTTCGTTGCGTAACCTCAAGTGGACAAACATCAAGCCGCAGGTCGACATGATCGAGTTCCCGAAGGGCAACCGCATCATCCTGCTGTCCGAAGGCCGCCTGCTGAACCTTGGCAATGCCACAGGTCACCCTTCGTTCGTCATGTCGGCGTCGTTCACCAACCAGGTGCTGGGCCAGATCGAGCTTTTCACCAAGCCGGGTGAATACAAGAACGAAGTCTACGTGCTGCCGAAGCACCTCGACGAAAAGGTTGCACGCCTTCATCTCGAGAAGCTTGGCGTGCGCCTGACCGAACTTTCCGACCTTCAGGCTGATTATATCGGCATCTCGAAGCAGGGTCCGTTCAAGGCAGAACACTACAGATATTAATTTCATAGTTAATATCCACTGAAATTACACAATATGTAGATGCCGTGCGCTTGACAAAGCGCACGGCATCTTTTTTGCGCGCTCCCTTTCCGCAGATTTATGAAGACGGTATTGTCATCGAACTTGATTCGGACACGCCATAGGGCGGCGGGGACGAAATGGGATGTCTTGTCGAAGATGCGGCACATAGGACGGAGACAGACCGGGGATGACGGTTCACAATTCGGATCTGCGCGAGCAGACAGTTCAACGCGTTGAAAACACGCATGCTGGCGTGGCATTGGGCGCGGCCATGGCGCGTTGCCGGCTGGCGATCAGTGCTGTGCGGACAAGATTTTCGCGGCTTCCCGTCCTGATGTCCGGCACGGTTCTCGCCGGCTCTGCAAATGTGGCGCTGGCGCAGGACGGTCTTGTCGCAAAGACCGGCGCGCGGCTGTTTTCATCCGGAGAAACCATCACCTATTCGCTTTTTGTCGGCATGCTTTCGGCCACGCTATTTTCCGTCGTCTGGCTGGTGCGCCAACGCGGTAATATCGAGGCGGAGAGCGGTGAATACCGCAAGGCGCTGGCAGAATCCCACCACAAGATCGCGAAATACGAGGCGCTTATCTCCGACAAGAGCCGGCGCATCGTCATCTGGGACGGCGTGGACAAGCGCCCCGAATTCCTGGGGCAACTGCCCGTAGAGACGGGCGCACCGCAGGCGGATCACGATTTTCTGGCCTTCGGGCGCTGGCTGAAGCCATCATCCGCGAGCCAGCTTGAAAAATCCCTCGAAAAACTTCGCAGCCACGCACAGAGTTTCGATCTGACCATCGAAACGCAGCGCGGCGAAGTCATTGAAGTTCAAGGCCGGGTTTCCGGCGGCAATGCCTTCGCGCGGTTCGTCGCCCTCAACAACCTGCGCGCCGAACTGGCCGAATTGCAGGTGGAGCGCGAGCGCCTGATCGCCTCGGTCTCCACCTTTCAGGAACTTCTCGATTCGATCGAACAGCCCGTCTGGCGGCGCAATGGCGAAGGCGAACTCATATGGGTGAACCACGCCTATGCGCACGCTGTGGATGCGCGCGATGCCGAACAGACCATTCAGGAGAAACGCGAGCTTCTGAACACCGTTACCCGGCAGAAGATACGTGCGGCCGCTACGCCGAGTTCCCCCTATCACGATCGCATTTCGACGGTGGTTTCCGGAAACCGTACCTTCTTCGACGTTGTCGATATCAAGACGGCGGGCGGTTCTGCAGGCATCGCCATCGATGCTACCGAAGCGGAAACCACCCGCGAGGAAATGAAACGGGTTCTGAAAAGCCACGCCGAAACGCTGGATCATCTCGCAACGCCCGTCGCCATTTTCGACGGCCGGCAGCGGCTGCAATTCTACAATCAGGCCTTTGCCAGCCTGTGGGGATTCGATCTGGTTTTCCTGGAATCCGGCCCCGATAATTCCGAGATTCTCGACAGGCTGCGCACCGCCGGCAAATTGCCCGAGCAGCTGAACTGGAAAAACTGGAAAGAGACGGCACTCTCCGTTTACCGCTCTCTCGATACCAAGACCGATCTGTGGCACCTGCCCAACGGCCAGACGTTGCGGGTTATCGCGACCGCCCACCCGCAGGGTGGCGCGACATGGGTCTTCGAGAACCTGACCGAACAGGTCGATCTGCAGATGCGTTACAACACCTTGGTGAAGGTGCAGGGCGAAACCATCGACCATCTGGCCGAAGGTGTTGCAGTGTTTGGTGCGGACGGACGTATTCGCCTTTCCAACCCGGCATTCAGGGCCCTCTGGGGCGTTACCGCCGAGCAGGCGGAAACTGGAACCCACATCCGCGCCGTTGAGGCCGCCTGCACGCAATCCTACGACAAGCCGGATGGCTGGCGCTCTTTCAGCCAGTTCATCACCAGCTTTGACGATGAACGCCCGTCGAGGCAGGGAACGCTGGAGCTACTCTCCGGCCTCGTCTTAGACTACGCCATTATTCCGCTGCCGGATGCGCAGACCATGCTGACATTCGTCAACATGACTGACAGCGTGCGGGCCGAGCGGGCGCTCAAGGAAAAGAACGACGCACTGCTCAAGGCCGACGAGCTGAAGAACGATTTCGTGCAGCACGTCTCTTATGAGTTGCGCTCGCCGCTGACCAATATCATTGGCTTCACCGATCTCCTGAAGACCCCGGGTATTGGAGAATTGACGGACCGGCAGGCAGAATATCTCGACCATATTTCCACCTCTTCCTCGGTTCTTCTGACCATCGTCAACGACATCCTCGATCTCGCGACCGTCGATGCTGGCATCATGCAGCTGAACTATTCGGAAAACGATCTCAACGAATTGCTCGATGACGTTTCGGTGCAGATTGCCGACCGGCTACAGGAAAGCGGTATTTCGCTCGAGATCGTCGCACCCGCGCATCTCGGTAGTCTGGTGGCGGATCACCAGCGCCTGAAGCAGATCCTCATCAAGCTCCTCACCAATGCAATCAATTTTGCGCCGGAAGGGTCTTCCGTTCAGCTTTCATGCCAGCGCAGCGAGGGTGACTTCCTGTTCTCGGTGGCAGACAAGGGACCGGGTATCCCCGAAGACATGCTCAAGGCCGTGTTTGACCGCTTCGAGACGCGCGGCAACGGCGGACGGCGGACCGGCGCTGGCCTTGGCCTTTCTATAGTGGAAAGCTTCGTCAGCCTCCATCACGGCACTGTCAGCATCGACAGCCGGCCCGGCAACGGCACCATCGTCACCTGCCGCATTCCTTCGGGCGTGCACCCGCATTCCATCGCCGCAGAATGAGTGACGATATCCTGCCGATCACCCTTTCCCTTAATGGGGAGAAGGACACCATCCGGTTAGGCGAAGATCTGGCGCTGGCTTTGGGAGCTGGCGATTGCCTCGCGCTGATCGGAGATCTCGGCGCGGGCAAATCCACTCTCGCCCGCGCCTTCATCCGGGCGATGGCGGATGCACCTGATCTTGAAGTTCCAAGCCCCACATTCACGATCATCCAGACCTATCCAACACGTATTCCCGTTGCCCATCTTGATCTGTACCGACTGTCTGACGTCTCGGAACTGGACGAACTCGGCATCGACGAGATGCTGGAAGACGGTATCTGCCTGATCGAGTGGCCTGATATTGCCGCCGACATCCTACCGCCAAACCAGACCATCAGCCTGCGGCTGGAGCACTCCGGTGACGGGCGTCGGGCTGTAATCGATGCTCCCGCGAAACAGAAAGCACGGCTTGAGCGCGTTTTTGCCATTCGCGATTTTCTTGCGAAAAATGGCAAGGGCGATGCGACCCGCCATTTCCTAAGCGGCGATGCTTCCACACGCGCCTATGAGATCATTTCCACCGATGGTCCGGACCTTATCCTGATGGACTGGCGACGCCCTTTGAGAGGTGCGATCGTTGCTGATGGCAAGACCTATGCGGAAATCGCCCATCTTGCCCAGGATGCCCGTTCCTTCGTGGCGATCGGCAATTATCTGCGAAATAGCGGCTTTTGCGCGCCTGAAATACTGGCGGCGGATACCGATCAGGGCATTCTCCTCCTGGAGGACCTCGGGCGGGATGGGGTGCTTGCGCTTGACGGAACGCCGATAGAGGAACGTTATCTGCAAAGCGTCGCCTGCCTCGCCGCCCTTCACAAATCTCCGGCACCGCGCAAGCTGCTGGTCGGTGACGGCAGCACCTACGAAGTGCCTCCTTTCGATCGACCGGCGATGAAGATCGAGGTGTCGCTGCTGGTGGAATGGTATCTGCCCCACAAACGCGGCAAATCACTGTCCGATACCGAGAAGCGTGACTATTATGCTCTCTGGGACGGCCTGATAGACGCGCTCAGTGGCTGCGAAAGCGGGCTACTTCTGCGCGATTTCCATTCGCCCAACATTCTCTGGCAAGAGCATAATGCAGGCATCCGGCAAGTCGGACTGATCGATTTTCAAGACGCGATGATCGGCCCGACGGCCTACGATCTCGCCTCCATCGTGCAGGATGCGCGGGTTACCATTTCGCCCGAACTGCAGGAACGCCTGCTTTCGCACTATCTCGACATTAGACGAGACGAGCCGTCCTTCGATGAGGCGTCCTTTCTCAAGGCTTTCGCCATCATGTCGGCGCAGCGCAACTGCAAACTGGCCGGTATCTGGGTAAGGCTGTTGGAACGCGATGGCAAACCCGGTTATATGAAACATATGCCAAGGACGTTTCGCTATCTTTCCGCAGCGCTTTCGCATCCCGAACTTGCACCGCTCAAAGACTGGTGCGTCCATATGGGCATGGAATTTTAAAGACTGAAAGACGGTTGACCACGATGACGATCAAGAACGCGATGGTGCTGGCCGCCGGGCTCGGCACCCGGATGCGCCCGATCACGGATACGATCCCGAAACCGCTCGTCAAGATCGCCGGCAAACCGATGATCGACTACGCGCTCGACGCCCTTGTCGAGGCCGGCGCCGAGAAGATCGTCGTCAACGTCCATCACCATGCCGATCAGATGATCGCCCATCTTGAAACCCGTACCGACGCCGAAATCCTGATTTCCGACGAGCGGTCGCAGCTGATGAATTCAGGTGGCGGACTTGCCAAGGGCCTGAAACTTCTGGAGCCAGGTCCCGTCTTCGTGATGAATGCCGATCTTTTCTGGATTGGCGAACAGCTGAATGCCGTCAGCAACCTGCGCAAGCTTGCGCAATTCTTCGATGCCACGCGCATGGATATGGCGATGCTCTGCGTCGATATGGACCGTACCACCGGTCATAACGGCAAGAGGGATTTCAACCTCTCGTCGGATGGTAGACTGGCGCGGTATCGCGACGGGGACACGAACCCGGTGGTTTACGCCGGGGCCATTGCCATGGATTCGCACCTGCTGGATGATGCGCCGGGGGATGCTTTCAACCTGAATATCTATTTCGACAGCGCCATCGAGAAAGACCGGCTTTTCGGGCTTTCACTGGATGGCCACTGGATCACCGTCGGCACTCCCGATGCGATAGACGATGCCGAAAGTATCATCCGGCAATACAGGGAAAAGCGCTCTGCATGACTTTGACCCATCACGCAAAGCGCGTCCTGACGATCGCTGCGGGAACACCGTTCCTCAAAACGCTCGCGGAAACGCTGTGTGACGGGACACTGACAGCCGGCTATAAATATGACCCTGCGGATCCGCTTTCGCTTGCCAAGGTGACGATCTATGTTCCGACCCGGCGCTCCGCCCGCGTGCTGCGCTCAGAGTTTGTCGATCTTCTGGGCGGCCGTTCCGCCATTTTGCCACTGATCCGGCCGCTCGGCGAAACCGATGACGACAGCGGCTTCTTCGAGATCGAAAATCCTGAGATCATGGATCTGGCGCCGCCGATTTCCGGCACCGGCCGGCAAATCGAGCTGGCGCGCCTCATTCTGGCATGGCGCAACAGCCTGCCGGACGCCATCAGGGCCATCCATTCGGACTCACCACTGGTCGCCCCCGCCAGCCCTGCCGACGCCATATGGCTGGCGCGCGCGCTTGGCGAAGTGATCGATGCGATGGATACGGAAGAAAAAGAATGGGAGGCGCTCGCGCATCTCGATACCGGCGATCACGCCCAATGGTGGCAGCTGACGGCGGATTTCCTGAAAATCGCCAGCGTGTTCTGGCCCGCCCGTCTTGCCGAACTCAATCGAACTTCCGCAGGCCGACATCGCAACGGTATCCTGAGGGCAGAGGCGAACCGGCTTGCCAACCTGCCGGACACCGGACCGATCATCGTTGCGGGCTCCACGGGCTCAATTCCGGCAGCAGCAGACCTTATCGCCTCTGTCGCCTCCCTGCCCCAGGGCGTCGTCGTGCTTCCGGGCCTCGATCTTACGATGCCGGAGGGACAATGGGAGGCTATTGCCGAGGACCCTACCGATCCTTCAAGCCGCACCCATTCGCAATACGGGCTCTACATGCTGTTGCAGAAGCTCGATATCATGCGAGACGATGTCGTTCAGATCGGCGCTATCGATAGCGATCTTGAAAAACGCGCGGCGGTTTTTTCGGCAGCACTTGCTCCTGCCAAATCCACCAGCGACTGGAACCGCTGGCGTGAGGACAAGCAACCCGGATTTTTCGACGATGCTTTTGCGGCAGCGACCCTGATAGAAGCTGCCAACGAACGCGAAGAGGCTACCGCAATTGCGGTGGCGCTGCGGCTGGCGCTTGAAGCGCCGGGCGCTGGCCGCCCGTCTCAGGCCGCGCTGATCACGCCCGATCGCGGACTGGCCAGGCGCGTGGCGACGGAATTGCAGCGCTTCGGTATCGAAGCCGACGATTCCGCCGGTACGCCGCTTTCCGCCACGCCGCAGGCCGGACTGACCCAACTCGCACTGGAAGCGATCCTCAGGTCCGGAGATCCGGTGCCGGTCATTTCCCTTCTGAAACATCCGCTCAGCCGTTTCGGGCTTTCGCTGGAGGCTTATACAAAAGCATCAAAGGCGCTGGAATTGATCGCACTTAGAGGCGGCCGCGTCGAAACCGAAATCGGCAATCTGGAGGCGGTTCTCGATGCGCAACTGGCGGCGCAGCGTGATGACCGGCATCCGCCTGCCTGGAGGCTGGCACTGCCCGAGGGAAGCGTAGACGCCGCGCGCGATCTGGCACGCCGAATCGCCGTTTCGACAGAGCCGCTTGGCAGCGCATTCGTTCGTCGCGACCGCTCAGGCCGGTCTTTCACGGACAAATTGCCGCTTTCCGATTGGGCCGAGCGGACGGGCCGGGTGATCGAAGCCATCTGCGCGGATGACAACAACGATCTTGCCACTCTCTGGTCCGGCGAGGCAGGCGACAAGCTTTCCGGCCTGTTTGGCGAATTGATGGAAAGCGGCGAAATCCTGGATGCGGATGGTCCGCAATGGGCTGATATCTTCGCGGCACTGGTGGCTGGCGAATCGATCAAGCCGCGATCCATGCGCCATCCTCGCATTTTTATTTTCGGTGCCCTTGAGGCACGACTGCAAAGCGTCGACACTGTCGTGATCGGCGGTCTCAATGAAGGGCTTTGGCCGGGCCAGACGGCAAACAACCCGTTTCTGTCCCGCAACATGAAGACAGCCATCGGTCTGGAACCGCCGGAGCGGCGCATCGGCCAGCTGGCGCACGATTTCGAGATGGCGAACGGGACACGGCAGATTTTCTACAGCCGCGCGCTCAGACAGGGCTCGACACCCGCAGTCGCATCACGCTGGCTGCAACGGTTGCTGGCACTCGGCGGCGAGGATTTTGCCGACCAGCTGAAGAAGCGCGGCGAGACCTATCGCCACTGGGCAGCCCTGATGGATGCGAGCATCGACCAGGAAGCAGCAAAGCGCCCTGCCCCCAAACCGCCGGCCGACTTGCAGCCGAAGAGCTATTCCTTCAGCGAAGTGGGCAGGCTGCGCCGTGACCCCTATTCGATCTACGCGCGGCGTATCCTGAAGCTCAACCCGCTTGATGGCTTCAACCGCGATCCCAATGCCGCCGACCGTGGCACGCTCTATCATGCAATCATCGAGCGCTATTCCCGCGAGGGGCATATTCCCGGCACACCGGCATCGCTCGAGGCCATGCAGCGTATTCTGGATGAAAGTTTCGACGCGGAAGATCTTCCTGCACATGTCGATGTCATCTGGCGCCCGCGATTCGAGGCGGTGGCACGCGCCTTCATCGACTGGGAGAAAGAACGACATCCATCCATCCGCCGCAGCTTTTTCGAGGCGCGTGCCGGACAGGAAATCCCCGAGGCAGGAATAAGGCTGACCGGCATCGCCGACCGCATAGATATCAAGACCGGCGGTCAGGCGGATATTATCGACTACAAAACGGGGCTTGCGCCTTCAGTCAATCAGGCGCGCGCGCTGCTCGACCCCCAGCTCGCGCTGGAAGCGGCAGCACTGATGCGGGGCGCCTTCCGCGAGGCGGGTTCGCAGACACCTGAAAACCTTATCTATGTGCGCCTGCGGCCGGGTACCCGTTTTTTTGCCGACCAGGTTAACAACGAACACTCCAACCGGGGTGGCAAAAAAGCACCGAAATCGGCAATTGAGCTGGCAACCGAATCAATCGATCAGCTGGCCAAGTTCGTGCGTTCGCTGCGTGATGGCGAAAACGGCTTTGCCTCGCGGCTGGTGCCGGAGGAGCAACAATCCTACGGTGGGGAATATGACCACCTCGCCCGCGTTTCGGAATGGTCGACGGCAGAACCGGGAGACGGCGATGATGATTGACCCTATCGATCACGGGCCTGCCACGGACACCCCGCAAAGCTGGATAGACTGGACGAGCGACCGACAGCGGCTCGCCTCCGATCCGGCAAGTTCCGCCTGGGTTTCGGCCAATGCCGGCTCCGGCAAGACCCATGTGCTGACCCAGCGCGTCATCCGTCTACTTCTGGCCGGGTGCCGACCCTCCGCAATTCTGTGCCTCACCTATACCAAGGCAGCGGCGTCCGAAATGTCGAGCCGCGTTTTCGACCGTCTGGCGGAATGGGCTACGTTGCCGGATAACGATCTTGGGGATCGCGTCGCTGCCATCGAAGGAAAGATGCCGGATCGCATCAAGCTGGCCGAAGCGCGGCGGCTGTTCGCCAAGGCGCTGGAAACGCCCGGTGGGCTGAAGATCCAGACGATCCACGCCTTCTGCGAAGCCTTGTTGCATCAGTTCCCGCTGGAGGCCAATGTCGCCGGCCACTTCTCCGTGCTTGATGACCGCGCCGCAACAACCCTGCTGGCTGAGGCACGTCGGTCGCTTTTAACGGCGGTTTCGACGGAGGGAGACACCGATCTCGCGCAGTCTCTCGCTTATGTGCTTGATTTGGCGGACGAAAGCGGGCTCGAATCGCTACTCACCGCCATCATCGCCAATCGCAGCGCCCTTCGTGCCTTTTTGATCGATGCAAAACAGGCTGATGGCATCGATGCCCAATTGCGGCAGGCAATGCAGATAGACGCGGGTGAAACCGAAGAAACGGCAGCGGCGGCATTCTGGCCCTTGCCCGGTCTCTCGGGGCTTTCCCTCGATACCTATCTGACGCTTGCCGATGAAGTGGGCGGATCGCGCGTCATAGATGTCGCTTATGCCCTGCGGGAAGCGAAACGGCAGACGGATTCCGTGCGGCGCATGGAATTCATCGAAGCTGCGCTGTTGACAGCCAAGGGCGAGAAAAAATCCGATGCCTATGTCATCAACAAGGGCATGCAGAAATCCGCACCCGATCTCGTCGACGCGCTGACGCTTGCGCGGGACCATGTCGTGGCCTGTCGCAACCGCTATCGTCTGGTGCGAATGCTGGAGGCGACGAAATGCGCGCTTGTTCTGGCTGAGAGACTGATCGGCGATTTCGAGGATCTGAAAAAGCAGCGAAGCCAGCTCGATTTTGAGGATCTGATCGAGCGCGCCGCCAATCTCCTCAACCGCGATACGGCGGGCGCCTGGGTGCATTACAAGCTAGATCAGGGTATCGACCATATTCTCGTCGATGAGGCGCAGGATACCAGCCCTGTGCAATGGTCGATCATCCAGTCGCTGGCGGCGGACTTCTTCAGCGGCGAGAGCGCCCGCATGGGGCGGCGCACGCTTTTTGCCGTGGGTGATGAAAAGCAATCGATCTATTCGTTCCAGGGCGCACGACCGGAGCGGTTTTCGCAGGAGCGCGACGAGACCAAAAGGCGTGTCGATTCGGTGGAGCAGGCATTTCACCGCATCCGCCTGCCGCTGTCCTTCCGTTCCACGGAAGATGTGCTGGCCGCCGTCGATCAGGTCTTTTCGGACCCTAAAAATGCCAGCGGCCTCAGCGCCGATAACGAGCCAGTCGAACACCGCTCCAACCGCGCCGGCCACCCCGGCACCGTGGAAGTCTGGGATATGGTGGCGCCGGAAACCGCCGAGGACGAAGAAGACTGGACGGCACCTTTCGATGCACTTCGGGAAAGCGCGCCGGCCACCATCGTTGCCCGCCGGATCGCCGCGCGCATTGCCGGCATGATCGGCAACCAGACAATCATCGAAAAGGGCGTGGAACGCGCTATTGAGCCCGGCGATATTCTTGTGTTGGTCAGAAAACGCCATGCTTTCGTCAATGCGCTGACCCGTGAGCTGAAACGGCGCAAGAATATTCCAGTCGCCGGTGCCGACCGTCTTCGCCTGACCGATCACATCGCCGTGCAGGACCTTCTGGCGCTTGGCCGTTTTGTCGTGCTGCCTGAGGATGACCTTTCTCTGGCCGCGCTGTTGAAAAGCCCGCTTTTCAATCTCTCCGAAGACGATGTTTTCGATGTCGCTGCCACGCGATCCGATACGGAGAGCGTGTGGCAAAGATTGCAGACGCTTTCGCAAGACGAGAACAGCCGCTTCTTCGCAATCGCCAACAAGCTTAAGAACTTTATCGGGCTTTCGAAAACGGCAACGGTGCATGATTTCTTCGCTGCGGTTCTGACCCTGCATGACGGGCGCAAAAAATTCCTGGGTCGTCTCGGCAACGAGGCGAGCGATGTTCTGGACGAGTTCCTGTCCTTTGCGCTTGACCATGAAAGGACCGGCTTGCCCGGCCTGCAAGCCTTCCTATCCGTTCTGGAAACGGATTCGCCGGAGGTGAAACGCGAACAGGACAAGGATCGCGGTGAAGTGCGGATCATGACCGTGCACGCCTCCAAGGGTCTTGAAGCGCCGGTCGTTTTTGTGGTCGATGGCGGTTCGAAGGCCTTCAACCACAGCCATGTCCCTAAACTGCGCTTCGTCGAAGCAGACGGGGACGCCTTCCCCGTCTGGCTGCCTGGCAGCGGTTTTTCCAATCATCTCATTCGCGCCGATGAGGAACGCCTGAAGACGGCCGCGGAAGACGAATATCGCCGGCTGCTTTATGTGGCGATGACACGTGCCGCCGATCATCTGGTCGTTTGCGGTTATCGCGGCCAGAAGGAAAATCCCGAATGCTGGCACGCCATCGTCAAGGCAGCACTCGCCGACAATGAAAAGCACTGCCAACCGCAACAGTTTATGGCCGATGGTGAAGAGTGGCAGGGGCTTGTCTGGCGCAAGTCCGATGCTCGTTCGACCCCCGCTCCGCAAAGGCTGCCTGAACCACAGACGCAAGAAGAATATGCTCTTCCGGCGGGGCTTCTTACCCCCTTGCCCGCCCTGCCATCATTGCCGAGGCCACTCAGCCCTTCCGGCGCGGGCACCATCATTGATGACGGTGCGGACGATCTTGCTGTGCGTTCGCCGCTTTTCGGCGAAAAAGCCGATGTCTCCTCACTGGCATTGCAACGCGGTCGGTTGGTGCATCGCATGCTGCAGGCCCTGCCGGATTTTGCCGAGAGTGAGCGGGAAGAGGCAGCCCGCCGCTATGCCGAACGCGCCGCACGGTTCTGGCCGACTGCCGAGCGCGAACATCTGATACGGGCGGTTTTGCGGGTCATGTCCGAACCAGCGGTGCAGCCGGCATTTTCGCCCAATAGCCGCGCAGAAGTTTCCACTATGGGGACCATGACGATCGGCAGGCAGCATTATGCGGTTTCCGGCCGTATCGACCGGCTGGCAGTGGATGGCGACCGCGTCATTCTGGTCGATTACAAGACGAACCGAGTTCCGCCGCGCGACGCGCACGAGATACCCTTCTCCCACACGGCACAGCTTGCCATCTATCGCGAAATTCTGTCACCGCTTTATCCCGGCAAGGAATTTGTCTGCGCGCTGATTTATACGGAAAATGCCGCTTTTATGACGGTTGGTGACGATGCCATGATGCAAGCCCTTGCCGCAATAAAGACAAAGTGAGATACCGGGGCATTGAAATTTCGACGCGCCCGCATCACATCGATAGTGGAAAAGATTCACTGAAAGGAGAGCCAGATATGGCTACCGTAAAAGTCGACGCCGCCAACTTCCAGTCCGAAGTCCTCGAATCCTCCGAACCCGTCGTGGTGGATTTCTGGGCCGAATGGTGCGGTCCGTGCAAAATGATCGCGCCGAGCCTTGAAGAAATTTCGTCCGAGCTTGCCGGCAAGGTCAAGGTCGCAAAGCTCAACATCGACGAAAACCCGGAACTGGCTGCCCAGTTCGGCGTTCGCTCCATCCCGACTCTTGCCATCTTCAAGAGCGGCGAAGTGGCTGACATCAAGGTCGGCGCTGCGCCCAAGACAGCGCTTTCGGCCTGGATTTCCGGCGCCGCGTAAGCAATTTTCCATGGAATAAAGAAAAGCCCGGCAGCGATGCCGGGCTTTTTTATTCGGGAGCCGTACCGTTCAATGCAAGCGCGTTTCCGGCAAGATAAAGCGAGCCGCCAATCAGGATGCGCGGCGGCGGCCCTTCGGGATCGAAGCGACGCGATAGCTCGTCCAGCGCCTCGGTCAGCGAAGATGTAGGTGCCGCAACCAGACCGGCATCAAAGGCCGCATGGGCAAGCACGACGGGATCGATCGCGGCATCTGTACCGCCGATTGGAACCGTGAAGACATACTCCGCGATATCGGCGAAAGCCTTGAAATAACCCACCGGATCCTTGGTGTTGATCATGCCGGCAATGATGAAGAGCGGGCGCGGTGTCTTTTCTTCAAACCCCGCCATTGCCTCGGCAATGACTTCGCCCGCGCCTGGGTTGTGACCACCATCGATCCAGATTTCCGCATCCTTCGGAGCGATTTCAGCGATTTTTCCGGTTAGGACACGCTGAAGACGGCCGGGCCATTCCACTGTTGTCATGGCCTTTTCGATCATCCGCTCCGTCACCTCAAAACCGGCAGCCTTGACGGCCCGGATCGCGGCAGCGGCATTGGCAAGCTGGTGGCGACCGGGAAGACGTGGCAGCGGCGCATCGGTCAGGCCGAATTCATCCTGGTAGACCATACGGCCGAATTCTTCATGGGCGGAAAAATCCTGCCCATAGACTGATGCCGGGCAACCAAGACGCTCAGCCGTGGAAACGAGGGTATCCAGCGCCGCATCATACTGCTGATGACCAATGACGACAGGGGAACCCGACTTCATGATGCCGGCCTTTTCAGCGGCAATCAATTCCACCCGGTCGCCGAGATAGGCCTGATGATCGAGCGATATCGGCATGATAACGGAAACGGCCGGGTTGTTGATCACATTGGTCGCATCGAAGCGCCCACCGAGTCCAACCTCGACCACGGCAGCATCTGCCGGATGCTCCGCGAAGAGCAGAAACATCGCGGCGGTCAGAATTTCGAAAACCGTTATCATCTGGCCGCCGTTGGCAGCTTCGATGCGGCGCAGCGCATCCGCAAAGACGGCATCATCGACATAACGGCCTTTTTCGCCGGAAACGCCGATGCGATAACGTTCATGCCAGTTCACGAGATGCGGAGAGGTGTGAACGTGCACGGAAAGTCCTGCCGCCTCCAGTAATGCGCGGCAAAAGGCCGTAACCGAACCCTTGCCGTTGGTGCCTGCGACATGAATAACCGGCGGCAACCTTTTCTGAGGGCTGCCTAGTTTTTCCAGAAGACGGGAAATTCTGTCCAGTGAAAGATCAAAACCCTTGGGGTGAAGCTGCATCAGCTTTTCGATGATCTGTTCGGCCTCGCCGATTGCGGGCTTCGTCATATCTTCTGTTCGCCTTTCAGGCGTTGTATTGGCCATTTGTCCGCCGCACCCGAGATGAAATCATGCAACGTGTAACGTCATCCCGAAGGCGCTTCCCGCCTCCGGGCGACATATTTTTCCGTCAGGCCGAAGCCGCAAGCGGAATGACCGCGTTTGCTTCTGCCGGAGCCTTCGTCATGATCTTGAGAAGGCTTGCCAGCGTATCGGGAATTTCGCGGCGATCGATCACCATATCCACCATGCCGTGCTCCAGCAGGTATTCCGATGTCTGGAAGCCTTCAGGCAGCTTTTCGCGAATGGTCTGTTCGATCACGCGCTTGCCCGCAAAGCAGATTTCGGCGCCCGGCTCGGCAATATGCACGTCGCCCAGCATGGCGTAGGAAGCAGTGACACCACCCGTCGTCGGGTTCGTCAGAACCACGATGTAGGGCATGCCTGCTTCTTTCAGCATATTGACAGCAACCGTGGTGCGCGGCAGCTGCATCAGTGACAGAATGCCTTCCTGCATGCGGGCCCCACCGGAGGCCGGGAACATGACCAGCGGGCAACGCTCGGAAATGGCGCGCTCGAACGCCTTGACGATGGCTTCGCCGGCCGCGATGCCGAGAGAACCGCCCATGAACTGGAATTCATGCACAACGGCAACGATCTTCAGGCCTTTCAGGAGGCCAACGCCGGCAAGGATAGTATCTTCCTGCTCGGTCTTCGTGCGGCTGTCGCGCAGACGGTCGGTGTATTTCTTGGAATCGCGGAACTTCAGCGGATCCTGCGCTACCTTCGGCTGCGGCAAGGCCTCATAGACGCCACCATCGAAAAGATCGACGAGACGCGCCTTTGCCGGCATCTTCATGTGGTAACCGGAAGCGGGAATGACCCACTTGTTATCTTCCAGATCCTTGTGGAAGACCATCTCGCCCGTTTCCGGGCACTTGATCCACAGGTTCTCAGGAACCTCCGGGCGGCGGCCAAGCATGGAATTGATCCGGGGCCGTACGTAATTGGTGATCCAGTTCAACTGACTACTCCTGACTGGGCCGCGCGCTTATTCCGCAGCGGCAAGGCGCGACGCACGCACGCCCGTTGAAAGTCCTTTTACCAGCGTCGTGACGGATGGCACGGTATCGGCGGTTGCCTGCCCGTCCTTCGTCAGACTGCCGGCAATCTGGTTGACGATGGCCGAACCGACCACCACGCCATCCGCCACGGCACCGATCGCTTTGGCATGATCGGCCGTCTTGACACCAAAACCGACGCAAACCGGCAGTTCCGTATGCGCCTTGATACGACCGACCGCGCCTGAGATCAACGAGGGATCGGGCAGTGCGGAACCGGTAATACCGTTCATCGATACGTAATAGACGAAACCTGAGGTATTTTTAAGAACGGTCGGCAAGCGCTTGCCATCCGTCGTCGGCGTGGCGAGACGGATGAAATTCACGCCGCGCGCCAAGGCGGGCACGCAAAGCTCATCATCCATTTCAGGCGGCAGATCGACCACGATCAGACCATCGACGCCAGCCGCCAACGCATCGTCCAGAAATTTGTCGACGCCGTAGATGTAGATCGGATTGTAATATCCCATCATCACGATCGGGGTCGCGTCGTCTTCCTTGCGGAACTCGCGGGCGAGATCGAGCGTGGTTTTCAGCGTCTGGCCGCCTTTCAGCGCGCGCTGTCCTGCCAGCTGGATCGCCGGGCCATCCGCCATCGGGTCGGAAAACGGCATGCCGAGCTCGATAACGTCGGCGCCTGCTTCCGGCAGGGCCTTCATGATGCCGAGCGAGGTTTCGAAATCCGGGTCGCCGCCCATGAAATAGGTAATCAGAGCCGGGCGGTTTTCAGCGCGCAGATCGGCAAAGCGCTTGTCCATACGTGCAGTCATGGTCTTACATTTCCATTCCGAGGAACTTGCTGACGGTGTGGACATCCTTGTCCCCACGACCCGAGAGATTCATCAGGATGATCTCATCCTTGCCCATCTTCGGTGCGCGCTTGATGACTTCCGCCAGCGCGTGGCTTGGCTCCAGAGCGGGAATGATGCCTTCGAGGCGGGTGAGCATCTGGAAGGCGTCCAGCGCCTCGTGGTCCATGATCGGTACATATTCCACGCGGCCGATATCGTTCAGCCAGGAATGCTCAGGGCCGATGCCGGGATAATCGAGACCTGCGGAGATGGAATGGCCTTCCTTGATCTGGCCATCCGCATCCTGAAGAAGGTAGGTGCGGTTTCCGTGCAGAACCCCCGGCGAACCGGCCGTGATCGAAGCGCAATGCTCCTCACCCGAAAGACCCCTGCCGCCAGCCTCGACGCCGACGATACGGACACTCTTGTCATCAAGGAAAGGATGGAAGATGCCGATGGCATTCGAGCCACCGCCGACAGCCGCAATGACCATATCCGGAAGACGGCCCTCCGCCTCCAGCATCTGTGCCTTTGCTTCCTCACCGATGACGGCCTGGAAATCGCGAACCATTTCCGGATAGGGATGCGGGCCGGCAGCTGTGCCGATCAGGTAATAGGTGTCGTCGACATTGGTGACCCAGTCGCGCAGCGCCTCGTTCATGGCATCTTTCAGAGTGCCGTGGCCGGCCGTTACCGGCTTTACCTCAGCGCCCAGAAGCTTCATGCGGAAAACATTCGGCGCCTGACGGGCAACATCCGTCGCGCCCATATAAACGACGCAGGGCAGGCCGAAGCGTGCGGCGACGGTCGCCGAGGCAACGCCGTGCTGGCCGGCACCGGTTTCGGCAATGATACGGGTCTTGCCCATGCGCTTGGCAAGCAGGATCTGGCCAAGGCAATTATTGATCTTGTGCGAGCCGGTGTGATTCAGCTCTTCGCGCTTGAAATAGATCTTGGCGCCGCCCAGTTCGGCCGTCAGGCGTTCCGCGAAATAAAGCGGGCTCGGGCGGCCAGTGTAATGAGCGCCGAGATATTTGAGTTCTGCCTGAAATTCGGGATCGGTCTTTGCCTTGTCCCACTCCGCCTGCAAATCCAGAATGAGCGGCATCAGCGTTTCGGCAACGAAGCGGCCTCCGTAAATGCCAAAACGGCCGTCCTCATCGGGACCGGCGCGGAAAGAATTGGGTGTTGGCGCGTCGTTCACTTCAAGCTCCCTTTGGGCCTTTCGACCAATCATTCACCACATCGAAGAATGCATCAATCATCGCAAGATCCTTGACGCCCGGCGCGCTCTCCACACCGGACGACAAATCCAGTCCGCCAGCTCCGGTTTCGGCCAGAGCCTCCGCGACATTGTCCTTGTTCAATCCCCCGGAAAGCATGTAATCGATACTTCCGTCAAGAGAGCGCAGGATGGTCCAGTCGAAGGATACTCCGTTGCCGCCCGGCAAATCGGAACCCGCAGGCGCCTTGGCATCCAGCAGGAAACGGTCGGCTATGCCTATATAGGGATCAATCTTGGCAAGATCAGCGGCGTCGCGAACGGAAAGCGCCTTCATTACCGGAAGGCCGTAGAGTGCTTTGATGTTCAGCACCCTCTCCGGGCTTTCACTGCCGTGCAATTGCAGAATATCCGGTCTCAGCAGATCAACGATCTCGTCCAGATCATCATTGTCGGCATTGACGGTAACGGCGACAACCTTTGCGGCGCCACGGGCGGCTTCCGCCAGCCTGCCGGCGATATCGGGCTCGATGTTGCGGGGGCTCTTTTCAAAGAAAATAAAGCCGACATGGGAGGCGCCGCGCCTGACGGCACGCTCCAGCGCTTCCGGTGTCTTCAATCCGCAAATCTTGATATCCGGTTTCATACCCGCGACCTGACACGAAATGCGACAAGAGTCGAGCCAAATCGCACCCGTTTTCCATGGAATGTTTCACGTGAATCCAGATGGCGATGCACGCCTCCACTTTCAATCAAAATCGATGGCGTGGAGTTTAGAGCCGTGACGCTTCAGCCATTCCTTGGCTTCCTGCGTATGCGGGCAGAGTTTTTCGCACAGGGCCCAGAATTTCGGGCCGTGGTTCATTTCCCGCAGATGCGCAACCTCGTGGGCTGCGAGATAATCGATGACCTTTTCCGGAGCCATGACGATACGCCACGAGAAACTCAGATTTCCATCATGGGAACACGAACCCCAGCGGCTGCGGGTGTCCTTCATGCTGATGGATCGCACTGGCTTTCCGGCCGCGCTCGCGTGAACCGCAACAAGCCTCTCCAGATCAGCCTTCGCTTCCTTTTTCAAAAACATGGCCACCCGTCTGCGCAGGTGTTCGGGCGCTCCGCTGACTTTCAATACCGCCGTGCCGTCCTCGTCTTTGGAGATATGAGTCAGGCCACGCAGGCTGCCAGTGTGATGGATACGATGGGATACGCCGCGAATATCAACCGACGCACCATGACACAAACCGTCATCTGGGGTGATTTTCGAAAGCTTGCCTTCAATCCAACCCTGATGCCTTTCGAGAAAATCATCCACCTGGCCATGGTGAAGCCCCATCGGGATCGTCAGCTTCATGGCCCGGCCGCCGGGTTCGATGCGCAAGGTGATGCGCGTGGCGCGCGGATTTTCCTTCACCGTAATGGGCACATGACGGCCAGCCACCTCGACGGTGCGTTGGCTGGGCGCTACCTTTTTCGGCGCCGGCGACTTCACGGATTTTCTGAGGAACGAAAACATGGACTGTTCATAGCCGATTCGACACCGGCTTGGCCACGCAAATGCGCGGCATCGCCTGGCTTCCAGCGCTAGACAGTTTGGTTCTTGCGGATGAATTCCACCATGCGCGGCACAATCTCCTTGCGGAAACGCGACCCGTTGAAAACGCCGTAGTGCCCGACGTCGGGCTGCATGTAGTGCCCACGCTTTTCATCGGGGATGTTCCGGCAAAGATCGTGTGCGGCTTTGGTCTGGCCCACACCGGAAATATCGTCGTTTTCGCCTTCCACGGTGAACAGCGCGACGTTACGAATGGCAGCGGGATCGACCGCCCTGCCCCTATGCTGCATGTTTCCCTTGGGAAGCGCGTGTTCGATGAAGACGGTTTCAACTGTCTGCAGGTAGAACTCCGCCGTCAAATCCATCACGGCCAGATATTCATCGTAAAAATCGCGATGCTTCTCAGCGGAATCGCCGTCGTTCTTGACGAGGTTCAGGTAGAAATCCTTGTGTGCGGTCATGTGCTTGTCGAGGTTCATGGACATGAAGCCGGATAATTGCAGGAAGCCGGGATAGACATTCCGGCCAAAAGCCGGCTGCGGCCACGGTACCTGCATGACGACATTGTCGCGGAACCATTCGATTGGCTTGGCCGTGGCCAGACCGTTGACGGCTGTGGGATTGATGCGCGTATCGATCGGACCGCCCATCAGCGTCATGGATGCAGGCGCGAAACCGTCACCATCGGCTTCCATCAGGGACACTGCGGCCAGAACCGGAACCGAGGGCTGACAAACAGCGACCACATGGGCGCCGGGCCCGATCTCGCGCAGCATATCGATGACGTAGCTAATGTAATCGTCGAGATCGAATGTCCCTTCGGTGACTGGCACCATGCGGGCATCGATCCAATCGGTGATATAGATATCCGCGGATGGCAGCAGCGCCTCGACCGTTCCCCGCAGCAATGTGGCGTAGTGGCCAGACATAGGCGCCACCAGCAGCATCTTAGGATCTGGTTTGCGGGCCGCATCGAGTTCTTTTTTGAAATGAACGAGATTACAGAAGGGACGCGACCAGATGATCTCTTCAGTGACGGCAACGGTCCGGTCATCGACGGTGGTAGTCGCCAAACCGAACTCCGGCTTGATGTAACGGCGCGTCAGCCGCTCGAATACCTCAAAGCCTGCGTCGAGGCTTCGCCCGAAGGCGGTGCTGGAAAGCGGGTTCAAAGGATTGCTGCATGCCTGGCGCATCATATCGGCACCGGCGCGCAGTGGCGCCATCGCCGCATGGTTCATTTCATAGAGGTGGTAGAACACTGATTACGCCTCCTCGCGGATCAAGCTCTTTTTTTGACCATAGCAGCTTTTCGCAACTGCACAAAATCGAAGGCGCCGGTGGTTTCCCTCCGGCGCCTCAATTTCAGTTGAACGTTTGTTGATAATCAGATGTCGGCAACGAAGGTCTGTTTCTGGGAACCGAGGCCTTCAATGCCGAGTTCAACGACATCGCCGGTCTTGAGGTAACGCGGGGGCTTCTGGCCCATGCCGACGCCCGGAGGCGTGCCGGTGGAAATGACGTCGCCGGGATGCAGAGACATGAACTGGCTGAGATAGGAAACGACATGCGCGACGCCGTAAACCATGGTCTTGCTGGAGCCGTCCTGCATTGTCTGGCCGTTGACCTTCAGCCACATTCCGAGGTTCTGCGGATCGGTGATTTCGTCCTTCGTGACCAGCCAGGGGCCGATCGGACCGAAGGTGTCGCAGGATTTACCCTTGGTCCACTGTCCGGCACGCTCGGTCTGGAACGCGCGCTCAGAAACATCGTGCGAAACGCAATAACCGGCGACGTAGTCGAGAGCATCAGCCTCAGATACATATTTCGCGGTCTTGCCGATGACGACGCCGAGTTCGACTTCCCAGTCGGTCTTCTCAGAACCGCGCGGAATGACAACGTTATCGTTCGGACCGACGATTGCCGAGGTCGCCTTCATGAAAATGACCGGTTCCGGCGGTACGGTCGCACCGGTTTCAGCGGCGTGGTCAGAGAAATTAAGGCCGATGCAGATGAATTTTCCGGTTCCGGCAACACAAGCGCCAATGCGCTCTTCAGAGATTACGGGAAGAGTGCCGAGGTCGATGGCGGCAATCTTCTTCAGGCCTTCCGGAGAAATGGCTTCACCGCCGATGTCTTTGACATGAGCAGACAAATCGCGGACTTTTCCTTCCGCGTCGAGGATCGCAGGTTTTTCCTGGCCAGGCTGGCCAACGCGCATCAATTTCATGGAACTCTCTCCCGGTTGTCAGACAAGGTGATGCATATATGAACGATACATTCATACTTGTCACCCCTTGACTGCTTCGACTTTCGAAAAATACCTTTTCCCTCCCGACAATCAAAAGGACACGCCCGTGACGAACAGCAATTCCCGGCAATCCGAATATCCAGTCGATCCACTCTTCCTCGATCGGTGGTCTCCGCGCGCATTCGATGGAGATGCGATGCCAAACGAGCATCTGCTGACCATTCTCGATGCCGCGCATTGGGCGCCATCGGCATCCAACCAGCAACCGTGGCGGTTTGTCTACGCGCACAAGGATAGCGAGGATTGGCCGCTCTTCGTGGAACTGCTGATGGAAGGAAACCAGCGCTGGGCAAAAAATGCCTCGGTCCTACTCTTCATCCTTTCCCGCGACCACAATATTTCACGAGAGGGTGAGAAAAAGCCTTCAGCGACCCATTCCTTCGATGCCGGTGCGGCATGGTTTTCACTCGCCATGCAGGCACATCTGCTCGGTTACCACGCCCATGGCATGGCAGGCATATTTAAAGACCAGATCGTGGAAAAGCTTGATGTTCCGGATGGATATAAGGTGGAGGCCGCAGTTGCCATCGGCACATTGACCGACAAGGCTGTTCTTCCTGACGATCTGGCAGAACGGGAAGTGCCCAGCAAACGCCTCCCCCTTTCGGACGTAGCTTTCAAGGGGCGGTTCACCGGCAAGGCCGATTGATATCCGACAACACAGATGACAAAAGGCCCGGCGGAAATTGACCGCCGGGCCTTTCGTTAAAGTTTCGTTTCACGTGAATCGTCACGCGAGACGTCCCACAGGATTAAATGTCGAGATTGGCAACGCTGAGCGCATTTTCCTGAATGAAGTCGCGGCGCGGTTCCACCTCATCACCCATCAGGCGCGAAAACAGGCCGTCGGCATCCGTAGCATCGTTGACCTTGACCTGCAGCAGCGAACGTACATTGGCGTCGAGTGTGGTTTCCCACAGCTGCTCGGCGTTCATTTCACCGAGACCCTTGTAACGTTGCATGGAAAGACCCTTGCGGCCAGCGGCGAAAATAGCATCCAGAAGCGCACGCGGTCCGGCCAGTTCCATAGTGCCGTCCTTGCGTTGCAGAACCGGCGGAGTGACGTAAATATCGCGCGTGCGGGCCGCGAGCTGATCGATATGACGGGCATCGACCGAACCGATCAGGCCCATATCGAGCGTCGAGATTTCCTTGACACCGCGTACCATGCGCTCGAAGCGCAAGCCGCCATCTTCCAGCACCATGCCGGACCAGCCGCGTTCGGTTTCTTCCGCGATCATGTCCAGACGCCGGGCTACTTCGGCAACGGTTTCCTGGGCACGGGCAGCATCGGCCGAAAGCTCGGGGTTCAGGGCGCCGGCAATAGCGGCCTGTTCCACGATGGAGCGGCTGTAGCGGGAATGCAGACCGTCGATCAGCGTGCGCATGCGCACCGCATCGAGAATGACCTCACGAAGGTCAGCGCCGATGCGTACTTCGCCGGAGCCGAGCGTCAGCGACGTATCCTCGATGCCCATCGAGATCAGATATTCTTCCAGCGCCTTCTCGTCCTTGAGGTACTGCACGGATTTGCCGCGCGTCACCTTATAAAGCGGCGGCTGCGCGATATAGAGATGGCCACGCTCGATCAGTTCCGGCATCTGGCGGAAGAAGAAGGTCAACAGCAGGGTACGAATGTGGGCGCCGTCGACATCAGCATCCGTCATGATGATGATCTTGTGGTAGCGCAGCTTGTCTGCGTTGAATTCGTCCTTGCCGATCGACGTGCCGAGCGCGGTGATCAGCGTGCCGATTTCCTG
This sequence comes from Agrobacterium tumefaciens, assembly GCF_013318015.2. Classification (NCBI taxonomy): domain Bacteria; kingdom Pseudomonadati; phylum Pseudomonadota; class Alphaproteobacteria; order Hyphomicrobiales; family Rhizobiaceae; genus Agrobacterium; species Agrobacterium tumefaciens. The sequence continues at coordinate 2,500,650 of NZ_CP115841.1, read as the reverse complement.
GCTGGACAGCATCTTGTCGAAACGGGCGCGCTCAACGTTCAGGATCTTACCGCGTAGCGGCAGGATGGCCTGCGTTTCGCGCGAGCGGCCCTGCTTGGCCGAACCGCCTGCGGAGTCACCCTCGACGAGGAAGAGTTCGGATTTCGCCGGATCGCGTTCGGAACAATCGGCGAGCTTGCCGGGCAGAGAGGCGATATCGAGCGCACCCTTGCGGCGCGTCAGTTCGCGCGCCTTGCGGGCGGCTTCACGGGCAATGGCCGCTTCCACCACCTTGCCGACAAGGATCTTGGCGTCGGACGGATGTTCCTCGAGCCAGGTGGACAGGGCCTCGTTGACGAGACTTTCCACGACAGGGCGCACTTCAGACGAAACAAGCTTGTCCTTCGTCTGCGAAGAAAACTTGGGGTCGGGAACCTTGACGGAAAGAATTGCCGTCAGTCCTTCGCGGCAGTCCTCACCCTGCAAGCTGACCTTTTCCCTTTTCATGATGCCGGAAGTCTCGGCATAGGATGTCATCTGACGCGTGAGCGCCGCGCGGAAGCCGGCCATATGGGTGCCGCCGTCGCGCTGCGGAATGTTGTTGGTGAAGCAGAGCACATTTTCATGGTAGCTGTCGTTCCACCAGAGCGCGACCTCAACCGTGATGCCGTCCTTTTCGCCATGAATGGCCACCGGCTTGTCCACCAGCGGTTTCTTGGCCCGGTCGAGATAACGCACGAAGGCTTCAAGACCACCATCGTAGAGCAACTCTTCCTGTTTGATATCAGAATGACGCTTGTCGGTGAGCACGATACGAACACCGGAATTCAAAAACGCCAGTTCGCGCAGGCGATGCTCCAGCGTACCAAAATCATAATCCGTCATGGTGAAGGTGTCGGGGCTCGCCAGGAAGGTGACTTCCGTGCCAGAGCGGCCTTCATATTCGCCAATGACCGAGAGCGGAGCATCGGCAACCCCATGGGTGAAGCCGATTTCGTGCAGCTTGCCATTGCGGCGGATTCTGAGCTTCAGCCAAACCGAGAGCGCATTTACGACCGAAACGCCCACGCCATGCAGACCGCCGGAAACCTTGTAGGAGTTCTGGTCGAATTTTCCACCCGCATGAAGCTGGGTCATGATGACTTCCGCGGCGGAAACGCCTTCGGAAGAATGGATATCAGTCGGAATGCCGCGTCCGTTGTCCGTTACCGTCACCGAACCATCGGCGTTGAGCGTTACCGTCACCAGATCGGCATGACCCGCAAGAGCCTCGTCGATGGCGTTGTCGACCACCTCGTAGACCATGTGATGAAGACCGGAGCCGTCATCGGTATCGCCGATATACATGCCGGGCCGTTTGCGCACAGCATCAAGACCCTTCAGGACCTTGATCGAATCGGCTCCGTATTCAGTGTTGGCGCCGACTTCGCTTGACGATGTTTCGGTCATAAGTACTCTTTCCAAAATTTCCTGGCCAAGTTTTCAGTGAGAAGGCCTGAAGCCCGCGAATCACTCAAATCCGACATACGACTATAGAAATTCTACACTCAATCCCAAAGGCCACATGCCTCAGAACGCTGCATAAAGCAGGGGATAGAGGGGTTTCAATCGCAAGAACGGCTTTTTTGTAGCACCGCTGACAGTTCCTCTATCACACTCAGCGGCAGCTTGCGAATATCCCGCGCCAGCCGATTGGCAAAAGCCGTATATTGCGGCGGCAGACCGACCGTGTCGATCGCCACCTTGGGGTCGGAGGAGCCGGCGAGAAAGAACAATTCCTCCGCCTCATCCCAGATGATGTTGAAATATCCGGCGATGCGCTGGAGGAGATCGAAGCTCGGTTTGCCGCGTTTGCCGTGCTCCAGTGCCGAGAGATAAGCGGGGGAAACGCCGATTGCCGCTGCCATCTCCTTCTGAGTCACGCCCTTGCGCTCACGAAGCAGCCGCACGGCTTCTGCAAAGGGCGTCATGATTTTTCACCCTTGCGGCGCGCCAAACGGACATAGAGAGCGCCATCGCCGCCGTGATTGGCGGATGCATCCTCATAGGATGAAATCAAGTAACGATATTCCGGTTTGGCGAACCACATGGGCACGGCCCTTTTCAGCGCACCATCGCTGCCGATGGAGCGACCCTTACCGGTGATGACGAGCACGTGCCGGAGGCCCCGTTCGTGCGCCCGCAATAAAAAATCGAGCAGAACCGCATGGGCTTCGCTCTGAAACATGCCATGCAGATCGATACGGCCTTCCAGCGGCAACCGCCCGCGCGTCAACTTGCGCTTAACCGGCTTTTCCATCGGTTGATGAATTTTTGGCTTCTTGTCCGGCGTAAAGGTCGAAACGTCCACCGGCTCCGCGAGCATCCTAGGGAAGACGGCGTTTGCCGTTTGCGGGACGACAGGTTCCGCCGCGGCTTCCTCGATATCGTCGAAAGCCAGCAAATCTTCCAGCCTGCCGGAGATGGGTCTGGCTGTTCTTGCGACCTTACCCCACAGAATGCGTTCTTCCTTGCCAAGCTTTCGACTGCCCTTCATCGCCGATACCTTTTCGCAGCAACATGCGGCAGCAGCATATAGAAATCGGCGTCGTTGCGCACTGTGCCTGCAAGTTCCCCGGCTTCGAAACCCGAGCCGGTGAAAATGTCGCCGCGTGCCGGGCCAACGATGGCCGAGCCGGTATCGAGCGCCAGCATCAACCGCGCGAAGGGCTTGCCATTATCCAGGTGGGTCAATGACGGCGCATGGATAAAGACGGGAAAACCGAAGGTGTGGATGAGCCTGTCCACCGCAAGCGCCCGCCCCGCGACCAGCGGCACCTTGGCGGCGGCGATCGGTCCCATATCCAGACCGGCAACATCAGCCTCCCGGAAAAAAATATAGGAGCGATTATGCCATAGCACCCCATCCACCTCATCCGGATGGTCGGCGAGCCATTTGCGAATTGTCTGCATCGAGATCGTTTTCGGATCCAGTTCCCCACGATCCAGAAGCAACCGACCGATCGGCGAGAACGGATGCCCGGCCTTGGCGGCATAGGTGATGCGTTTCACCTCTCCATCAGGAAACAGAAGACGGGCAGCACCCTGAACGTGGACGAAAAACAGATCGACCTTCGATCTCGCCCAGGCAATCTCAAGCCCCCTGCCCTGCAGATATCCTTCGTCGATCGCGCGGCGATCGGGAAAATAGGAAATGCCGTCCTCGCCCTCTCTGCCAAAAGCATAGGACGGATCAAAACCGCTCGGGCGATTTTCGTCATCGATATCCACCAGCTCCGGTGGGCGGCGGTAGAGCGGATACTTCCAGACATCGTCGCGGACTGACGATACCTCAAGCTCCGGTTCATAAAAGGCAGTTACAAAACCGCGTTTTCCGCCGGGTGGTGAAATTTTGAAAGGTACACAATTCGTCTCGAAAAACCGGCGGGCCTGCTGGGGACTATCCGCTTGTTCCTCATCGGCCAGTTCCAGAAGCGAGGCCAGTTCGCCGGCGGTGAGACCCAGCGCGCCGGTCCTGTAGGGTTTTGAATTCCGAAGATGTGACAGGATCGTCCGCATCGCCGGAAACAGCTTACGCGGATCATCCTCCTGCCATCCCGGCAGATCACCGAAAGAAACTTCTTCGAACGAAAAGGGCGTATTCATTGCTCGGATTCAGTGGCGATCAGCTTCCAGTTGGGATCGCGCGAGCGGACATCACGCGAGAAGGTCCAGATGTCGTCCACTTCCGCAACCGCATCGGGATCGCCGTCCACCAGCTTGCCATCCTTGTCATAGGTGGCCGAAATCAGCTGGCTGACTATTCTGAGCGTGATCTGCTCTTCGGAATCGCGGATACCGGCCTGGGTGATATCGGCCTTCTCTATTCCCACGAAAGTGGACTTGACCACCTCGCCGCGACTTTCCCGCTCGGAAATGGCCGCCTCGAACCCGTCGAAAACTTCCTTCGACAGAAGGTTCTTCAACGTCTTGCGGTCACCATCGGCAAAACCCATGACGATCATCTCATAGGCCATGCGGGCGCCGTTCAGGAATTCCTTGGGGCGGAAGGTCGGGTCCTTGGTCATCAGCTCGCGCAGGGATGTATTCAAGGCAGTATCGACGGGTGCCAGAGCATCCGCCTCGGCAAAGCGGTTTTCGTCCTCCGCCTCAGAGCGTTTGGGCAGGGTCACGACCTTGTTATCGTCCGTGACGGGGCCTTTCGCGACATCGCGCGGCGTGTAAGGGTCGAATGGCGGCTTCTCATTGCCGGTTCGGCGACCAAGAACGCTGCGCAGCTGAAGAAAGATCAGCACCGCTGCAACGAGAAAAAACAATGTGATAAAGTCGCTAAAGCCCATCTTTTACCAAAACCGCCATTTAAATTCAAAAACCTGAACATCATATAGTCTGCATCTTATCATCATTCAAATGTGCAGATTCAATCATCGGTGTTCTCGGGAACCGGCAATCTGCCAGAGATGCACACGCAAGGCTAGAAGATGCGTTTTTCCTTTCTCCCCATCGTCATCCTGATGATGCCAATCCTGGAAATTGCCGGTTTCATCATCGTCGGCAAGACAATCGGTCTGTGGCTGACATTGGCGCTCGTCCTGTTCACGTCGTTTCTGGGGTTGCTGATCCTGCGGCTCGGCGGCATCGGCATGGTGAGAAATCTTCAGGCCGCAGGTCGTACCGGCGCCCAGCCTGCCGATGAGCTGGTCAATGGCGCCATGCGCGTCGTGGCGGGCATCCTGCTGTTCATCCCGGGTTTCATCACCGATATACTCGGTCTCCTGCTTCTGTCGAAAACGGTGAGACGTTTTTTCTGGAAGATCCTCGGACCCCGCGTCGTCGTGGCCGGTTCTTTTCGCCAGTCGGGTCAACCCGGCGGCCAGACCGGGCCGCAACCCGGTGACTTTTCCGGGTTCAGCAATGGTCAGGGAAATAAGGGTAGCTCCAAGGTCGTGGACCTCGACGAACAGGAGTTTCACCGCGAAGGGCCCAAGGATTCTCCCTGGTCCCAAAAGCCGGATGATCGCAACCTGCCCAAACCCTGAAGCACGGCAAAGGGTTAGGGAGCCGAGAGCACGAGGGTTGTAAGGCTCAAGTCGAAATGATAGACCGCCTTCCACGAAATCACGCCGCGAGGAAACGTAATGACCGCTGAAAATGGCGCACAGGGCGCAGTTAGTCCTTCCCTCAACATTCTTACCCAGTACATCAAGGATCTTTCTTTCGAAAATCCGGGTGCTCCTCGTTCGCTTCAGGCTCGTGACAATGCGCCGTCGATCAACATCAATGTCAATGTCAACGCAAACCCGATTTCGGGTTCGGATTTCGACGTTGTGCTGACGCTGAATGCCGAAGCCAAGGATGGCGACAAGGTTCTGTTTGCAGCCGAGCTGGTTTATGGCGGCGTGTTCCGCATTGCCGGTTTCCCGCAGGAACATATGCTGCCGGTGCTGTTCATTGAGTGCCCGCGCCTGCTGTTCCCCTTCGCACGCCAGATCATCGCCGATGTCACCCGCAATGGTGGCTTCCCGCCGCTGATGATCGATCCGATCGATTTCGCGCAGATGTTTTCGCAGCGCGTTGCCGAGGAACAGGCCAGAGCCAAGGTTCAGGCCGTACCGAACTGAATTGTACGTGACGCCGCTCTTTTTAGAGTTCACACAAAACAAAACCCGGGTTCATCGCCCGGGTTTTTTATTTGACGCTTCTCGTCATTTTTCAACGGCGCATCTAAGCGCCAGGCGCACTTAATTCTGGTAACGGTTCCAGATCGCCTTGTCGCCCATGCCGAGAACGAGCTTGCCGTGCGCCGCGATGGTCTCCGCATCCAGTCTTGATGGTAGAGGATGGGGCCTTTGCAACGGCTCATTCGGGACATCATCATCCTCGATAGTGACCGCTTGCTGTTTGGAGCCGGAACCGAAACCGAGCGCTGTCTGGCGCCCACCAATCATTTCTATGTAGACTTCGGCGAGCAGTTCGGAGTCGAGAAGCGCGCCGTGCTTGGTGCGGTGGGAGTTGTCGATCCCGTAACGTCGGCAAAGTGCATCGAGGGAATTCGGACCCATCGGGTGCTTGCGGCGTGCAAGCGAAAGCGTATCCGTCACCAATTCAGATGAGACCGGCGCAATGCCGAGGCGGGCAAATTCCGCATTGATGAAACCCATGTCGAATGTCGCATTATGCGCCACCCAGCGGGCACCTTCAAAAAATTCGCGGATTTCGTCGACGACTTCGGCGAATTTCGGCTTGTCTTTCAGGAAGTCGTCGGTGATGCCATGCACCGCAAGCGCGTCCGGGTGAACCTTGCGATCTTCCGGGTTGATATAAATATGCAATGTGCGGCCGGTCGGAAAATGGTTGTTGAGCTCGATGCCGCCGATTTCGATCACGCGGTCTAGTTTCGATTCAAGGCCTGTGGTTTCCGTATCGAAAATGATCTCACGCATTTTTCTCTCCGTTGCCCGAACCGGCACTTAGTCTCTGCAGAATTTCTCTTACCTGATCCCATGCCGCTTCGACACCATTTCCGCTATCGATGATAAAATCGGCGCGCCGGCGCTTTTCGGCATCGGGCATCTGCCGGGCCAATATCATTTCGAATTTCTCTTCCGTCATGCCGGGACGGGACAAAACCCGCTGGCGCTGTATTTCCGGCGCGCAACTAACAACGACTACTTTATCGACCCTCGTTTCCCCGCCGGTTTCAAACAGTAGCGGGATATCGAGAACGGCGAAATTTTGATTTTCCTCTCTCGCCTTACGGAGGAAAGCTTCCTGTCTTTCACGAACAAGCGGATGGACGATTGCTTCCAGCTTTCTAAAATTAGCCGGATTCTCCCTGAGGATGTTAGCGAGTTCAAGACGGTCGACCGTGCCGGAAATGGTCGTGCCCGGAAAGGCGGCTTCGATCATCGGCACGGCTTCTGCTGAATAGAGGTCGTGCACGACCGCATCAGAATCGAGAACCGGTATCCCTTCCGCGGCAAACAGTTTCGCCGTGGTCGTTTTTCCCATTCCGATCGAGCCGGTGAGACCGATGACGATCATCAATGTTTCTCCATATCCTCAATGATGAGGGAACGAAGAGTGTCATCAACTTCCGGCGTTTTGCCGAACCATTTTTTAAAGCCGGGTTTTGCCTGATGAAGGAGCATGCCAAGCCCATCGACCGTCGCAATACCCTGTGTCTGCGCCATCTGGAGGATGGGGGTTCTCAACGGCACATAGACGATATCGGTTACAACAGCACTTGCAGCGAGCGGCGAAAAATCAATCTCGGGCGCTTCCGTTCCGTCCATACCCAGCGATGTCGTGTTCACAAACAACCCGGCGTCCTGCATGACTTCATGAAGTGCGCCCTGAGGATGAGAAAAAACCCGTGCACCGAAACGGTCGGCCATTTCACGGGCACGTTCGACCGTGCGGTTCAGGACGTGGATTTCGGCAATGCCGCGGTCCCGCAGCGACTGAACGACGGCCCTGCTTGCACCGCCGGCTCCGAACACCACCGCCCGGTCGGTTTTCTCCCATCCGGGATGGCGCTCATCGAGATTGGAAACGAAGCCATAGCCATCCGTGTTGGTGGCATGCAGCCTGCCCTCTTCCATCCAGACGGTATTGGCTGCACCCAGTTCCTCCGCCAGCTCATCGGGACTGTCCGCCAACTTAAAGGCCGCTTCCTTGTGCGGAATGGTGACGTTGCCACCCACCGCTGCACCAGGTCCCTGTTCTTTTAGTGCCGAGATGAAATCGGGGAAGTCATCGGGGGCAACCTCAATGGCCTTATAGGAGCCGGGTATCCCGAATTTTTTCAGCCAGTAGGAATGGATGATCGGTGACCGGGAGTGCTTGATCGGATAACCGACAACGAAGGCGTTTATAGTTAATGTTTCACGTGAATCAGCCATCGATGACATCCATGTCGCGCAGTTTCATTAAGAGAGGCAGAAGCGGCAGGCCAAGAATGGTGAAATAATCCCCCTCTATCGAAGTAAATAGCTGGATTCCTTCGCCCTCGAGCTGATAGGCACCGACACTGGTCAAGGCCTTTTCACCCACGCGTTGCAGGTGGCGGGAGACGAATTCGGCGCTCAAAGTTCGCACCGAAAGCTCGGCACTGGAGATCGTCTGCCATACGACATCACCCCCGCGGGCAAGAACGGCTGCACTGTTCAATCGATGAACCTTGCCGGATAATGAGAGCAAATGTGCTTCGGCTTCGGCCATGGTTTTTGGCTTGTGGTACACCCGGGCACCGAGCGCCATCGTCTGGTCGCATCCAAGAACGAGTGCTTGCGGATGCAGGGCACTTACCGCGAGCGCCTTGGCCTTGGCCAGTTCCAGCGCAACCTCTTCCGGCTTTGCGCCATTTTTTTCCAGCTGCTCGTCGAGCGCGCGCTCGTCAATATCCGCCGGGATCGCCGAAAATGTCAGCCCCGCATTGCGCATCAACATCTGACGGGATGCGCTGGACGAGGCGAGGATCAACTCTTGTTTCATCGACTATCTGCTCCGAATGGTGCGATCCGGATTATCGTGTCCTCGGGCGAAGGGCAAGGATTGCCGCGGCCGTTTCCTCTATGGAGCGGCGTGTAACATCGATCAGCGGCCAATTGTTACGGGCACAGAGCGCACGCGCATATTTCAGCTCTTCCATGATGGTGGCGCGATCCGTGTAGCGTCCGCTGTCAAATCCGCCAGTCGCACCGAGTTCCCGGTTTTCACGAACCTGGGATATGCGGTCCGATGTCGCGACAAGACCAACGATCAGAGGACGGGTGGCGGCATAAAGGCTTTCCGGCAACGGCACGTTTGGAACGACCGGTATATTGGCGGTCTTTATGCCTCTGTTGGCGAGATAGATGCTTGTCGGTGTTTTCGACGTTCGACTGATCCCAATGATGACGATATCGGCTTCGTCATAGCTTTCCGGCATTTGCCCGTCATCATGGTCCATCGCAAAATTGAGCGCTTCGATCCGGGCGAAATAATCCGCGTTCAGCGCGTGCTGCGCCCCGACCCGCCGTCTCGAAGGTGCGCCTAGATAGGTCTGGAAAATGCCGATGATCGGCTCGAGGACGTTGACGCAGGGCACCCCGATCGCGTGGCAGCGCAAATCCAGGAACTCGGCCAGCTGCTGATCCACGATCGTATAAAGAACGATGCCCGGTTCCTTGTCGATCAGATCCACCACCTGGGCGAGCTGCTTCTGGTTCCTGATCATCGGATAAACATGTTCCACCGGCATCGAAGCGTGGAACTGCGCCGAGACGGCACGACCGGCCGACATGAGAGTCTCTCCTGTTGAGTCCGAAATCAGGTGCAAATGGAAGAAACTTTTTTTGTTCTCCACGCTGTTTTTCTCTCGCTGTTGATAAACCGGGACAAACTTCCGAATTGTTCCGCGGGCCGAGCCGCCTCGTGGATAAAGTGGGTTTTTTCCACAATCCGCAAGTGGCGTCCTTGCTATCAGGCATGCCTGTGAATTGTCTGGAAACTCTGAACTTGTTCAAAACTGTCCACAGATGATCCACAGGCAACGGCTTCAAAGGATATAACTTAAATATCTGAAAATATTATATAAATATCTATTATCCAATTTATTGCGATGAAGCGATGAAATGCCGTGTTCAGGTCTTGGCGCTTACACCCGACTGCGGCATATCGACTGGAAAGATTTTAATCCTTGCTACTCACCGACTCTAAGAAATAGAAAATCTTTTAAATCTCTTAGATTTTATTTTTTGGAAGTTGGGTGGCATGAGCGAGCGCAAGGTTTTAAAGGTGTTGAACGGGCAGACGGTCACACCTCCGCCCATATGGCTGATGCGGCAGGCAGGGCGTTACCTTCCGGAGTACAGGGAAACGCGAAAGAACGCCGGCAGTTTCCTCGATCTCTGTTATAATCCCGAACTGGCAACCGAAGTGACCCTTCAGCCCATTCGCCGGTTCGGTCTTGATGCAGCTATCCTCTTTTCCGATATTCTGGTGATACCGGATGGGTTTAATCGCAATGTTTCCTTCAGCGAGGGAAAGGGTCCGGCCATGGATCCGATCGATGTGGATGGCATCGACAGGCTGGATGCGAGCAATGTGATTGCGCATCTTTCACCCGTTTTCGAAACCGTCTCACGTTTGCGCCATACCTTGCCGGATGAGACGACGCTTCTCGGTTTTTGCGGTGCGCCCTGGACGGTCGCAACCTACATGATTGCCGGCCACGGAACGCCTGATCAGGCGCCGGCGCGGTTGTTCGGTTATCGGGAGCCGGCAGCTATGGAAAAGCTTCTTGCCTTGCTGGCTGAGGTTTCCGCCGACTACCTTGTGGCGCAGATTGATGCCGGCGCCGATGCGGTGCAGATTTTCGATTCCTGGGCCGGGGTGCTCGGCGAGAGGGAATTCGAGGAATATGCGGTAAAACCCGTCGCCCGTATCATCGCTTCGGTGCGCGCTCGCCGCCCCTCCGCGAAGATCATCGCCTTCGCCAAGGGGGCCGGTTATCTTTTGAAGGATTATCGCCGCAAAACAGGCGCAGACGCCATCGGCCTCGACTGGTCGGTGCCACTCGGTTTCGCAAGGGACTTGCAGAAGGAAGGCCCGGTACAGGGCAATCTGGACCCCATGCTGATGGTGGCGGGTGGCAAGGCTCTGGAGGACGGTATCGACGCTGTGCTGCAGGCTCTGGGACAGGGCCCGCTGATCTTCAATCTCGGCCATGGCATCACGCCGCAGGCCGATCCGGAAAACGTTGCAAGGCTGGTGCAGCGGGTGCGTGCCGGCGGAGCCGGGGCATGAGCGGCGAGAAGCAGACCTCCGCCCGCTCAGGAAACAGGGCTGCCCTTCGCGCAGGTATGGCGCTCGGTGTCTTTGCCGCTTTTGTCGCTTTGTTGTTTTACGCCGATCCGGCCGATCTCTATCTGTGGATCAAGGCGCTTCATATCATCGCGGTGATTTCCTGGATGGCGGCGATTTTTTACCTGCCGCGCCTGTTCATTTACCACACCGATGCACCCACCGGTTCGCAGCAATCCGAAACCTTCAAGGTGATGGAACAGCGGTTGATCAAGGTCATCATGAACCCGGCGATGATGATCAGCTGGATATTAGGGCTTTATCTCGCATGGTCGGTTTATGGTTTTTCCGGCGGCTGGCTACATGCGAAAATCGCACTGGTGGTGCTACTAACCATCGCCCACGTCTATTTCACCCGCAGTGCCAAACGGTTCGCCCGGGATGAAAATATCAGGCCTGCCCGTCACTGGCGGTTGATGAACGAGGTTCCGACGGTACTGATGATCCTCATAGTCATACTTGTGGTTGTGAAACCCTTCGGTTAAGAGGTCGCAACGATAAATTTCGCGGAATTCGTGCTTTCCTCTTGCAGTAGCCCTATTCAATCGCTATTTTCGGACCACTCATCTCGTGGCATGTGAATTATTCAGTCATCTGCGGCTTCTCCCTCAGCATCTGATTCGCGAACACGCCCTCCCCCGACATTACATTATCAAACGGTCTTTCCTTCATGGCTGAAATGAAGCTTCAGGAACTTAAGAGCAAATCGCCTACCGACTTGCTAACTTTTGCTGAATCCCTGGAAGTTGAAAATGCGAGCACCATGCGCAAGCAGGAGCTTATGTTCGCAATCCTCAAGGTTCTCGCGAGCCAGGACATCGAAATTATCGGCGAAGGCGTCGTTGAAGTCCTGCAGGACGGTTTCGGTTTTCTACGGTCCGCAAATGCAAATTATCTGCCGGGTCCGGACGATATCTACATTTCGCCCTCGCAAATTCGCCGTTTCTCTCTGAAGACCGGCGATACTGTCGAGGGGCCGATCCGTGGACCCAAGGAAGGCGAACGTTATTTCGCGCTTCTCAAGGTCAACACGATCAATTTTGACGATCCTGAAAAAATCCGTCACAAGGTTCACTTCGATAACCTGACGCCGCTTTATCCGAATGAGCGGTTCAAGATGGAGCTGGAGCTTCCGACATCGAAGGATCTGTCGTCGCGTGTGATCGATCTGGTCGCGCCACTTGGCAAGGGCCAGCGTGGATTGATCGTCGCGCCGCCGCGTACCGGTAAAACTGTTCTCTTGCAGAACATCGCGCATTCCATCACGGCTAACCATCCGGAATGTTACCTGATCGTTCTTCTGATCGACGAACGTCCTGAAGAAGTCACCGACATGCAGCGCTCGGTCAAGGGTGAGGTGGTGTCGTCAACCTTCGACGAACCGGCTGTACGCCACGTCCAGGTGGCCGAGATGGTCATCGAAAAGGCGAAGCGCCTTGTCGAACATGGCCGCGACGTCGTTATCCTGCTCGATTCCATCACCCGCCTCGGCCGAGCTTATAACACGGTCGTTCCGTCTTCCGGCAAGGTCCTGACCGGTGGTGTGGATGCCAACGCGCTGCAGCGGCCGAAGCGTTTCTTCGGTGCCGCACGTAACATCGAAGAAGGTGGTTCGCTGACGATTATCGCGACCGCGCTGATCGACACCGGCAGCCGCATGGACGAAGTCATCTTTGAAGAATTCAAGGGTACGGGTAACTCGGAAATCGTGCTTGACCGTAAGGTCGCTGACAAGCGTATCTTCCCGGCGCTCGATATTCTCAAGTCCGGTACACGTAAGGAAGACCTGCTCGTGCCGCGTCAGGATCTCCAGAAGATTTTCGTGCTTCGCCGAATTCTCGCGCCGATGGGAACGATGGATGCCATCGAGTTCCTGATCGACAAGTTGAAGCAGACCAAGACCAATTCGGATTTCTTCGAATCGATGAATACCTGATCCGGAGTTTTACCGGTCCCATCGACAAAGCTTTAAAGCCGCATCCGTTCATTCGGATGCGGCTTGACTGTTTTAACCGAGGTGAATGATGCCAGCTTCCGCCGATACCATTTATGCGCTCTCCAGTGGAGCATTGCCGGCCGGCGTCGCAATTATCAGGATCAGTGGGCCCGGCGCGTTCGAAGCCTTTGTCACTTTGACCGGTCGTGACCTTCCAGAACCGCGGCAGGCGGTTCTATGTTCGATTCGAAACCGAAACAATGAGATCATCGACCAGGCGCTGATGATCGTTTTCCCTGCACCAAATTCCTTTACGGGTGAGAACTGCATCGAAATCCACAGCCACGGAAGCCGCGCGGTTGTCGCATCAATTTTTGCCGAGCTCGAACTGCTCGAAGGATTTCGGCCGGCGGATGCCGGCGAGTTCTCCCGCCGAGCGTTTGAAAACGGAAAGATGGATCTTCTCGAGATCGAAGGTCTGGCGGATCTGCTGCAGGCTGAAACGGAGATGCAGCGGCGGCTAGCGGTTGAGCAGAGCACTGGTAAGCTGTCAGCGCTCTACGATGGCTGGGCAGGCCGGTTGACGCGTGCTCGCGCCCTGATCGAGGCAGAGCTGGATTTCGCCGACGAGGAAGATGTGCCGGATTCAGTTGCCGCGCAGGTGTGGGACGCGATGATGCAACTTCATAGTGAAATCACCAGCCATCTCCAGAACGGCGGAAGCAGCGAGATTATTCGTGACGGGTTCAAGGTGGCGCTGGTGGGAGAGCCTAACGCTGGCAAGTCCACGCTTCTTAACGCTCTGAGCGGCCGTGACGTTGCTATTGTCACTGACATTGCTGGCACGACCAGAGACGTGCTGAGCGTCGAGATTAATCTCGACGGTTACCTGGTCCGCATATTCGATACGGCCGGAATTCGGGAGACGCAGGATGTGGTCGAAAAGGAGGGTGTAAGGCGGGCCGTTCTGACAGCGGAAACCGCGGATCTTATTTTGATATTGCAAGATAACGATTCGACACCGAAACAATCCATCATTCCGCTGGAAAATGCTCGCCATTTGCATCTACGGACAAAAACCGCGATTTCCTCTTCTACAGTTGACGCTGTTTTTGATCTCGCCATCTCCGCCAGGGAAGGCGTTGGTCTCGACGAATTGCGTCTATTGATCAAGCGAGAGATTGAAAGCAGGGTTGGTGTTGCACAGACATTGGTCCCTGCCCGCGCCCGGCACAAAAAACGACTTGAAGAGACGCTGAACTATGTTAGTGATGCGCTCAATTCCGAGACCATGGACCTTGCGATAAGGTCGGAATACTTGAGACTCGCAGCAACATCGCTTGGACGCATTACTGGCCGCGTCGATGTGGAGGATTTGCTGGGCGTGATCTTCTCGGAATTCTGCATAGGAAAATGATTCACGTGAAACATTGGTGGCCAATACGGCAAAGCCGATGATTTGGGATAAGGCGCAGGGATATGCACCAGTCATTTGATGTCATTGTTATCGGTGGTGGACATGCCGGCAGCGAAGCTGCGGCGGCCGCTGCACGACATGGCGCTAAAACCGCTCTCGTTACCCATAAGCGAGAGACTATTGGGGTGATGTCCTGTAACCCGGCAATCGGTGGTCTCGGTAAAGGACACCTGGTCCGCGAAATTGATGCGCTGGACGGTTTGATGGGCCGGGTTGCTGATGCAGCGGGAATTCAATTCCGTATGCTCAATCGCAAAAAAGGCCCCGCCGTCCGCGGGCCGCGCACGCAGGCTGATCGGCGACTTTATCGCGGGGCCATGCAACGGGAAATCAATGCGATTGAAAACCTTAGCATTATTGAAGGTGATGCTTTCGATATTGAAATGGCGGATGATAAGGTCTGCGCCGTAATCATGGCAAACGGTAGCCGGATTCCTTGTGGTGCTGTTGTGTTGACGAGCGGCACTTTTCTACGCGGTCTTATTCATATCGGCTCCGAAAAGATTCCCGCAGGCCGGGTTGGTGAAAAACCGTCTCTTGGCCTTTCCGAAACGCTTGGCCGTCTGGGCCTCGCCATGGGCCGGCTGAAGACCGGCACCCCTGCCCGGCTTGATGGTCGCACGATCGATTGGAATGCTGTGGATCGGCAAGCGGCCGATGAAGATCCCGTTCCGTTCTCCTTTATGACGGATCGCATTGTCAATCCACAGATCGAATGCGGCGTAACCCGGACGACGCCGGCGGGACACAAGATCATTCAGGATAATATTCATCTGTCAGCGATGTATTCGGGACAGATCGAGGGTGTTGGTCCGCGCTATTGTCCGTCGATCGAAGACAAGATTACACGCTTCGGTGAACGGGACGGTCATCAGATATTTCTGGAACCAGAAGGCCTTGATGACCACACAATTTATCCAAATGGAATTTCGACGTCGCTTCCGGCCTCAGTTCAGGAGCAGTTTATCCGCACCATCCCCGGCCTTGAGCAAGTCAACATCATTCAGCCCGGCTACGCGATTGAATATGACTATGTCGATCCGCGTGAGCTCAAGCCTTCTCTGGAATGCCGGAAAATTCCGGGATTGTTCCTGGCAGGGCAGATCAATGGCACGACGGGTTATGAAGAGGCGGGCGCCCAGGGTCTGGTTGCCGGGTTGAATGCGTCGCTATATGCAGGCAATGCAGACCCCATTCATTTCAGTCGTACCGAATCCTATATCGGTGTGATGATCGACGATCTCACCTCCAAGGGTGTCAGCGAACCCTATCGCATGTTTACGTCGAGAGCGGAATATCGGCTTTCACTTCGCGTTGACAACGCTGATCTGCGACTTACACCTATTGGTCAGATGGCCGGCATTATCGGGCATGACCGCCAAAAACGCTTCGCAGATTTTATCTCCGATCTGGATCGGGGTCGCGAGCTGATGAAGAGCATTTCCATCAGTCCCTCCCAGGCTGCTAAACAGGGATTGAAACTCAACCAGGACGGTCAGCGTCGTTCGGTTTATGAAATGCTCGCCTACCCCGATATCACAATGGAAACTCTTGCCGCTCATTGGCCGGAGCTACGGGCGCTTAATACCAAGGTCGCTGAGGTTTTGGAAATCGAAGCGAGTTACGCTGTCTATATGCAGCGCCAAAGCGCGGATATTGTCGATATCAAGCGAGACGAAGACAGAAAAATTCCCAGTGATTTCGATTTTCAGTCTTTGTCCGGTCTCTCCAACGAACTGAAACAAAAGCTGGAAAAGGCACGTCCAGAGAACATTGCCCAGGCTGCGCGTGTTGACGGTATAACACCTGCTGCGATATCGCTGCTTCTCGCACTTCTGCGGAAAGGCTCCGCACCAGGAAGTGAAAAATTGCGCATGCACCAATAGCGAGTCGGACCATGAAGATAAACGGCCAGAGTGTTTCACGTGAAACACAGGAGAGGCTCGAGCATTTCGTCGAGCTTTTCAAGAAGTGGAACAAAACCACAAATCTGGTTGCGCCTTCGACTCTCACTGAGCTCTGGAGCCGGCATGTCGCGGACAGTGCACAGATATTTCAGCTCGCCCCTCAACCGCAGAAATGGATTGATCTGGGAAGCGGCGGCGGTTTTCCGGGCGTCATTACAGCGATTTTTCTCGCGGAACTGGGTGATGGTTGGGTCGATCTGGTAGAGAGCAACAATAAAAAGGCTGCGTTTTTGCGAATTGCGCTGAAGGAAACCGGCGCAAGAGGCGCGGTTCATCCAGTCAGAATTGAAAAAGCGCCTGAAACCGTTGAAAATTGCGATGCGGTTTCGGCAAGAGCCCTCGCCGAGATGAATTTACTTTTCGAATATATTCACCCGTGGGCGCAGAATAATCCAAATCTCAGGGCATATTTCAATAAAGGCAGGGATTATGAATCCGAACTGCAGAAAGCGCATGGCCGCTGGCAGTTTGATCTGATAAAACACCAGAGTGCCATTGAGGCAGATTCTGTTGTTCTTGAAATCAGTAACCTCACTAAGAGGCACTGACGAGCTTGTCAGGTGCGGTATGACTTCTGAAAAAAACCGGATTATCGCAGTCGCGAACCAGAAGGGTGGCGTTGGCAAAACAACGACGGCCATCAATCTGGCTACTGCATTGGCGGCTATTGGTGAGCGGGTGCTGATCATTGATCTCGATCCGCAGGGTAATGCTAGCACAGGTTTGGGAATTGACCGCAAAGAGCGCAAGCTGTCTTCCTATGATCTT
Organism: Agrobacterium tumefaciens; assembly: GCF_013318015.2. NCBI lineage: Bacteria > Pseudomonadati > Pseudomonadota > Alphaproteobacteria > Hyphomicrobiales > Rhizobiaceae > Agrobacterium > Agrobacterium tumefaciens. Next base: position 2,483,675 of record NZ_CP115841.1, on the reverse strand, counting down.
CTGGTGGGTGATCATACCGTTTCCGAAGTTGCGGTTCCGACAGCAGTTCCGAACCTCGATATCGTGCCGTCGACGATGGATCTTCTGGGCTTTGAGATGCAGGTTGCGAATGTTGCTAACCGCGTTTTTCTTTTGCGTGCCGCCATGGAGACGCAGGAAGCCAGAGACTATTCCTATATTTTGGTAGATTGCCCGCCCTCTTTCAATCTTTTGACCATGAATGCCATGACCGCTGCTCATTCTGTGCTGGTACCGTTGCAGTGCGAGTTCTTTGCGCTGGAAGGTCTCAGCCAGTTGTTGGATACGGTCAGCCAGATACGTGGTTCGGTAAATCCGCAGCTTGATATTCAGGGTATCGTTCTCACGATGTTCGATGCGCGCAACAATCTTGCGCAGCAGGTGGTTTCCGATGTGCGGATGCATCTGGGAGAAAAGGTTTACCACACTCTCATTCCGCGCAATGTTCGGGTTTCCGAAGCGCCGTCTTATGGTAAACCGGCAATTCTTTATGATCTGAAATGCGCCGGCAGCCAGGCTTATTTGCAATTGGCTTCCGAAGTGATTCAGAGAGAGCGTCTGCGCAAGGCGGCCTGACGTTTTGCCGGACTATATGGAGTAATATCTTATGAGTGATGATCTTTCCAAGCGTCGACTCGGACGCGGTCTTGCGGCGTTGATCGGCGAAATGGATCAGCCTGTGCCGGTGGGTGAACCGCAGCGCGCCGTTAGTGCGGATCGCGCCATCCCGATCGAGTTCATCGCTCGCAGCCAGAGAAACCCACGTCGGCACTTTGACGAAAATGAGTTGCAGGATCTTGCCTCATCCATTCGTCAGCACGGGATTGTTCAGCCTGTGGTCGTGCGAACGATTGGCGTCAACCGTTACGAGATAATCGCTGGTGAACGGCGCTGGCGCGCGGCACAGCTGGCCGGTTTTACGGACGTTCCTGTCATCGTTCGGGATGTAGACGACCGCACGGCTCTGGAGCTGGCTATCGTCGAAAACGTCCAGCGTTCCGATCTCAATCCGCTTGAAGAAGCGATGGGCTATGAGCAGTTGATCGCCGAACATGGCTACACCCAGAACGACCTCGGTGAAATCATCGGCAAGAGCCGAAGCCATGTTGCAAACAGCCTTCGTCTTTTAAAACTTCCCGATCCGGTTCGGGACATGTTGGCGGATGGTTCGCTTTCCGCTGGCCATGCGCGCGCGCTTGTTTCCACTTCCGATCCGTCAGGTCTGGCTCGGACTATCGTTTCCAAGGGGCTTTCGGTGCGTGATGCCGAGCGCCTGGCGCAAAACGACATCAAGTCGCAGGGTGACGTCTTGGAGAAGCGGCCTTCGGCTGAGAAGGATTCCGATACGGTCGCGCTTGAACGCAGCCTCTCGGATGCTCTCGGTCTGGACGTGAAGATTAGCCACAAAGGCGGATCGGGACAAATCCGCATCGGATACCGCACGCTAGAGCAGCTGGAAGCCGTGTGCCGGCTTCTGGAGCAAAAATAAGCAAGTATCTGTTTTAATTGATAAAATACCCGCGTTTAGCGGGTATTTTTATGCCGTGGTGCTCAAAAGTCGATAGCGCGGCCGTTTATTTCGTAGTCACCGAAACGAACAGGTTCCGCGCCGCCGCGACCGCCGGTTTCCTGCGGCAATTGAAGATCCGCCTGTTGTTTGCGCCGTTCTTCCGCTTCCTTTAACGCACGTTCCGCCGCCGGCGAAAGCCGCTTGAGCATTTCTGCGCCGTTGTCATTATCCGCATCCTGCATGAGTAATCCTCCCTATGACGGGATATTGAAATATGTTTGCCGTTCACCAGATTATATAAACAGATGGGCTTTATAAACCCCGGAATATTTCCTGAGTGGTAACAAGGAGAATTTGACATATGAACATGATGCGCACGGCAATGCTTCTGGCCTTCATGACGGCATTGTTCATGGGTGTCGGTTTTCTGATCGGCGGTAAGGGCGGCATGATGATTGCCTTTCTTATTGCCGCTGGTATGAATCTTTTCTCCTACTGGAATTCGGACAAGATGGTCTTGTCGGCCTATCGTGCACGCGAGATCGATGAGGCGAATGCGCCTGAATTTTTCCACATGATCCGCGATCTCTCGCATAATGCCGATCTTCCGATGCCCAAGGTTTATATTTATGATAGCCCGCAGCCGAACGCCTTCGCGACGGGAAGAAACCCGCAGAATGCCGCTGTCGCCGCCTCGACGGGCCTGCTGGAGCGCCTCACCCCTGAAGAAGTGGCTGGTGTCATGGCGCATGAGCTGGCCCATGTGCAGAACCGCGATACGCTGACGATGACTGTGACCGCGACGCTGGCAGGCGCCATCTCCATGCTCGGCAACTTCGCATTTTTCTTTGGTGGCAATCGTGAAAACAACAATAATCCGCTGGGCTTTATCGGCGTACTGGTTGCGATGATCGTGGCGCCGCTTGCCGCGATGCTGGTGCAGATGGCGATCAGCCGTACCCGGGAATATTCTGCCGACCGGCGGGGAGCGGAAATTTGCGGCAATCCGCTCTGGCTTGCTTCCGCACTGCAGAAAATTTCGGGCATGGCGCAGAGCATTCATAATGAGGATGCGGAGCGTAACCCGGCGACGGCGCATATGTTCATCATCAATCCCCTGTCCGGTGAGCGCATGGACAACCTGTTTTCTACGCATCCGAATACGGAAAACCGGGTGGCGGCACTTCACGCTATGGCACAGGAGTTTTCCCCGCGAGGATCGACGCCAGCGCCATCGGGTGATAGACCTCAGCGCAAATCAGGCTCCGTTCCCAATACGGGCTGGGGACGAGGCAAAGAAAACGAGCGCAAGGGACCGTGGTCTTGACATCCGATACTCAAAATAAGCCGTCGCGGTCCAAAAAACCGGGACAGGACCATGCAAGGGGCCGCGAAGACGGCCCTTCGTCTTTCCAGGATAAACCCGGCCTTGCTGCACGCGTTGCCGCAACCCGCATTCTGGCGGCCGTTCTGGAAAAGAAAACCTCGCTGGACGGTATGCTGGACAGCGAAAACGGCAATCCCGTCTATCGCGCGCTATCCCTTGCGGACCGGGCGCTGGTGAGAGCGATCGTCAACAGCGCGCTTCGCCACCTTCCGCGTATCGAAGCCGCCTTGTCGATGCTGCTTGACGGACCGTTGCCGCAGGGCGCCCGGTCGCTTCATCACGTCCTTGTCGTTGGCGCAGCGCAAGTGCTTCACCTTGATGTCCCCGATCATTCTGCGGTCGATCTTGCCGTGGAACAGGCACACCGCGATCCGCGCAACAGGCGTTTTGCCAAGCTGGTGAATGCCGTCCTCAGGCGATTGGGCCGGGAAAAAGCAGAAATCGAAAAGGCGATCGCGGATGTGCCCGTGCTGCCGGACTGGTTCTACGCTCGGCTTGTTTCGGCTTACGGAGGTGAGGTTGCCAAACGGATTTCCGAAGCGCAGCTGACGCCCTCTTCCATCGATCTCACGGTGAAGACCGATCCGGCTGTCTGGGCGGAAAAGCTGGGCGGTACGGTTTTACCGAATGGCAGTGTCCGTCTCGGTGAATTTGAAGGCCAGATCCCCTCGCTTGAAGGCTTTGCCGAGGGTGCCTGGTGGGTTCAGGATCTCGCGGCCAGCATGCCTGTGAAGCTGATGGGCGATATTTCCGGAAAACGTGTTGCCGATCTCTGTGCAGCTCCTGGCGGCAAGACTGCCCAGCTCGCGCTTGCCGGCGCGAAGGTGATTGCCCTGGACCAGTCCGGCAATCGTCTTCGCCGCCTCAGGGAAAATCTCGACCGGCTTGGTCTTCACGCCGAAACCGTTGAAGCCAATATGCTGAAGTACCAGCCGGAACAGCTTTTCGACGCCGTTCTTCTGGATGCCCCCTGCTCGTCTACCGGCACGTTGCGTAAACATCCCGATGTCTGCTGGACGAAGGACGAGAATGATATTGCCAAGCTTGCCGCTCTTCAGGGCCAGATGTTGCGACACGCGCTCACGCTGGTGGGAGCCGGCGGCATTGTGGTGTTTTCCAATTGCTCGCTCGATCCCTCTGAAGGGGAAGCGATGATTGCACAGGTCCTGGCGGAAAACCCGGACTTCGAGCGTGTTGCCGTTCGCAAGGACGATTGGCCAGGAATGGAAGCCGCCGTCACTGCTGAAGGCGATCTTCGTACAACGCCGGATATGTTCGGCGGCATCGACGGGTTTTTTAGCAGTGTCTTGCGTAAGAAGTAGAAAAAAGCCAAGCTTCCGCGAATCATTGGATAATTGCCGATACGTTCCGATCATCACGGTTCACTCATAAAAACAAAACATGTGAAACGGGAAACACAGCTTGTCAGGGTCCTTTGCAGGCAGCATCAATGCCGCCGGTCTTCTCTCGCGGATGGCGTATCGTCATCTGTGTGTGGGCCTCGCTCCTTTGCGCCTTCGCATATCCCGGTTTGCCAATCGCGTTCCCGATGGTCTGGTGGCGGCGCCGACTGATCTGAGGGCAATCGATCCGTATTTTGCCGAGGAATTGCTGCGGGGCCGGATTGCGCTCGCCGGCCGCGTCGTCGAAACCGGCGGTCTATCGCCATTTCAGGTGGACTATCCCTCGGTGGTTTTTGAAGAGCGGCTGCATGCATTCGGCTGGCTGCGGCATATCCGTTCCGACAGATCGAGTGAGGCCAGCAAGCGGGCGCGCCGTATCGTTGCCGAATGGATGACTATTCACGGCAAGAGGGTTGCGGGGATCGCCTGGTCTCCGGAGATCGCGGCACAAAGGCTGATTGCCTGGCTGTCCCATTCTCCCGTCGTTTTACATGAGGCCGATGCGGGTTTTTATCGTCGTTTCCTGAAAAGTCTTGCGTTTCACGTGCGTTATCTCGACAGGATCGTCAAACATGCGCCGGATGGCGAAGCGAGGCTGCGGATCAGGATTGCGCTGGCCGTCGCGTCCATCGCCATGCCGACCCGCCTGTCCCATATTACTCGGCACGGAATGAAGCTGGCGCAGGAAATGGAACGCCAGATTCTTCCAGATGGCGGGCATGTTTCCCGCAATCCGAGGGTCATGCTGGATTTGCTGCTCGATCTTTTGCCGCTTAGGCAAAGCTACATCAATCTCGGTCACGATCTGCCCTCGGGGCTGGTGCCGGCGATTGACAGGATGTTTCCGGCCATCCGGTTTTTCCGCCACCAGGGCGGCGATCTGGCGCTGTTCAATGGCGCCACCGCCACGCTTGCCAATGAACTTGTGTCGGTACTTCGTTACGATGAGACAGCTGGCCGGCCGTCCAAAATGCTGCCGGATGTCAATTATCATCGTCTTGCAACCGATGAGACGGTCATCATCGTCGATACTGGTCATCCAGGCTCGGCGGAGCTTTCGCGTAACGCCCATTCGGGCTGCCTGTCCTTTGAGATGTCCTGTGGCAAGAGCCGGTTCATCGTCAATTCGGGCTTCCCGAAAAACGCAGCACCCGAATATCAGCGAGCGAGCCGCTCGACGGCGGCCCATTCAACGGTCACGCTCGCCGACACGTCTTCTTGCAGACTATCCCGCTCGAGACTGCTCGGGCCGATCATGGTTTCCGGTGTCAGTCAGGTGGAGAGCCGCCGCGGAACGGATGCAAATGGCAATGATGTCCTGTGGGCGTCGCATGACGGTTATTTGCAGAATTTCGGTTGCTATCACGATCGGGAAATTGAGCTGAATGTTGCCGGTACGAAGATAAAGGGCCGTGATCTGCTTCGGGCCGACGAGAATGTGGTGAAGGCGCAATTGCAATCGATATCGGCGGTATCGCGGTTCCATATCCACCCCCACATCCAGCTGTACCAACAGGACGAGGAGTCGGTTTATCTTGAGGCAGCGGATGGAACCACCTGGCTGTTTTCGGCGCCTGGACTGGAGCTTTTCGTGACCGAGGATGTTTTTATGGCGGATGCATCCGGCATGCGGCCTTCGCAGCAGATCGAGCTGCCATTCAATCTGGCGAATACTCGGGAAATCCGCTGGATCATCGAACGCAAGGCGTAGAGGGTTCCTGGCAAGTTTCAGGCAAAAACCGCCATAGTTTTCGCCGTTCCGCGTCCCCGCTGTTTATTAATATGGCAAGCTGTGTTAACGCGGCGGCAATTGCTGGATCAATCCCAGTCCAGCCTGTCCTCCCCGTTAAACGGAGTATGCCCGATGGCTGTCGTTTCCAAAAAAATCCCCGCTCCCGATAAAGTCAAAATCCGTACAGCCCTTCTTTCCGTTTCTGACAAGACGGACATTATCGAGCTGGCGACTGTCCTGTCCAAACTTGGCGTCAAGCTGCTGTCGACGGGTGGCACGGCAAAGGCCATCGCTGACGCGGGACTGCCGGTAACGGATGTTTCCGATGTGACCAATTTTCCGGAAATCATGGATGGTCGCGTCAAGACCCTGCATCCCAACGTGCATGGTGGACTTCTGGCTATCCGGGATGATGCTGATCACGTCGAGGCAATGAAGGCTCACGGTATCGAGGCGATCGATCTCTCCGTCATCAATCTCTATCCCTTCGAGGAAGTTCGCGCCAAGGGTGGCGACTACCCCACGACGGTCGAGAATATCGATATTGGCGGCCCGGCAATGATCCGCGCTTCGGCCAAGAACCACGCCTATGTCACTGTTGTCACCGATCCGTCCGACTATCCTGCGCTGGTGGAAGCCCTGCAGGCCGATGACGGTCAAACCTCCTACGCGCTGCGCCAGACCTTCGCCGCCAAGGCATATGCCCGCACTGCGGCTTATGATGCGGTGATTTCCAACTGGTTTGCTGAGGCGCTGGCTATCGAAACGCCGGATTACCGTGCCATCGGCGGTGCGCTGAAGGAAAAAATGCGTTACGGCGAGAACCCGCACCAGAGCGCCGGTTTTTACCTGACCGGCGAAAAGCGCCCCGGTGTTTCCACGGCGACGCTTCTTCAGGGCAAGCAGCTTTCCTATAACAACATCAATGATACGGATGCAGCCTACGAGCTGGTAGCGGAATTCCTGCCGGAAAATGCGCCGGCTGTAGCGATCATCAAACACGCCAACCCCTGTGGTGTTGCGACGGGTCCAACACTTGCAGAAGCCTACCGGCGCGCGCTGGCATGCGATTCCGTTTCGGCCTTCGGCGGCGTCATCGCCTTGAACCGCACGCTCGATGCGGAAACGGCAGAAGAGATCGTCAAGCTCTTTACCGAAGTCATCATTGCACCCGATGTGACGGAAGAGGCAAAATCCATTATCGCCCGCAAGCCCAATCTGCGACTGCTGGCAGCTGGTGGCCTGCCAGATCCGCGCGCTGCCGGCATTACGGCCAAGACGGTTTCCGGCGGTCTTCTGGTTCAGAGCCGTGACAACGGCATGGTGGAGGATCTGGAACTGAAGGTGGTCACCAAGCGTGTGCCGACACCTCAGGAACTTGAAGACATGAAGTTCGCCTTCAAGATTGCCAAGCACGTGAAGTCCAATGCGGTGATCTATGCCAAGGACGGCCAGACGGCAGGTATCGGCGCCGGACAGATGAGCCGGGTGGATTCCGCCCGTATCGCCGCCCAGAAGGCGGAAGATGCGGCCAAGGCACTCGGCCTTGCTGAGCCGCTGACGCGCGGCTCTGCTGTGGCTTCTGAAGCGTTTTATCCCTTCGCCGATGGTTTGCTTGCAGCTATTGCAGCAGGTGCCACCGCAGTCATTCAGCCTGGTGGTTCCATGCGCGACCAGGACGTGATCGATGCGGCCAATGAGCATAATGTGGCGATGGTCTTTACCGGCATGCGTCACTTCCGCCATTAAGCAGAAACGGCGCACAGAATTTAAAAGGCCCGGAAAGTGATTTCCGGGCCTTTTGTTTCACGTGGGACAGTCCGATGCACGTATTGGAAGCGGGTCAGGTAACCGCGCCCACCTGCCACGGCACAAATTCATTGTCGCCGTAGTCGTAAATCTCGCTGACGGTCTTGTCTCCCGAAGCGACTGCAAGAATGTGCTCGAAAATTCGTTTGCCGGATTCCTCGATGCTTTCCGCGCCGGTAACGATCTCGCCGCAGTTGAGGTCCATGTCTTCCTTCATGTGCTCGTACATTTCGGAATTGGTGGCGATCTTGATGCAGGGTGCCGGCTTGAATCCCGATACGGAGCCGCGGCCGGTGGTGAAACAGATGACGTTACAGCCGCCGGCGACCTGGCCGGTGACGGCAACAGGATCGTAACCGGGCGTATCCATGAAAACGAAGCCCTGTTCAGTAACGGTTTCCGCGAATTCGTAGACCGCCTTCAGTGGCATGGAGCCACCTTTGGCCACTGCGCCCAGCGATTTTTCAAGAATGGTGGTTAGTCCACCAAGCTTGTTGCCGTGGGATGGGTTGTTGTTCAGCTCATCGCCGTTGCGAGCGGTATAATCCCGCCACCAGTCGATGCGCTGCAACAGCTTTTCGGCAACAGCAGGCGTGACGGCACGCTTCGTCAGCAGGTGTTCAGCGCCGTAAATCTCCGGCGTTTCGGCAAGAACCGTTGTACCGCCGTTGCGGACGATGAGATCTGATGCATATCCCAGGGCCGGGTTTGCCGATATTCCGGAGTAACCATCCGAACCGCCGCATTCTAGCGCGACCTTCAGTTTTGAAAGCGGCTGTTCAGAGCGCTGGGCAGCATTGACCATTGGCAGCATCGCCTTGATCTCGGCAATGGCGGCATCGATCGTTTTGCGTGTGCCGCCGTGCTGCTGGATCGTCATGGTGCGCAGCCGTTCGCCCTCCTCCATCTTGTAATGTTCGAGGATAGGGGCGATCTGGTTGGTCTCACAGCCGAGGCCGATCAGCAGAATACCGCCGAAATTCGGGTGGCGGGCATAACCCTGAATGGTGCGGATCAGAAGACGATAACCTTCCGATTTCGTATTGAGCGCGCAGCCGCCGCCATGGGTCAGTGCCACAACGCCGTCGACATTGTCGAACCCTTCAAGGCCGCCCTGCTTGTTGAAATAATCGGCGATGTAACGCGACACGGTGGCGGAACAGTTCACGGATGCGATGACGCCGATGTAGTTGCGTGTGCCAACGCCACCGAGACCCCGGTCAAAACCCTTGAAGGTCCGGCGCTCGCCCTCGGGCAGCATGCCTTTTTCCTCGATATCGACACTGAACTGATGCGTGTGTTCGGAAGGCACCATGGCGAGATTGTGCAGATGCACATGCCGGCCAGGCTCGATATCCTGTGTCGCGATGCCGATCACCTGTCCGTATTTCAGGACCTCGTCTCCGGATCTGATAAACGTCAGGGCCACCTTGTGGCCGCGTCCGATCAGCTCCCGGGCTGTCAGATCGCCTCTGCCCGTCGCACCACCGGCCGGTATCGACCGGCGTGCCACCGCGACATTGTCGTTGGCGTTCAGCAAAATGGTTGCCTCGGAATTCTCACTCACGGGTTTTTCTCCTCCCCGGTACATTGCCTGCTATGTTTTGAATTCAGCCGTCTACCCAGCGTCTCTTGGAACCTTCCAGATGGGTATGCATGGCCGCCTGCGCCAGCAGCGGATCTTTCAACTCCAGGGCCGCCAAAATCGCCTCGTGCTCTTGAAGGGCGTGGGTCCAGGTATCGCGATCCTCAAATTTCACACGCAATTGTGCCGAAATCGGGCTGTGGCGCTCATCGAAGAGGTTTGCCACCAGCCGGGCCAGAACGCTGTTACCGGATTGTTCGGCAATGGTGACGTGGAAAAGCCGGTCCTGATCGAGAGGTTTGCGCGCGGCCTCGATTTCCTGCTGCATCGTGTTGAGAATCTGGCGAAGGTTTGCAATCGTTTCATCGGTCATGCGGCTCGCTGCCAGTACGATTGTCGCGCCTTCCAGCGCTGCGCGCGCCTGCATCAATTCGGAGGGGCTGTCGCCCAAGGATTTGGTGTTGTGGGTTGTCTGAAGGGCCTCGGTGGACACATAGACACCGGAACCCATGCGGATTTCGACTGTGTTGTCGATTTCAAGCGCAATCAGTGCCTCGCGCAGTGATGGTCTTGAAACCCCGAGCTTCTGTGCCAGTTCCCGTTCGGCGGGAAGTCGTGTTCCAGGCAGAAACTCTCCCAGATCGATCAGCTCGCGTATCTGGTCCGCAATCTGCTGATAAAGCCTGCGTGGTTCCGCTATTTTGGCCTGACCATTCATGTGTTTTCTGACGAACCTTGTCTGTTATCTGAATTTGGCCTTACCGTAGCGCCAAGCGCATCAATACGCAAGAAATTACTTAAATACGTGAATTTACGATATTATTTCAATAATTCTTTTGAGATGATTTTGCGTGTACCAGACGCGGGATTCAAATTTTGGGCTAATTGGCTTGACCATTTTAAAAAAGCGGCCTAACCATTTGGCTCATTATTTCCCCCGGTGGAGCGGGGAGCGCGGGTGGAGGTTTCTTGATGTCGCAGGGCGCATCGACAATTCGAGGCGATTTTTCGCCTGAGGAGACGGCGCACGGCCTTGGTTCAGGCCTCCTGCGTCTCGAAAACATCAGCAAGGAATTTCCGGGCGTCAAAGCGTTGTCGAATGTGCATTTCGACTTGCGCAGCGGCGAGGTTCACGCTGTCTGCGGCGAAAACGGTGCCGGAAAATCCACCCTGATGAAAATCATCAGCGGCGTTTACCAGCCAAGCGACGGAACCATCCTGCACAAGGGCGTCAAAGTGCAATATGCATCGCCGCTGGAATCCGAAGCCGCCGGCATCGCCATCATCCATCAGGAACTCAACCTCGTTCCGCATCTTTCCGTTGCCGAGAACATCTATCTCGCCCGCGAGCCGCGCCGTGGTTTCCTCGTTGACCGCAAGAAGCTGCGGCTTGATGCAAAGCGCTGTCTCGATCGGCTCGGCGTCGATATCGATCCTGACCAGATTGTCCGCGGCCTCTCGGTCGCTCAATGTCAGATGGTGGAAATTGCCAAGGCGCTTTCACTGGATGCTGAAGTCCTCATCATGGATGAGCCGACCTCCTCGCTGACCGAGCAGGAAACGCGGCTGTTGTTCAAGGTGATCCGCGATCTCAAGGCTTCTGGCGTCGGCATCGTCTATATTTCCCACCGGCTCGATGAAATGGCCGAAATCGTCGACCGCGTGACGGTTTTGCGGGACGGGCGTTATATTTCGACCGACGATTTTGCATCGATCACCGTTGACGATATCGTCACGCGCATGGTCGGGCGTTCGCTGGAGGAGAAGTTCCCGGAACGCACGTCGCGCCCTACGGATGATGTTATTTTCTCGGTGGAAGGGCTGACGCGCAAAGGTGTGTTCCACGATGTCGGTTTCTCGCTGCGGCGCGGTGAGATTCTCGGCTTTGCCGGACTGATGGGTGCTGGTCGCACGGAAGTCGCACGGGCGATTTTCGGTGCCGATCCTCTGGATGCTGGCAAGGTCGTTTTCAACGGGCGGGAGCTTTCCATCAGTTCCCCGCGAGATGCCATCGAAGAGGGTATCGCCTATCTGTCCGAAGACCGCAAAAGCGATGGTCTTGCGATCAAGATGTCGGTTGCGGCCAATACGACGCTTGCCAATATCGGCGAGGTCTCCAACCGCTTCGGGCTGATCGACTTCAAGAAGCACGACGATGTCGCCAGACGTTACGTCGATCTCCTGAACATCCGTACCCCTTCGATCGAACAGACGGTGCGGCTGCTTTCAGGTGGCAACCAACAGAAAATCATCATTGGCAAATGGCTGTTCCGGCAGTCGCGCGTGCTGTTTTTCGACGAGCCGACGCGCGGCATCGATGTCGGCGCAAAATTCGCGATCTACAAGATCATGGACGAGCTGGCTGCACAGGGCATCGGCGTCATTCTCATCAGTTCGGAACTGCCGGAAATTTTGGGGCTGACGGATCGTATCGCCGTTTTCCACCAGGGCCGGATCACGGGCGTGCTTGAGACCGCCAAGACCAATCAGGAAGAAATCATGCGGTACGCGTCCGGTTACGGCCGGGCCGCGCAGTGAGGAACGACATGGCTAATATTGCAGAACCCAAGAAGAGCTTCGCTTTCAGCGACCGCCAGAAGGACATCATCCAGAAGTTTGCGGCTCTTGGCAGTCTCGTTGTGCTGGTTATGGTGTTTTCCGCCACCAGCAGCGCCTTCTTCTCCGTCAACAATGCCATGACCATTGCGCTTCAGGTGACCTCCATCGCCCTTCTCGGCATTGGTGCGACCTGCGTCATCATCACCGGCGGCATCGATCTTTCCGTTGGTTCGGTGCTTGCTCTGGCCGGGGTCGTTGCCGCGCTTGCGGTGAAGGAGTTGGGTATGCCGGTGCCGGTCGGCATGCTGCTTGGCATTCTGACGGGGTCGCTTTGCGGTCTCATCAATGGCCTCATGGTCACGCGCTTCAAGCTGCCACCGTTTATCGCGACACTCGGCATGATGTTGATCGCCCGTGGCGTGGCACTGCAGATCACCGGTGCGCGAGCGGTTTCCGGCCTCGGCGAATCCTTCGGTGAACTCGGCAACGGCGCCCTCTTCCGCATCGTCAATATTGGTGATGACGGTTTTCCGAACGTAGTGTTTCCGGGCATTCCCTACCCCGTCATCCTCATGGTGGTTATTGCGCTGGCTGTTTCCTTCATGCTCAACCGCTCCATCCTTGGCCGTCACATCTATGCCGTCGGTTCGAATGCGGATGCTGCGCGTCTGTCCGGCGTAAACGTCGCACGCGTCACCAATTTCACCTACATCCTGTCCGGTACGCTCGCCGGGTTGACCGGTTGCGTGCTGATGTCGCGCCTCGTCACAGCCCAGCCGAATGAGGGCGTGATGTATGAGTTGGACGCCATTGCCAGCGCCGTTATCGGCGGCACATCGCTCATCGGCGGCGTGGGTACGATTTCCGGCACGGCAATCGGCGCCTTCGTCATCGGCATCCTGCGCAACGGTCTCAATATGAATGGCGTGTCCGCCTTCACGCAACAGATCATCATCGGTCTTGTCATTCTGGTCACCGTCTGGATCGACCAGCTGCGCAACCGTCGCTGATACAGGGCTGCGGACCCTATCCGCAAACAAGATCGGCACGGGAGGCCCGGTATGCCGACATCACGGAGGAAGAAATGAACAAGCTTACGACCGCCCTTCTGACATCCGCAATCGCGCTGTGGAGCGTCTCCACCGTGCAGGCCGGCGAAATCGCCGTCATCGTCAAGACCGTCAACTCCACCTTCTGGCAGAACGTTCAGAAGGGCGCCGATGCGGCGATGAAGGACTCTGCCGGCAACACCATGACCTTCCAGGGTCCGGCATCTGAATCGGCCATCGCCGATCAGGTCAACATGGTTGAAAACGCTGTAAACCGTAAGGTTTCGGGTATCGTTCTTGCTCCTTCCGATCCTGATGCGCTGGTTCCGGCTGTCAAGAAAGCCTGGGAAGCCCGCATTCCCGTGGTTCTGATCGACTCACAGCTCGCCAAGGGTTCCGAGCAATATTATCAGTCCTTCCTGGCGACCGATAACAAGAAAGCCGGCGAACTGGCTGCTCAGGCGCTGATCGACAAGGTTGGCAAGGAAGGCAAGATCGCCGTGATGTCCTACGTCGCCGGTGCCGGTTCGGAAATCGGACGCGTTGGCGGTTTCACCGACTATATCCAGATGCATTCCAACCTCAAGATCGTAGGTCCGTTCTATTCGCAGTCGCAGATGGCG